>NZ_JASGDQ010000118.1:0-5593 GCF_047607185.1 Nocardioides sp. | reverse complement strand
TCCAGGGCGTGGCTGAGTGCCGCCGACGAGGGAGCCGTGGCGGAGCCACGGCGACTGAGGAGAAGGTGCTCAGGCACGTGCTGGGGCGGCGGCGCGCCGACTCTGCCCTACCTGCGGAATCTCTAAGGGCATGCCTCCCCCGCCAGGCGCCTGCTGCGCGACGGCGCTGGCGAGGGAGGCATGCCCTCGTGATCCCAGTGGTGGTGAGCACCGAGCGGCTGACGCTGCCGCTGTGGACCGCCGAGGACGTCGCGGCGATCCGCGCCCGGGTACGCCGCCCCGGCTGGCACGCCGACTTCCCGCGCGAGGACGACGTGGACGCGGCCTCGCTGTGGCGCGAGGGCGACCCCTGGGGACCGCGCTCGATCGTCCGCGGCGTGACCACGCTCGGCTCGATCGGCTTCTTCGGTCCGCCCGAGCCCGCGGCGGACGGCGTCGCCGAGACCGAGGTCGGCTACGGCCTGGTGCGCGAGGCGTGGGGCTGGGGGTTCGCCACCGAGGCGCTGCGGGCGCTGGTCGGCCTCACCGACGCCGCCGGCGTACGGGTCCGGGCCTCGGTGCTGCCCGACAACGCCCGCTCCGTCAAGGTGCTCGCCAAGTGCGGCTTCACCCGGTTGCGCGGGACGACCGAGGACGGCGAGCTCGTGATGGTGCGCTCACTGGCACAATCAGGGTCGTGACAGCGCCGAGGCTGGTCGCCACCGACCTGGACGGCACCCTGGTGCGCACCGACGGCACCGTCTCCGCCTACACCGCCGAGGTGCTTGCCGAGCTCGACCGGCGCGGCATCCCGGTCGTCTTCGTGACCGGGCGGCCGCTGCGGTGGACCCGCGACGTGTTCGACTACGTCGGCAGTCACGGCCTCGCCATCGTCTCCAACGGCGCGCTGGTGTGGGACGTCGCCACTTCGACGCCGGTGATGGAGCGGCCCATCGAGACGGCGGTGGCCCTCCAGGCCGCGCTCGCGATCAGGACCGCCATCCCGGCGGTGCGGTTCGCCGCCGAGACGCTCGACGGCTGGGCGATGGAGCCCGACTACACCCGGCACCACGCCGACCGGCAGCGATTCGCGCCGTTGCGCGAGGCGGTGCTCGAGGAGCTCATCGACCGGCCGTTGCTCAAGCTGCTCGCCCGACTCGACGGCGCCGACCCCGACGAGTTCGTGGCCGCCGCGGTCGCGGTCGTCGGTGACCGCGTCAACGTCACCCACTCCTCCTTCCCGCTACTGGAGATCAGCGCGCCGGAGGTCACCAAGGCCTCCACGCTCGCGCTCGTCGCCGCCGACCTCGGCGTCGGGGCGGAGGACGTCGTCGCCTTCGGCGACCAGCCCAACGACCTGCCGATGCTCAGCTGGGCCGGCACCTCCTACGCCATGGCCGACGCCCACCCCCAGGTCACCGGCTGCGCCACCCGCGTCGCGCCCGGCCACGACGAGGACGGCGTCGCCCGTGTGCTCGCGGACCTGCTCGGTCTCTAGGGAATCGCTGATCAATGGCGCCGTCGCGAGCGTCGTGAGGCGAGTGCGCTGGCAAGCCGTGGCCGCGAAGGCAGGCTGGGCGCCTGTCGAGCGGCCGCGGCGCGGCCAGCGTGCCGCATCGCGGCGCGCAGCAGGCGGGATTGATCAGCGATTCCCTAGTATTGCCGGGTGCGTCGCCTCCTTGCCCTGCTGCTGACGACCCTCGCGCTGAGCGTCGCCGGCGGCACGTCGTACGCCGCCCGCAGCTGCCCCACGTCGGCACCGGCCGTCGCGATGGCCGGTGCCACGGTGGTCTTCACCGGCGTCGTGACCAGCAGCGAGCCGAGCGATGCCTGGTTCGTCTCGACGGTCCAGGTCGACCGGGTCTACAAGGGCGAGGTGACCACCGCCGAGGTGCGGGTCAAGACCGGCACCGGCAAGTGCGGGCTGGGGCAGCTCGCCACCGACGAGAGGTACGTCGTGATGGCGGCCCCCGACGGCGACGCCTGGCTGGCTCGCCCCGACTCGGGCACCAGCGTCGCCACCGATGCGCTGCTGGCCCAGGTCCAGACCGTGCTCGGCCCCGGCACCGCCCCGGTCGAGACGGCCCCCGAGCCGACCACGCCCACCTACACCCTGGTCGGCGACGAGACCCCGCCGGAATTCCTCCGCGCCGCCGCCCCCGGCCTGGCGCTGGCCCTGGTGGGGCTGCTCGGCCTGCTCGCGGTGCGCCGATTCGCCTGAGAACACGTGACCGCCGTTCCGAGTAACACCAGTCCCTCCCAGCCGCCGCCCGTCCGACGTAGCGTGGACGGCGTGGAACCGATCACGAACGAACTGACCCTCAACAACGGCGTGCGGATGCCGGCACTCGGCTTCGGCGTCTTCCAGAGCCCGCCCGAGGAGACCGCGGCTGCGGTCGAGACGGCGCTGCGCACCGGCTACCGACACATCGACACTGCCGCCGCCTACCACAACGAGCGCGAGGTCGGCGAGGGCATCCGCCGCGCCGGCGTACCTCCCGAGGAGATCTTCGTCGAGACCAAGGTCTGGGTCAGCGACTACGGGTACGACGAGACGCTGCACGCCTTCGACAAGGCGACCGGCAAGCTCGGCGTCGAACGGCTCGACCTGCTGATCCTGCACCAGCCGGCGCCCGACCGGTTCGAGCGGACCATCGCCGCCTACCGGGCGCTGGAGACGCTGCTCGGCGACGGCCGGGTCCGCGCCATCGGGGTCAGCAACTTCATGCCCCACCACCTGGCCGAGCTGCTGGCCGCGACCGAGGTGGTCCCGGCGGTGAACCAGATCGAGCTGCACCCCTACTTCACCCAGCCCGAGGTGCGCGCCGCCGACGCCGAGCACGGCATCCTCGACCAGGCCTGGTCGCCCATCGGCGGCATCACCTTCTACCCCGGCTGGGGCGAGGACCGCCGCAGCGTGATGGAGGACCCCACGCTCCAGGAGATCGCGCGAGCCCACGGCCGGACCGCCGCCCAGGTGATGCTCCGCTGGCATCTGCAGCAGGGCCGCTCGGCGATCCCGAAGTCGACCAATCCCGGCCGCATCGCCGAGAACTTCGACATCTTCGGCTTCGAGCTGAGCGCCGAGGAGCTGGCCCGCATCGACGGACTCGACCGGGGTGTGCGCAACGGCCCCGACCCGGACGTGGCCCGGCCGGAGCGGTTCGCCATGCCGATCCCGGAGGCCTAGAAGTGCTGATCAATCGCGCAGCAGCCGGGATTGATCAGCACTTCCCTGATCGATTGCACGCCGGGCCCGGCGCCTGCTGAGGAACTCCCGCCGTCAGAGGTACATCCCGTTGGTCGTCCCCGGCTGGCCCTCCTCGGGCATCGGCTGCGCGGCCTGCGGCATCGCGCCCGGCGGCAGCCCGCGGCGGATCTGCTCGAACTGGGCGCGGGCGGCCACCTGCTGGGCGTAGATCGCCGTCTGGATGCCGTGGAAGAGCCCCTCCAGCCAGCCGACCAGCTGGGCCTGCGCGATCCGCAGCTCGCCCTCCGAGGGGGTGTGCTCGTCGGTGAACGGCAGCGTCAGGCGATCCAACTCCTCGACCAACTCCGGGGCCAGGCCCTGTTCCAGCTCCTTGATCGACGCCTCGTGGATCTCCTTGAGCCGGTTGCGGGAGGCCTCGTCGAGCGGAGCCGCCTTCACCTCCTCCAGCAGCTGCCGGATCATCGAGCCGATTCGCATCACCTTGGCGGGCTGCTCGACGAGGTCGGTGATGCTGCGCTCCTCGTCGGTCTCGCTCTGGTCGGGTCTCTGGTCGGGCACCGCGCCCAGTGGTTGCCCGTCGGGGCCGATCACGACGACCTGCTGCTCCTCAGTCATGAGACCAAGCCTATTCAAACCGCAAGCAGGATCTTCCCGGTGTGTGCCCCCGAGGTCATCAACTCGTGGGCCTGCGATGCCTGATCGAGGGGCAGTACGGCGGAGACGACCGGCCTGATCGCCCCGGCGGTGACCAGTGGCCAGACGTGCTCGACGACCTGGCGGCACACCTCTGCCTTGGACTCGATGCTCCGCGAGCGCAGCGTGGTGCCGATGACGCCGGCGCGCTTGCGCATCAGTGCGTTGATGTCGAGCTCGGCCCGGGTGCCGCCCTGCAGCCCGATGACCACAAGTCGGCCGCCGTCGGCGAGGGCGGCGACATTGCTGGCGAGGTACTTCGCGCCCATGTTGTCGAGGACGACGTCGGCCTGGCCCTTCACCTGCGCTGCCCAGTCGGAGTGGTAGTCGATCGCCTCGTCGGCGCCCAGCTCGCGGCACAGCGCCAGCTTCTCCTCGCTGCCGGCGGTCGCGATGACGCGGGCGCCGAGCGCCTTGGCGAGCTGGATCGCGAACGAGCCGATGCCGCCGGCGCCGCCGTGCACCAGCAGGGTCTGGCCGGCCTGCAGGTCGGCGGTCATCTTGAGGTTGGACCAGACCGTGCCGGCCACCTCGGGCAGCGCTGCGGCGGTCGGCAGGTCCACCCCGGCCGGCACCGGCATCAGCTGGCCGACCGGCACCGCCACCTTGGTGGCGTAGCCGCCGCCGGCCAGCAGCGCGCAGACCTCGTCGCCGGTGCTCCAGGGCCCGGCGGGCATCGCGATCCGGCCGCTCACCTCCAGGCCGATGGTCTCCGGCGCGCCCGGCGGCGGCGGGTAGTGGCCCTGCCGCTGCAGCAGGTCGGCCCGGTTGATGCCGGCCGCCACGACGTCGATGACCACCTCGCCGGGTCCCGCGACCGGGTCCGGCGCCTCGGCGATCTCCAGTACCTCCGGCCCACCCGGCTCTCGTGCGACGACAGCTCTCATGCTGGGCAGGGTATCGGGCCGCCGTCCCCCGCCGAGAGGTCCCGGATTGCCCCGCGAGAGGTCTCTGTTTGCGCGCGAGAGGTCCCGGATTGCCCCGCGAGAGGTCTCCGATCGCCCTCCGAGACGTCCCGATCGTGCCCTACAGATCCCGCAGGTCCGTCCAGCTGTCGACGTCGCGGTGCTCCTCACCGACCACGGCGACCTCGACGAGGGTGAGCGGCGCGAGCAGCCGCCACAGCGCCAGGTTGTGCTGCCCCTCATGATCGGGCCGGACCTGCCGCAGCCGCTCCGTCGAGAGCACCAGCGCCAGCTGCCGGCGACCGTCCGGGCCGACCAGCACAGCGCCGTCGTGGCCGGCCGCCGCCTCGGTCAGCCGCCGGGTCGTCGACATGGTGAGCCGGGGCATGTCGACGGCCACCACGGCGACGTACGGCGTCGGGGCCAGCAGCGCGTCGAGTCCGGTCAGCAGCCCGGCCGCCGGGCCGCCGTACCGCGGGCTCTCGCGGGTGAAGGTGACCGGCCGTTGCGTCGGCACCGGATCGCCGACTACGACCACCTCGCGGGCATCGATGACGGCGTCCAGCGCCCACTCCAGCAGCGTCCGGCCGCCGACCTCGATGCCGGCCTTGTCGACCCCGCCCAGCCGGGCGCCGCGGCCGCCGGCCAGGATGATCGCCGCCCAGGACACCCCCCGAGCGTAGGCCGCGCGCGCGAGTCGGCAGAAGTGCAAGCGTGAGAGCGGTCGAGTCGGCAGAAGTGTGGGCGTCGTCCACAGTCCGCCTGTGGACAGGCCCTGCACTTCTGCCGACTCGGGCCTCCTGGG
>NZ_JASGDQ010000117.1:0-15280 GCF_047607185.1 Nocardioides sp. | reverse complement strand
TGGGCTTACTTGCCGCCGCACGACATCACGTTCTCCCGACTCGGGCGGTTTCGGACTCACACTTCTGCCGACTCGGGCGGTTTCGGACTCACACTTCTGCCGACTCGGGCGGTTTCAGACTCACACTTCTGCCGACTCGGCGGGTCTGGGGCAGCGGCGCAGCGCTAGATCGGCGAGACCTCGTCGTCGTCCCACAGTTCGGTGCCCTTCTCGCGCCGACCCCGGGCGCGGTCGACGAGCCGCGCGATGACCTCGGCGATGAGGAAGAGCACCAGCATCGGCAGCGCGAGCATCAGCATGGTCAGGGCGTCGGGCGACGGGGTGGCGACGGCCGCGAAGAGCATCGTGCCCATGACGATCCAGGCGCGGTACTTGCCGAGCATCTTTCCGCTCACCACGCCCGCCAGGTTGAGCATCACCACGAAGAGCGGGATCTCGAAGGCGATGCCGAAGATCAACAGCATCCGCACGATGAAGCCGAAGTAGTCGTCGAAGTCGACCAGGTTCGTGGTGTCGAGTGGCGTGAACTCGATCAGCAGCCGAATGCCCTTGGGGAGCACGTAGTAGCCGAGAGCGACCCCGGCCATGAACAGCGGACCAGCGACGGCCGCGAAGATGCGCGTCCACGTCCGCTCGTTCTTGTGCAGACCGGGCAGCAGGAAGCCCCAGATCTCGCGTAGCCACCAGGGGCTGGCGACGATCAGGGCGGCAACGGCGCACAGTTTGAGCTGCAACATGAGCGGACCGCCGATGCCCGAGACGACGATCTCGCTGTCCACGGTGCCGCCCCGGACGGCGGTGTCGTAGGGGTGCTTCAGGATCGCGAGCAGCGGCTCGTAGAAGAAGAGCGCGACGACGAAGAGGACCAGCCAGACCAGCACGGCCCGGATCAGCCGCGCGCGCAGCTCACGGAAGTGGTCCGAGACCGCCATCCGGCCATCGGGGCCGATGGGGTGATGAGGCCGGCCTCGCAGGAGGTCGGCGACGCCGGCGAGAGACAACCGCGGGCCGGGCTAGAGCTCGCCGCGCTTGAGGCGCTCGCGCTCGGCGTCCAGCTCGGCCTGCTTCGCCTCGAGCTCGCTCTGCCGGGTCTCGATCGCGCTGGACACCGTGGGCGTGGCAGCGTCGTCGTCGTCCATCAGACCCTGGGTCTCGGCCTTGAAGATGCGCAGGGCGCGGCCGGTGCCGCGGGCGAGGTCGGGCAGTTTCGTCGCGCCGAACAGGAGCACGAGGACGAGCAGGATCAGGATGAGCTCCTGGGTTCCGAGCCCGGCGATGCCAAGAATGGTCATGACTGCCTCACAGAGTGGTCGATGATGCTCTCATGCTACCGGTAGAGGTTGAGGGTGGCCTGTGCGCGTCCTCTGAAGGCGCTCGCGTACGACGCCGGGGCGAGCACCCGGGCGTGCGGCGCCAGCCGGAGCAGCAGCCGGAGCAGCCAGCGCTCGTCGGCGACCAGCAGGTCGACTTCGTGGTGGCCCTCGCCGTGTTGCTCGGCGGGCCGCACCTGCTGAACCGGGTAGTACTCGGTGATCCAGTAGGCCTCGGGTGAGACGTCCAGGGTTGCCGAGGTGAGCCCGTCGCTCTGCGCGAAGAGCCCGTCGGCGAGGTCGCGGGGCTCGGCAGGCGTCTCGACCGGGGCGTCGAGGACCTCGGCGGAGCGGATCCGGTCCAGCCGGAACCACCGCGGCGCCTCGGCAGCGTGACAGAAGGCGTCCAGGTAGACCGCGCCCGCCTGCTCGGTGAGCGCGTGCGGATCGACTACCCGCATCGACTCCTCGTCCCGGGAGGGCACGTAGTAGACGATCCGGACCTGAAGCCCGGCGTCGACGGCCCGCTGCAGGGTGGCCCGCAGCGAGACCAGCCCGGCGTCCGGAGCCTGTCCGGGATCGACCAGCTCCGCCGGCGTACCGGCCGCCGCGGCCTGCTCCAGCTTGGCCAGCGCCCGGTCGACGACCTCGCGGGTCTCCGCGGAGGTCGAGCCCGCCCGCAGCGCCCGCAGCGCCACGATCAGCGCCGTCGCCTCGGTCGGCGTCAGCCGCAGCGGCCGGGAGAGGTAGTCGGCGTTGGTGACCCGGATGACCCGGTCGCCGTCGGGGTCCTCCAACGCCTCGAGGTCGACGTCGATGAGATCGTCGGGATAGCCGCCGGGCAGTCCGCACATCCACAGCACCCGCAGGTCCTTGACGATCTGCTTCTCGGTGACCCCGAGCGCGGCGGCGGCCTCGTCGAGCCTGACCTCGCCGCGGGCGTGCAGGTAGGGCACCAGCGCCAGCAGCCGGGCGACCTGCTCCTTGGCCCCGTACGCCGCGCTGCTCACCGAAGCACCGCCTGCAGTCGGGCGACCACGTCCTGGCGCAGCTCGGGTGGCGAGACGACCTCGACGTCGGCACCGTGGGCCAGCACCTCGGCGGCCAGGTCGACCGCCGGGTGGTCGAGCACCAGCTCGTCCCAGCCGTCCGCACCCGTGGAGACCGAGACGGCGTCGCGGCGCAGTGCGTGCCCGGCACCCGTCCGGACCCGCAGCACCGCGCGCAACGGGGTGCCAGCGGGGACCAGCCGCTCGGCGGTACGACGGATGTCGACTCCCTCGGGGATCTCGTAGCAGCCCGGCCGGCCCTCCTTGCGGGCGGCGCCGCGCACTCGGGAGAGCCGGAAGACCCGCTCCTCGCCCCGGTCGGTGTCGAGGCCGACGGCGTACCACCGGCCCGAGGAGCGCAGCACGCCCCACGGCTGCAGATGGCGGGTGGTGACAGCGCCGCTGCCCCGCTGGTAGTCGAAGACGACCGGGACCCGCTCCTGGGCCGCCTCGAGGAAGACGTCGAAGGAGGGCTCGTCGGCGCCCAGGCGCGGCTGCACCAGGTCCAGCGCCGCCAGATCGGGCTCCGCGCCCGCGGCGGTGAGCTTGCGGACCGCCTCGCTGGTGGCCTCGGCGAGCTTGGCGTGCTCCCAGACCTTGGTCGCCAGCGCGACCACCGACGCCTCGTCGGCGGTCAGGCTGATGTCCGGCAGCGCGAACTCGGTGGGGCGGATCCGGTAGCCGGCCTCGTCCTCGAAGAGGGCGTCGAGTTGACCGAGCTCGATCGGGACGCCGAGGCTGCGGAGCTCCTCCTTGTCCCGCTCGAACATCTTCTCGAACGCCTCGTCGCCCGCGTCCGGATAGAGGATCTCCCGAATCCGGTCCTTGGTGACGTGGCGGGTCTGGACGAGCAACATGATGAGCAGGTTCATCAGCCGCTCGGTCTTCTGCGCCGACACGGCGGCGAGCCTACCGCCTGCTCGTCACTGGGCGGGCGCCTCCGAGGCATCCGCCGAGTCGCTCGACGCGGGCACCGAGGCGTCGATGACGTCGACGACGAAGTAGAGCGTGCTGTTGGCCGGGATCTTGTCCTGCTCCTGGCCGCCGTAGCCCAGCAGCGGCGGGATCTGCAGCACGACCCGGCTGCCCACCTTGACCCCGGTCAGGCCGTAGGTCCAGCCCGCGACGACCTCGCTCAGCGCGAAGGTCGCCGGGGTCCCGGTGCTGTAGGACTCGTCGAAGGCCTTCTTCTTGCCGAAGACCGCGCCGAGATAGTTGACCGTGACCGTCATGTCCGAGGTCACCTCGACACCGTCGCCCTCCTTCAGCGTCGCGCGCAGGAACGGGCCGTACTGCTCGGGCTCGGTCAGACCGGTGAAGTCCAGACCGGTGACCAGCCCCTTCTTCTCGATGACCGCGGGAAGCTGGGAGGCGTCGACGTCGGTCGGCGTGTCGACGCCCTCGGCGACCAGGTCGACGATGACCAGCAGCGGGTCGGTGTCGGCCACCCCGAGGGTGGGGTTGCCGCCGGCGCCGAAGACGTCGTTGCCGGTGGTCACGGCCGCGACGCGGGAGCCGATCTTGGCGCCGGTGAGCAGCTCCTCGAAGACCGGGCTCAGGCTCGAGGCGTCGGCGGTGAGCTCCTCGGCGGAACCGCTGTCGTAGTCGCTGTAGGACTGCGTCTGGGTGTAGCCGTTGCCGATCCAGACGTAGCCCCAGGCCTTGCCGCCCTTCTCGACCGTCGCGCCGCTCCCCTCGACCAGCGTCTTGGTCTCGGTCTTCTCCACCTCGGACATCTGGGCGTTCCACGTCACCGTCGGAGCGGCACCGGGGTCGCCCTCGACGGTGGCGGCCTGCCAACTCGGCAACGTCTTGTCGCCGAGCCCCGTCGACTTCTCCTCGCCGCAGCCGGCGAGAGCGGGGATCAGGGCGAGCGATGCCACAAGGAGCCCGAGGAGATGACGCTTGCTGCGCGAGGTCGGTCGAAACACGCGGCACACCCTAGCGGCCCAACCTGAAAGTCGGCTGATCGGCACCGGCCGGTCGTCACATCCCGTCGATGAGCCGCTGCACCCGCTCGTCGTGGGCCCGGAAGGGGTCCTTGCACAGCACCGTGCGCTGGGCCTGGTCGTTGAGCTTGAGGTGGACCCAGTCGACGGTGAAGTCGCGGCGGCGCTCCTGGGCTCGCTTGATGAACTCCCCGCGCAGCCGCGCCCGGGTGGTCTGCGGCGGCACCGACTTGGCCTCGAAGATGCGCAGGTCGGAGGACACCCGGGCGACCGCGCCGCGCTTCTCCAGCAGGTAGTAGAGCCCGCGGCCGCGGTGGATGTCGTGGTAGGCGAGGTCCAGCTGCGCCACCCGGGGGTGCGAGAGCGGCAGGCCGTGCTTGGCGCGGTAGCGATCGATGAGCTTCCACTTGATGACCCAGTCGATCTCGCGCTCCACCAGTGAGAGGTCGTCGGACTCGACCGCCTTCAGGCCCCGCTCCCACAGGTCCAGTGCCCGCTCGATGACCGGCGTCGAGAGCTGCCGCCGGTCGACGAAGTCACGGGCCTTGGAGAGGTATTCCATCTGGATGTCGAGGGCGCTGGCCTCCCGGCCGTTGGCCAGCCGGACCTTGCGGCGGCCGGTGGTGTCGTGGGCGATCTCACGGATGGCCCGGATGGGGTTCTCCATGCTGAGGTCGCGCATCACCACGCCCTCCTCGATCATCCGCAGCACCAGGTCGCAAGAGGCGATCTTGAGCATCGTGGTGGTCTCGGACATGTTGGAGTCGCCGACGATGACGTGGAGTCGACGGTACTTCTCGGCGTCCGCATGAGGCTCGTCGCGGGTGTTGATGATCGGCCGGGACCGCGTGGTAGCCGACGAGACGCCCTCCCAGATGTGCTCCGCGCGCTGGGAGACGGAGTACGACGCCCCGCGCGGGGTCTGGGTGATCTTGCCGGCGCCGACGATGAGCTGCCGGGTCACCAGGAACGGGATCAGCACGTCGGCCAGCCGGCTGAACTCACCGGCCCGGCTGACCAGGTAGTTCTCGTGGCAGCCGTAGGAGTTGCCGGCGGAGTCGGTGTTGTTCTTGAACAGGTAGATCTCGCCGGCGATACCCTCGTCGTGGAGCCGCTGCTCGGCGTCGAGGAGCAGCCCCTCCAGCACCCGCTCCCCCGCCTTGTCGTGGGTGACCACCTCGGTGATGTCGTCGCACTCGGGGGTGGCGTACTCCGGGTGGGAGCCGACGTCGAGGTAGAGCCGGGCGCCGTTGCGCAGGAAGACGTTGCTGGAGCGGCCCCAGGAGACCACCTTGCGGAAGAGATAGCGCGCCACCTCGTCCGGGCTGAGCCGACGCTGGCCGCGAAACGTGCACGTGACGCCGTACTCGTTCTCGATGCCGAAGATCCGCCGGTCCATGTCCAAACCCTAGACCCTGACCGGTCGCGGCGAGGTGTCTGTGTGCGTGCCGGCTCAGTCGAAGTCGAAGCCGGCGTCGGTGGAGGTGCCGGTCGGCGAGGAGTCGAGGTCCGCCGTACCCGCCCACCACCGCGTCGACACCACCCCGTTCGCGGCGTCGATGTCGACCAGCCGGGTGACGCCGACTCCACCGGTCTCGTTGCCGAGGAAGGCTGCGACCTTGCGGCCCCCCGGGGTGTCGATCCGCTCCGCGGTGACGCCCTCGTGGCCGGAGAAGACCAGCTTGACGTTGGCGTACCTGGCGACGAGCTGGTTGTAGATCTCGGTCGCCGGCAGCGCGCCGTAGCCGCCATTGCCGGCCAGCGAGCCGTCGGCGGTCAGGTAGGAGTGGGTCAGGATGATGACATTGTCGTCGGGATGGGCGGCGAGGACTCCGGCCGCCCAGGTGAGCGCCTCCTGACGCGGCCACAGCTCGACGTTGAGCACCAGCCAGGTGTGCCCCGCCGCCTCGAAGGTGGAGTAGGAGTTTTCCAGCTTGCCCTCGAACGTCTCGGCGACGGCGCCCTCGTCGCTCGCGCTGATCCGGGAGTTGAAGGCGTCGGTATTGCGCACCAGCAGCCAGGTCTTGCAGTCGTCCCCGAATCGCTCGGCGCACTCCGGATTGCCCTGGTACGCCGAGCCGCCGTACCCGCGGCTGCCTTCCTGGCCGTCCCAGCCGACGGCGGCGGTGTCGTGATTGCCGACCGCCACCTGCCAGGGAAGGCCGGCCGTCGTCAGCGTGGCCATCGCCGCGGTAGCCATGTCGAACTGCGCGGGCACCAGCCAGCCCCAGTTGACCAGGTCGCCGGTATGCGCCACGAAGCGCAGGTCCAGCTCTTGGCGGTGCGCGGCGAGCCAGCTGGTGCGGGTGGCGAAGGTGGTCTTGGTCGGCGAGAGCACCTCGCTCTGGGTGTCGCCCAGCACCGCAAGCGTGAAGGCGGTATCCCCCGCGGCTGAGTGCGTGGTGGCCGGGTCCGTGCCCGGGTCCGTGGTCGGCTGCCCCGAGCCTCCCGAGGTCGTGACGCCGAGGATGGTGATGGTGCGGTCGCACTTGCGGGCCCGGCCCTGCTTCACCGACCGGTCGGCGCGCAGGACGAGCTTGACCTGGTGGGTGCCGTCGGCGTAGCTGCGCGCGCTGCGATAGACCCGCTTGCCGGTCGCCTTCATCCGGACGGTCCGGTCGAGCCGGCCGTCGACCCTGATCCGCAGCTTGGCGAAGCCCAGGCACCGGGTGGCCCTGGCCGAGACCAGGATCCGGCCGCCGCCGACGACCGTGTAGCCGACCTTGCTGCCGTTGTCGTCGAGGACGCGACCCGCTGGCCGGGCGGCGGCAGCAGCCGCGGTCGCCACGAAGGCGGCCAGCACGAGCAGGAGCAAGCGCGCGACCGGTCGAGACATGGCCGCAGGATACTGCCTACTGCGGCGGTGCGATCGGGGGCTCGTCGGCGGTGGGTGTGGGTTCCGCGGGCGTCGGGTCCGCGGGCTCAGGGGCGGGCTCCCGGCTGCCGAGCAGCTCCTGGAGGCGGGCGGGGCGGAGCCGCACGAACTTGCGCGGCTGGCTCCGGGTGCGGTCCAGCACCGCCACCTCGAGGTCCTTGGCCGGGATCACCCGGTCCTCGGACTCGGTGTTGGCGCCCTCCGAATGACCCAGCGCGGCGACGGCCAGCGACAGCGCCTCGCCCAGCGAGAGCCCCTCGGCGAACCGCTCGGCCAGGTAGCCGCCGACCACGTCGGCGGCGCCCCCCATCACGGCGTAGCCGTGCTCGTCGGCCACCTGGCCGTCGTAGGTGAGCCGGTAGAGCTGGTCGGCCGCGGCGGTGTCGCCGATCTCGCCGACGAAGATCTCCACCTCGTAGGGCTTCTCCCCGCCGCTGGAGAAGATCGTGCCCAGCGTCTGCGCGTAGGCGTTGGCCAGACCCCGGCCGGTGACGTCACGACGGTCGTAGGAGTAGCCACGCATGTCGGCGAGCCGCACCCCGGCAATGCGGAGGTTCTCGAACTCGTTGTAGCGGCCGACCGCCGCGAACGCGATCCGGTCGTAAATCTCCGAGACCTTGTGCAGCGCGGCAGAGGGGTTCTCGGTGGCGAACAGGATGCCGTCGGCGTACTGCACCGCCACCACGCTGCGGCCGCGCGAGATCCCCTTCCGGGCGAAGTCCGCCCGGTCCTTCATCAGCTGCTCGGGGCTGACATAGAACGGGGTCGCCATCAGCGCTCACCCCCCAGCGACGCGGCCGGGCCGTCGGGACGGACCATCCGAGCCGAGACGACCCGGTCGGCGACCGCCGCGACGGTGGCGTCGTCGAGTCGCCGGCCGCCCTCGGCGGTGATGACCTGGACCACCGGGAAGATCCGCCGGGTCATGTCGGGTCCCCCCGTCGCCGAGTCGTCGTCGGCGGCGTCGTAGAGCGCTTGGACGACCGCCTCGACCGCGCCGAGCTCGTCGAAGTCGTCGCGGTAGAGCTTCTTCAGGGCCCCGCGGGCGAACAGCGAGCCGGACCCGACCGAGTGGAACGAGGTCTCCTCGTAGCGGCCGCCGGTGACGTCGTAGGAGAAGATCCGGCCCAGGCCGGCGTCGAGGTCGAAGCCGGCGAAGAGCGGCACCACGGCGAGACCCTGCATCGCCATGCCGAGGTTGCCGCGGATCAGCGCGGCCAGCCGGTTGGCCTTGCCGTCGAGGGAGAGCGTGGAGCCCTCGATCTTCTCGTAGTGCTCCAGCTCGACCTGGAAGAGCCGGACCAGCTCCACCGCGAGGCCGGCGGAGCCGGCGATGCCGACGCAGGAGTATTCGTCGGCCGGGAAGACCTTCTGGATGTCGCGCTGGGCGATGACGTTGCCCATGGTGGCGCGGCGGTCGCCGGCCATCACGACGCCGCCGGGGAAGGTCACCGCCACGATGGTGGTGCCGTGCGGGGCGAGGTCTGCCACGGACCCGGTGGCCGGCAGGTCGCGCCGGCCGGGCAGCAGGTCGGGCGCCTGGGCGGCGAGGAAGTCGGCGAAGGAGGAGCTGCCCGGCGCCATGAAGGCCGCCGGAAGACGTGACTCGCTCATCCGCGTGCTCGCTTCGCCGCGCTCGCGGATGAGGCACGGAAGGGGCTGCCCTGGATGGTGCCCTCGCTGCGGTCGGTCACTGGCCGCCCTTCTGGATGAACGACTTGACGAAGTCCTCGGCGTTGGTCTCGAGGACGTCGTCGATCTCGTCGAGGATGTCGTCGACGTCGGCGTCGAGCGACTCCTTGCGCTCGGCGAGGTCCGTCTCCGGCGCGACCTCGACCTCGTCGGTTTCGGCGTCCGACTTGCGCGGCTGCTTCTGCTCCTGGGCCATGCCTCAGACACTACCCACCCAGGCGAGTGGTTTGCCGCAGTTGTCCCACCGATTGGGGCGGTTACTGCCGGGTCAGCGCGGCAAAGAGCTCCTCGGCCGTCGCCGAGGCGTCGAGCAGGGCGCCCACGTGCGCCTTGCTGCCGCGCAGCGGATCGACGGTCGGCACCCGCTGGAGGGACTCCCGGCCGGGCAGGTCGAAGATGACCGAGTCCCAGGAGGCAGCCGCGACATGGGCGGAGTACTTCTCCAGGCACCGGCCGCGGAAGTAGGCGCGGGTGTCGGTGGGCGGCTCGTGCTTGGCCTGCTCGATCGCCTCGTCGGTCAGCAGCCGCTCGATCCGGCCGGCGTCGAGGAGCTTGCGGTAGAGCCCCTTCTCCGGCCGGATGTCGGCATACTGCAGGTCGATGAGGTGGAGCTTGGCGTCGCTCCACTCCAGCCCGTCGCGGTCCCGGTAGGACTCCAGCAGCTTGAGCTTGGCGACCCAGTCGAGCTCGGCCGCGCACGTCATCGGGTCGCGCTCGAGCCGGTCGAGCACCGACTCCCAGCGGGCCAGCACGTCGACGGTCTGCGGGTCGGCGTCGCCGCCGTACCGGTCCTCGACGTACTTCTTGGCGAGGTCCAGGAACTCCAGCTGCAGCTGCACGGCCGTCAGGGTCCGTCCGTCGCGGAGCGTCACGGTATGCCGCAGCGTCGGGTCGTGCGAGACCGCCCGCAGCGCCGCCACGGGCGACTCGACGGAGAGGTCGCGGGTGATGAAACGGTCCTCGATCATCGCCAGCACCAGCGCGGTCGTGCCGATCTTGAGGTACGTCGAGACCTCGGCCAGGTTGGCGTCGCCGATGATGACGTGCAGCCGGCGGTACTTCTCCGGGTCGGCGTGCGGCTCGTCGCGGGTGTTGATGATCGGCCGCTTCAGGGTGGTCTCCAGGCCGACCTCGACCTCGAAGAAGTCGGCGCGCTGGCTGAGCTGGAAACCGTGCTGGCGGCCGTCCTGGCCGATCCCGACGCGGCCGGCGCCGGCGACCACCTGGCGGCTGACGAAGAATGGCGTCAGATGCTTGACGATGTCGGCGAAGGGGGTCGAGCGCCGCATCAGGTAGTTCTCGTGGGCGCCGTAGGAGGCGCCCTTGTTGTCGGTGTTGTTCTTGTAGAGCGTGATGGCCGGGGCGGTCGCCAACTGCAACGCCAGCCGGGTGGCGTCGAGCATGATCCGCTCCCCCGCCTTGTCGAACCGGACCGCGTCCAGCGGCGTCGTCACCTCCGGGGTGGAGAACTCCGGGTGGGCGTGGTCGACGTAGAGCCGGGCGCCGTTGGTGAGGATGACGTTGGCCAGTCCGAGGTCCTCGTCGGTGAGCTGGCTCGGGTCGGCCACCGTCCGTGACATATCGAAGCCACGGGCGTCGCGCAGCGGCGACTCCTCCTCGAAGTCCCAGCGGGCGCGACGAGCCTTGAGGGTGGCGCTGGCGTAGGCGTTGACGACCTGAGAGGAGGCGACCATCGGGTTGGCCAGGGGTTGGCCCTGCACCGAGATGCCGTACTCGACCTCGGTCCCCATCACCCGCCGCACACTCATGTCCGAAGCCTACTGCTGTAACTCTGCGCGGCCCGGTTCCGCTGTCCCAGAAGTAGGCAACAACCATGCTACGGTCGAAGACGGCCTGACCAGCTAAGTGACGAACTACGGGAGTACACCGATGCATCAGGAACAGCGGGCCCGCCGGCGACTTCTCGCCGGCCTGGCTGCGATCACCCTCACCGCTCCACTGGGGCTTCTCACCGCGGGAGCCAGCTCGGCGGTTTCCGAGGCCGCCGATGTCGCGCAGAGCGAGCTCGGCGCACCCAGCCGCACCGCGGCCGCCGCCTTCGGCACCGCGGTGGCGCGCGACGGCGACAGCACCGTGGTGGGCGCCCCCGGCGGCACGTCCCAGGCGGGCGCTGCCTACGTCTACCCGGCGAACGGCACGACGCCGACTGCGCTGGGCGCCAGCGACGGCACCGCCGGCAACCTGTTCGGCACCTCGCTGGCCGCCGCCAACAGCCAGGTGGTCGTCGGTGCCCCGGGCGCCCGCGCCGTCTACCTCTACACGGCGAACGGCACCGCGTACGACCAGGTCAAGATCGACGGCCCGGCGCTGGACGAGTCCGCGGCGCTGCAAGGCGCAGCTGACGACAGCTTCGGCGACGCCGTCGCATTCAGCGGCTCGCAGATCGTCGCCGGAGCCCCGGGTGCCGGCAAGGCCTACGTCTACTCTCCGGTGAGCACCGGCGGCTGGGTCACCACCGAGCTGGCCCCCTCCGACGCCCCGACGGGCAGCCGGTTCGGCGACACCGTGGCCGCCAGCACCGCCCGGATCGTGGTCGGCGCTCCAGGCGCCGAGGCGGTCTACGTCTACACACCGAACGGCGTCGGTGGATACGTCGAGACCAAGATCGCCTCGCCGGTCGCCAGCAGCGGCTTCGGCACCTCGGTGGCTACCGACGGCGACCGGATCGTGGTCGGCGCCCCCGCCGCCGGCCTGGTGTTCGTCTACACCCCCAACGGCGTCGGCGGCTGGCTCGAGTCACGCCTGTCGACCACCGACTCTGACGCGCAGTTCGGCGCCTCGGTCGGCATCTCCGGGGAGCGGATCGTGGTCGGCGCCCCCGGCGTCGAGCGGGCCTACGTCTACAACCCGAACGGCCTCGGCGGCTACACCCAGGTCGCGCTCGGCGCGAGCGACGCGAAGTCCGGTGACGCCTTCGGCTCGGCCGTCGCCACCTCCAACGGCCTCGTGGTGGCCGGCGCGCCGGCTCACGACCATGGTGTGACCGACTCCGGCTCGGCCTACCTGTTCGACCTGCCGGAGTGTGCCGGCCGGCTGGCGACCATCGTCGGGACCGACGGGGACGACGAGCTGCGCGGCACCCTGGGCAACGACGTGATCGTGGCCGGCGACGGCGACGACGTCGTCTACGGCGGCGGCGGCGACGACGTGATCTGTGGCGGTGCCGGGGTCGACAGGGTGTTCGGCGGCACCGGCAACGACATCCTCAAGGGCACAGGTGGCAATGACGTCATCCGCGCCGGTGCCGGCGACGACACCGTGAAGTCCGGTCCCGGCAACGACAGGCTGTTCGGCGGCGCCGGCAACGACCAGTTCTACGCAGGCAAGGGCGACGACGAGCTCTATGGCCGCCGCGGCAACGACACCATGCGCGGCGGCCCCGGCAACGACCGGCTGTTCGGCGGTCAGGGCAACGACGTCCTGATCGCTGGTCCCGGGTACGACGTCGGCCTCGGTGGCCTCGGCAAGGACAAGGCCATCAGCGTGGAGTCGTTCAAGCAGTAACGGCGAGACGTCCGCTTTGAAGGACGCCCTACTGAAGAACCGCACCGACGCCGGTCGGCCCGAGGAGCTCTCTCCCCGGGCCGACCCGGCGATGGACTCAGGCCCGGACTCGGGACCGGACTCCGAACTGGATCTTGGCCCCGACTCGGGGCTCGACTCGGCTCTGGCGCTCGCTCGCGATGGCGAGGAGCACGGCTTCCGGCAACTGTGGCGGGCATTGCAACCACCGCTGCTGCGCTACCTGACCGTCCGCGGTGAGGAGGCCCCGGAGGACCTCGCGAGCGAGACCTGGCTCCAGGTGGTCCGGGACCTGCCGCGTTTCCGGGGCGACGCCGCCGACTTCCGCGCCTGGCTGTTCACCGTGGCCCGGCACCGCGCCATCGACGCCGGCAGGGCCCGCAGCGCCCGGCCGGTGACCCCGATGGCGGAGGTGCACGTCAACGCGGTCGTGCCGAGCGCAGAGACCCAGACCCTGACGAACCTCTCGACCCAGGCCGCGCTGGCCCTGGTCGCCCAGCTGCCGCCAGGACAGGCGGAGCTGGTCATGCTGCGAGTGGTCGGCGGCCTGGACGTCGCGACCGTGGCACGGCTGGTGGGCAAGCGGCCGGGCACGGTGAGAGTCGGCGTATATCGCGCCTTGAAGGCGCTGGCACAAAGCTGGGAGGAGGAGCGATGACCAGCGAGCAGGACGACTGGAAGGACTCGGCGCTGGTCCGCGCCCTCCGCGCGCCCGGCACCGACGCGGAGCTGGCCGGCGAGGAGCGGGCCGTGGCAGCGTTCCGAGCCGCCTCCCTGCGCCATCGCGGCGTCGTACGACGCCTGGGCACCAGTGGCACCGCGGCGGTGGCCATCCTCGCGCTCAGCGGCGGCGTGGCGGCCGCGGCCTACACCAACCGGCTGCCCGACCCCGTCCAGCGGATCGCGCACACGACGCTTGCCAAGGTCGGCGTGCCGGCACCGCAGCCCGCACCGCTCGTCGCGGCGCCCAGCAAGGACACCGAGTCGGAGACCGGGCCGAGCACGCCCGCCGGCGCTCCCACCTCGGCGCGCCCGACCGGCAAGTCCACCCGGTCGCCCTCCCCCACACGGCCCTCGGAGACCGCCACGAAGACGTCGGTGAACTCCGCCGCCGTGCCGCTGCCGAGTCCGTCGGAGCCCGAGCCGACATCCGAGTCCTCTGCCGCGTCCCCCTCTGCGTCGCTCACCCCGTCCTCGACAAGGTCGGCCTCGCCGTCCTCGTCCGCCACCTCGTCCGTGTCCCCCACCTCCACCACCACACCGTCCTCGTCGGGCAGTCCAACGGCCTCGCCCACCGGCTCGACGGGGCCGAGTCTCCCGCCACGCGCCGCTGCGGTGACCATCGATCTGACATCGCGCCGCGTCGACGAGGGCGGCTCGGTGCTGGTGACCGGCGTCGTCACCGATGCGGCCGGCAAGCCGATGTCCGGCCGACCGGTGAGGCTGCTCGGCAAGTCGGCGGCCCAGCCCGGCCGGCAGGTGCTGACCCGCGGGCGCACCGATGCCGCCGGAGCGGTCACGCTGCTGAGCCCGGGCCTGGCTGACACCAGCCGGCTCCGGCTCCGGACCAAGGGGGCGCGCAGCGTTGCCATCCGCGTGGTCGTCGTACCCCCGCTCGCCGCGGCCTATGCCGACGGCCGCGTCACCGTCACCACGAGCAGCGCTCACTCCGGCGAGACCGTCACGCTGAGGGCACGGCCCGCCGGAACGAGCGTCGAGGCGATCCTGGACCAGACCGGCCAGGCCTCGTTCTCGGTCGTCGCCGAGGAGCAGGTCGTCTCCTACGACCTGCTCCTCGCGGCCTCGCCCCGTCATGCGGCGGCGCGCGTGACGCTCGTCGTACCGCAGGCATCGCCGTCGCCGGGATCGGGCTGAGCGGCGCGGCCACGATCCGGCACCGGGATGGCGCCCCTGGCCGGCGTGGTGTTGACTGCCCAGGACAGCACGATGCCAGGAGCTCGGTCCGGGTCGGCGATTCTCCGAGCCCTGCCACGACAAGGAGGTCGTCCATGAACCCATCCCTCTTCGGCTCTCGCGCCATCTCGGGCCTGACCGCGCTCGTCACCGCCGCGGGCCTGGGCTTCGAAGCGCTGGCCCTCGCCGCCCCGACCTACGCGGCGGTGACCGTCGACTGCGGCACCGGCGGCGACGTGCAGCTTGCCGACGCGAACGAGGACTATCTCCTCAGCGGCTCGTGCGGGACCGTCACGGTGACAGCGGCCAACGCGACCGTGACCGTGCCGAGCGCGGCCGTGGTCCGGGTGCTGAGCGCCAACACCACCGTGACCGTGGCCTCGTCGCTGCAGAGCGCCGAGGTGAGCCAGGGCAACGCCGACCTCGTCGTCACCGGCTCGGTCGACTCCCTGAGCGTGGCCGGCGCCAATGCGACCGCGAACGTGACCGGTGGCGTGAGCACCCTGACGATCGGCGGCGGCAACAGCGAGGTCACCACCACCGGGGCGCTCGGCACCGCCAAGATCGTCGCCTCCAACGCCAGCCTGGTCGCGCCCAGCGCGACGACCGTGACGATTCAGGGCAGCAACAACGATCTGCGCATCGGCGTGCTGAGGCAGCTGACCATCAAGGGCGCCAACAACGGCGCCACGCTGCAGAAGGCCAAGAAGGTGTCCGTCAAGGGCGCCAACAACACCGTCAAGGTCAAGAAGGGCAAGACCACGGTGAAGGTCTCCGGCGCCAACAACCACATCAAGGTCAAGAAGCGCATCAAGTAGCAGCCGCCCACCCCGCCGAGTCGGCAGAAGTGCAGGTCCCCGGGGTGCCGAGTCGGCAGAAGTGCAGGTCCCCGGGGTGCCGAGTCGGCAGAAGTGCAGGTCCCCGGGGTGCCGAGTCGGCAGAAGTGCA
>NZ_JASGDQ010000116.1:0-37995 GCF_047607185.1 Nocardioides sp. | reverse complement strand
GTCGGTCGCCATGCCTCCGGCATGGCTCCCTCCTCCGCCTTGCCATGACGCACGCTGGACAACGCCGAGCTCGACGCCGAGTTCTCAAACGCGCTCTAAGGTGTACGCCGTGCCCAGCGCTCTCGTCGTTCTCGCTGCCGGGTCCGGCTCCCGGGTCGGCGCGGGGGTCAACAAGGTGCTGCTGCCGGTCGCCGACACGACCGTACTCGGGCTCACCCTGCGGACGGCGATGGCGGTCGAGGACGTCCGACGGATCGTGCTCGCGGTCCGTGCCGGCGAGGAGGCGGCGGTCTCCGAGGCCGTGGTCCCGGTGCTCGGTGCCGGCGAGGTGCACGTCGTGACCGGCGGCAAGACCCGGCACGCCTCGGAGTGGGCGGCGCTGCGGGCGCTGCGCGAGGAGGTGGAGTCCGGCGAGATCGACGTCGTCGCCATCCACGACGGCGCCCGGCCGCTGGCGCCGGCGGCGCTGTTCACCGAGACCATCCGGACCGCGCGCGAGGTCGGCGGCGCCATCCCCGTCGTCCCGATGAGCGACGTGGTCGACCGAGCTACCCTCGCCGCGCACAGCGGCGTGGCCGGGGTGCAGACCCCGCAGGCGTTCCGGGCCGGCGACCTGCTCGACGCCTATGCCCGAGCGGCGGCCGACGGCTTCGAGGGCACCGACACCGCCGCCTGCCTGAGCGTCTACAGCGACGTGCGGATCGCCGCCGTCCCGAGCAGTCTCCTCAATCTCAAGATCACCTATCCCGAGGACCTGACCATCCTGGAGACGCTGCTAGGGAAACGCTGATCAATGGCGCCGTCGCGAGGCGAGTGCGCTGGCAAGCCGTGGACGCGAAGGCAGGCTGGGCGCCTGTCGAGCGTCCGCGGCGCGGCCAGCGTGCCGCATCGCGGCGCGCAGCAGGCGGGATTGATCAGCGTTTCCCTCACGGCGTCGTAAGTGCCTCGAGGAGACGTACGTCGTCGGGGCTGGAGACCCGGCGGCCCTCGGCGGGCGCCTCGAGGGTGACCACCGGGAACCGCTCGCGCAGCGCCGCCGCGAGGACCGCGAAGTCATGCGACGGGAGGCCGGACAGGGCGGCCACCACCGCCTCGGGCAGCACGATCGGCGAGGTGACGACGTAGAGACCGTCGCGGTCGACGGTCTCCCCCACCAGCCCCGCGGCGACCTGCTTGACCGTGTCGGTCACCGGCCTGACCGCGACCACCACAACGTCGTCGGCCACTGTCCGGTCGATGCAGGCGCGCACGAAGGTCGCCGGCGTCATCGGGCACAGCGCATCGTGCAGCACCAGCGGGCCGCCCTCCTCGACGACCCAGCGCCACGGCCGGCCGACGTCGACGGCCCGCACCCCCGCCTCCCCCAGCGCCCAGGCGGCACAGGCGACCAGCGCCTCGCCGTGGATCAGCGTGAACGGCAGCGAGCCGCGCTCGGCCTCGACGACGGTGCCGTGCACCGGCGCGGCCAGCTGGACGTCGTACGGATCGGGGAGCATCGCCGGGCCAAAATAGCGAAGGCCCCCGGCTGGGTCGCCGGGGGCCTCACGCGATCAGCCTCAGGAGGCCAGGACCTCGTCCAGCAGAGCCTCTGCCTTGTCCTCGTTGGTGCGCTCGCACAGCGCGAGCTCGGAGACGAGGATCTGGCGGGCCTTGGCGAGCATCCGCTTCTCGCCTGCGGACAGCCCTCGGTCGCGCTCGCGGCGCCACAGGTCGCGCACCACCTCGGCCACCTTGTTGACGTCGCCGCTGTGCAGCTTCTCCAGGTTGGCCTTGTAGCGGCGCGACCAGTTGGTCGGCTCCTCGACGTGCGCCGCACGGAGGATCTCGAAGACGCGGTCGAGGCCGTCACGGTCGACGACATCGCGAACACCGACCAGGTCGAGGTTGCCGGCAGGCACCCTCACCACGAGATCCTGCTGGGCGATGATCCGAAGGACGAGGTATTGCCGCTCCTCCCCCTTGATGGTCCGCATCTCGATGTCTTCGATGATGGCGGCCCCGTGATTCGGGTAAACAACGGTCTCGCCGACGGTGAAAGTCATATGTCAGGTACCCCTTCCTAGACAGCCAAGTCTAGCACGGTCCCCGGACAGTGGAATCCGCGTTTATGCAGGTCAGAGCCGCAATCGGCCGGTCGGGAAGGGTTGACAGACATGGGGTCGGTGTGGTGGCGCCCGGTTTCTCGGGGTACGACGACACGCCCACCGGGGCACCGAATCCTCGGTGCGTGTGACGGCCGGGTCGGGTCTGACGGATACTCGACGAGTGACCGAACAGCAGACCGAGCCGACCGAGGCCGAGGCTGCCGACCCGGCCCGGCGGCCGCTGGCCCGGCTGTGGCGGCGCGTCGTCGATACCCTCCCGGTGCTGCTCGTCCGCGCCGCCCATCCCCGCCAGGCGGTGCTCACCGCGCTCGCGCTTGCGGGGGCCGCCACGCTCGCCGGTAGGCCCCAGCGAGAGGTGCTGCTGGTGGGGGTGACCGTCCTGGTGGGCCAGGTGCTGCTGGGCTGGTTCAACGACGCGGTCGACGTCGCCCGCGACCGCGCTCACGGTCGCGACAAGCCCGTCGCCGCCGGCCGGCTCGACACCGGCACGCTCTGGTTCGCGATCTGCTGCGCGGTGCTGCTGCTGATCCCGCTGACGGTCAACAACGGGCTGCTGGCGGGGGCCTGCTACCTGGTCTCGGTGCTGGTGGCGGCGCTCGGCAACCTCGACTCCGGACTGGTACGGCGGGGCCTGCTGTCCTGGCTGCCCTGGGCGATCAGCTTCGGGCTCTATCCCGCGTTCCTCTCCTACGGCGGCTGGGGCGGCCAGGCCGAGGGCAGCCCGCCCCAGCCGGCCGTGGTCGCGCTCGCCGCCCTGCTGGGCATCGGCGTGCACTTCCTGACCGCGCTGTGGGGCCTGGTGGCCGACAACGAGGACGGCTGGACCTACCTCCCCCTGCGCGCCGCCAGCGTGGTCGGCGCCACCCGGCTGCTGCTGCTGACGCTTCTCTACCTCGCCGTCGTGACCGTGGCGCTGGCGGTCACCGCCCATCAGGTCGGCCTGACTGCCTAGCACCGGCGAGGCACCGCTAGGCTGTCGGCCGTGATGACGACTTCTCGCCGTTTGCTCGCGGTCGCGGCCGCCGCCGTCGCGCTGGCGCCGGTGCTGAGCTCGTGCGGCTTCGACTACGCGACCGACCGTCCCAACACGATTGCCAACGGCGGCTACCACATCCTCGGCGACGTCCACGTCCTCGCAGCCCGGATCGTCGCACCCGAGGACGGCACCGGCTCGTTCATCGCCACCATCACCACCGACGCCGACACCCCGGCCGTGGAGCTGACCGGGCTCTCGGGCGACGACCTCACGGTCGACGACCTCACTCCCGTCGAGGTGCCCAGCCACGGCATGGTCAACCTGGCCACCGAGGGGCCGATCCCGGTCACCGGCGGCTTCAAGGTCGGCGACAGCGTCCCGGTCTCGCTGACGTTCGACACCGGCGACTCGATCGACGTCGACGCCATCGTCGTACTCGCCTGCCACGAATACGCCGGCATCGCCGAGGAGGACGCGCCGGACTGCGACTACCCCGAGCTGCCCACCGTCGGCGGCGACGAGCACTGAGATGAGCTACACCCTGGTGCTGCTGCGCCACGGCGAGAGCGAGTGGAACGCGCTCAACCTCTCCACCGGCTGGGTCGACGTCGCGCTCACCGAGAAGGGCCGCGAGGAGGCGGTGGCCGGCGGCGCGATGCTCAAGGAGCATGGCCTGCTGCCCGACGTCGTACACACCTCGCTGCTGCGGCGCGCGATCAACACCGCCGCCATCGCCCTCGACGTCGCCGACCGCCACTGGATCCCGGTGCGGCGCGACTGGCGGCTCAACGAGCGGCACTACGGCGCCCTGCAGGGCAAGAACAAGGCCGAGACGCTGCAGAGGTTCGGCGAGGAGCAGTTCATGCTCTGGCGCCGCTCCTACGACGTGCCCCCGCCGCCGCTCGCTGACGACGACGAGTTCTCACAGGTCGGCGACGTGCGGTATGCGAGCCTGGGAAGTGAGGGCTGCGAGGTGCCGCGCACGGAGTGTCTCAAGGATGTCGTGGAGCGGCTCGTCCCCTACTGGGAGTCGGCCATTGTCCCCGACCTGCAGTCGGGCAGGACCGTCTTGGTCACCGCTCACGGCAACAGCCTGCGGGCGCTGGTCAAGCACCTCGACGGCATCTCCGACGACGACATCGCCGCGCTCAACATCCCCACCGGGCAGCCGCTGGTCTACCGGCTCGACGAGTCGCTCCAGCCGCTGGTCCCCGGCGGGGAGTACCTCGACCCCCAGGCCGCTGCTGCCGCCGCCGAGGCCGTCGCCAACCAGGGCCGCTGACACCCCCGGCCGGCTCAACCCCGCGAGCAGGCGCAAACTGACACCCAAAGCGCGCCGAGCGGGCGCAAACTGACACCCAAAGCGCGCCGAGCGGGCGCAAACTGACACCCGAAACGTGCCGAGCAGTCGCAAACTGACCAGGCGTCACTCGCAGCCGATGTCAGTTTGCGACCGCTCACCGGCCTAGCGATGTCAGTTTGCGACTGGTCAGGAGGCCGGGGTCTCGCCGGTGACGACGAACACGACCCGGTTCGCGACCGAGACGGCGTGGTCGGCGATCCGCTCGTAGTAGCGGCCCAGCAGCGCGATGTCGACGGCCGCCTCGACGCCGTGGTCCCAGTCCTTCGAGAGCAGCTCGGTGAAGCTGGAGCGGCGCAGCTTGTCCATCTCGTCGTCGTCGGCGCGCAACAACCCGGCGGCGTCGACGTCCCGGCTCCGGATGATCTCGCCGGCGCGGTGGACCATGTCCTCGGCGACCTCGGCCATCCGCGAGATGGTGGGGCGGGCGGGCTCGGGCACCGCGCTGTTCGGCGTACGCAGCCGGGCGATCTTGGCGACGTGGACGGACAGGTCGCCCATCCGCTCCAGGTCGGAGACCATCCGCAGCGCGGCGACCACGACCCGCAGGTCGGTGGCGACCGGCGCCTGCAGCGAGAGCAGCGCGAGGGCGTTCTCCTCAACCCTCTCCCGAGCCCCGTCGATCGCCGCGTCGGCGCTGATCACCTGCTCGGCGATGGCGGCATCGGGCGTCAGCAGCGCCGCGGTTGCCTTCGTGACGGCTACCTCGACGCTGGCGCAGATATCGGCCAGGTCGGAGAAGACGGACTCGAGTTGGTCGTGGAAGGCTTCGCGCATGAGGCGAACATACGCACGGTAGTTGTCCGGCAGGCGCTGTTGGGTGAACGAGGGGTGAACGTTGACGTCCCCGTTGCTCGCATGGCGAATCCCCGGTGAATCGGGGCCTTACGCTTGAGTCTGTGGAGGTGTTGCTCGCCGCGCTGCTGGGCGCTGTCGTCGCCGGGGCGGCGGTGCTGGCCTGGCACGTCAGCGACCGGCAGCAGCACCACCTGCCCCCGGCCGAGGCACCGGTCGTGCCGCCGGAGGTCGCGACAGTGCTGTCGGTGCTGCGCAGCTCGGCGGTCATCGTCGACGACGCCGACACGGTGGTGAAGGCCAGCGCGCCGGCGTACGCCATGGGGCTGGTGCGTGGCACCGCGCTGGTCTCGACCGAGCTGGAGGATCTCGTCCACCAGGTCCGCCGCGACGGCCAGATCCGGGAGACCGAGCTGGTCATCGCCCGGGCCGGCGCCTCGCCGCGTCATGTGACGGCGCGGATCGCGCCGCTGGGCAGTCGGCTGGTGCTGGCGCTGGTGGAGGACCGCACCCGGGAGCGCCGCATCGAGGCGGTACGACGCGATTTCGTCGCCAACGTCTCCCACGAACTGAAGACCCCGGTCGGCGCCATCCGGGTGCTCGCCGACGCGGTCGCCGACGCGGCTGACGACCCGGTCGCGGTGAAGCGGTTCGCGGACCGGATGCTGACCGAGTCCGACCGGCTCACCCAGCTGGTGCAGCAGATCATCGAGCTGTCCCGGCTGCAAGGCGACGAGCCGCTGGAGGCACCGGTCGCCGTCGACGTCGACGCGGTCATCGACAACGCCGTGGACGTGGTGACGATCGACGCCCAGCGCAAGCAGATCAGGGTCGTCACCGGCGGCACCAAGGGGCTGCGGGTCTTCGGCAACGAGGAGCAGGTGATGACGGCGGTGACCAACCTGGTCGCCAACGCGGTCAACTACTCCGAGGTCGGCTCCAGCGTCTCGATCACCGCCAAGGCCGATGCCGGCGCCGTGGAGATCGCCGTCGTCGACCAGGGCATCGGCATCCCCCCGGCCGAGCTCGACCGGATCTTCGAGCGGTTCTACCGCGTCGACCCGGCTCGGCACCGCTCCACCGGCGGCACCGGCCTGGGACTGTCCATCGTCAAGCACGTGGCCGCCACCCACGGCGGCGAGGTGCGAGTCTGGTCCGTCGAGGGCCAGGGCTCCACCTTCACCCTCACGCTCCCGCAACACCTGACGCCCGAGCCATTGGTGTCAGCAACTACCAAGGAGGAACGCCCGTGACCCGGGTACTCGTCGTCGAGGACGAGGAGAGCTACAGCGAGGCGCTCTCCTACATGCTCCGCAAGGAAGGCTTCGAGGTCGCCATCGCCGAGAACGGCGATGACGCGCTCAAGGAGTTCGACCGCTTCGGCGCCGACATCGTCCTGCTCGACCTGATGCTGCCGGGCATCCCCGGCACCGAGGTCTGCCGACAGATCCGCGCGACCTCGTCGGTGCCGGTGATCATGGTCAGTGCCAAGGACGACGAGGTCGACAAGGTCGTCGGCCTCGAGCTGGGCGCCGACGACTACATCACCAAGCCCTACAGCCCGCGTGAGCTGGTCGCCCGCATCCGCGCCGTACTCCGCCGCGGCAGCGAGCCCGACCTCTCCCCCGCGGCGCTGGAGGCGGGGCCGGTGCGGATGGACGTGGAGCGCCACATCGTCACGGTCGACGGCAACGAGCAGCGGCTGCCGCTCAAGGAGTTCGAGCTGCTGGAGATGTTCCTGCGCAACCCTGGCCGGGTGCTGACTCGCGGCCAGCTCATCGACCGGGTCTGGGGCAGCGACTACGTCGGCGACACCAAGACCCTCGACGTCCATGTGAAGCGGTTGCGGGCCAAGCTCGAGCCCGACCCGTCCGAGCCGAAGTACCTCATCACGGTTCGCGGCCTGGGCTACAAGCTCGACCTGTAACCGCCGACACCGGCGTGCTGGTCAGTTTGCGACCGTTCACCGCGATCTGGCTGTCAGTTTGCGACCGGTCAGCGGGATTTGGGCGTCAGTTTGCGACCGGTGGGTCGGGGGCCAGGTGGCGGAACGCCTCGAGATTGGCGGTGGGCTCGCCGCGCAGCAGCCGCCACTCCCACTCCTTGCGGATGGAGGAGGCGAAGCCGAGCTCGAGGATGACGTTGAAGGACTCGTCGGCATAGGTCAGCACCGAGCCGAGCAGCCGGTCGAGCTCGTCGGGGGTGATGGTCGAGAGCGGCAGCCGGGCGTCGAGGTAGATGTCGCCGTGGTGGTCGAGCGCGAACGCGACGGCATACATCTTCAGGTTGCGCTCGAGCAGCCAGCGGTAGACGCCCTCGTGGTTCTCGTCGGGCCGCCGGCAGACGAAGGCGTGTACGCCGAGCGCGTGGGTGCCGACGTCGACCCGCACCGGCGTCTGCAGCTTGCGCTCCCCGGGCAGCGCGAAGGAGAACGACACCTCACCGGTCTCGGCGGCGGCCTGGGTGAACTCGATCTCGTTGGCGCTCAGCCACTCGCGGACGACCTCGGTGCTCACGCGACGCCCTCCCGCATCATCGAGCCGGCCCGCTCGTAGAGCTCCAGGGTGCGGGCGGCGGTGACGTCCCAGGAGAACTCGCCGGCGTGGCGCACCGCGCCGGCCCCCAGTCGCCGGCGCAGCACGTCGTCGGCCACCACCCGGGTGAGCGCGTCGGCCCAGCGCTCGGGATCGTGACCCTCGACGAGCAGGCCCGAGACGCCGTCCTGGACGGCGGTGGTGAGACCGCCGACGGCGGCCGCGACCACCGGCGTCCCGCAGGCCTGGGCCTCGATGGCGACCAGCCCGAAAGACTCGTTGTGGGAGGGCACCGCGACCAGCGTCGCGGCGGAGTACCACCGGGCGAGATCGGCCTGCGAGACCGGCGGCACGAAGCTGACGACGTCGGCGATGTCGAGCTGGCAGGCCAGCGCGGCCAGCGACTCGGGCCGGTCCAGGCCGGTGCCGGACGGGCCGCCCACGATCGGCACCAGCAGCCGGTCGCGGAGTGCCGGCGTGCGCCGCAGCATCACCGCGACGGCGCGCAGCAGCACGTCGGGCGCCTTGAGCGGCTGGATCCGGCCGGCGAACATCAGCACCGCCGCGTCGAGGGGCAGTCCGAGCTCGCGGCGCGCCGTGGTGGCGTCGTACGGCGTGAAGAGGCTCAGGTCGACGCCCGGGTGGATGACCTCGACCCGGCCGGGGTCGGCGTCGTAGAGCTCGACGAGCTGCTTGGCCTCCAGGTCGGTGTTGGCGACGAGCACATCGGCGGCCTCGACCACCTGCTCCTCACCGATGACGCGAGCGGCCGGCTCCGGGGTGTCGTCCTCGGCGAGCGAGAGGTTCTTGACCTTGGCCATCGTGTGCATGGAGTGGATCAGCGGGACCCCCCACCTGTCCCGCGCCAGCGCGCCGACCTGGCCGGAGAGCCAGTAGTGACTGTGGACGACGTCGTACCACCCCACCGGGCGGGTCGCCTCGGCACGCAGCACCTCGCGCGCGAAGGTGCACAGCTGGCCGGGCAGCTCGGCCTTGGTGAGCCCCTCGAAAGGACCGGCGTGGACGTGCCTGACGGTGACGCCGTCGCCGGCCTCGACCAGCTGCGGCAGCCGCGAGGAGGTGGCCCTGGTGAAGATGTCGACCTCGATGCCGCGCGCGGCCAGCCGCCGGGAGAGCTCCAGGACGTAGACGTTCATGCCGCCCGCGTCACCGGTGCCGGGCTGGTCGAGCGGGGAGGTGTGCAGGCTGATCATCGCCACCCGCCGATGCCTCGCAAGCTCACTCACGCCGCACCCCCTTGTCCGCGTTGTGTCCTCAGCGGACAACCCCGCCGACCACCCCATCATTCCCCCATCGGCCGGGGTGAGGACAATGTGGTCATGAAGACCGCCGTCGTCACCGGGTCCTCCAGCGGCATCGGGGCCGCCACCGCCCGCCAGCTGGCCGCCGCCGGCTACCACGTGTTCCTGGCCGCTCGGCGCGCCGACCGGATCGAGGCGCTGGCCGAGGAGATCGGGGGTACGGCGGTCGCCACCGACGTCACCTCGGCCGAGTCGGTCGCCGGGCTGGCCGAGGCGGTGGGGCCGAGGCTCGACGTGCTGGTCAACAACGCCGGCGGCGCGTTCGGCTCGGCGCCGGTGGCCCAGGCCGACGCCGAGCAGTGGCGCCGGATGTACGAGGTCAACGTCATCGGGCTGATGCAGGTGACCAAGGCGCTGCTGCCCGCGCTGATCGCCTCCGGCGCCGGCACCATCCTCAACGTCGGCTCGACGGCTGGCCGGATCGCCTACGAGGGCGGTGCCGGCTACACCGCCGCCAAGCACGGCACCCAGGTGGTGACCGAGACGCTGCGGCTGGAGCTGTGGGACCAGCCGGTGCGGGTGATGGAGATCGCGCCCGGGATGGTGCGGACCGACGAGTTCGCGCTGGTGCGCTTCGACGGGGACGAGGAGAGGGCGGCGGCCGTCTACGCCGGAGTCGCGGAGCCGCTGGTCGCCGAGGACATCGCCGACATCATCACATTCATGGTGACCCGGCCGGCGCACGTCAACCTGGACGAGGTGGTCGTCCGGCCACGAGCACAGGCCGCCCAGCACAAGGTGCACCGCAATCCACGGTGACCAGACGCAAACTGACCGCAGATCCACGGTGACCAGACGCAAACTGACCGCAGATCCACGGTGACCAGACGCAAACTGACCGCAGATCCACGGTGACCGGACGCAAACTAACCGGGCGGTCGCGGATTCTCCGCTGCGCGGTGCTCGATGTCAGACTGCCAGCGTGCAGACGATCGGACTGATCGGTGGGCTGAGCTGGGAGTCCAGCGCGGCCTACTACGAGGGCCTCAACAAGGGCGTCCAGCAGCGGCTGGGCGGTCTGACCAGTGCCAAGATCGTGCTCGTCTCGGTCGACCTCGCCGAGGTGACCGCGCTGCAGCACGCGGACGACTGGGACGCCGTCGCGGCGATCCTGGTCGAGGCCGCACGGGGCGCCGAGCGGGCGGGCGCCGACTTCCTGCTGCTGGCCAGCACTACCATCCACCGGGTCTACGACCAGGTCGCCGCGGCGGTGTCTATCCCCGTCGTACACCTCGCGGACCTGATGGCCCAACGGCTCCAGCAGGCCGGCATCGGCACCGTCGGCTTCATCGGCACGAAGTTCACCATGGAGGACACCTTCTTCGCCGAGCGGATCGCCGAGGCCGGGATCGACGTCAACCTGCCCGACCCGATCCACCTCGACACCCTCGACTCGATCGTCTACGACGAGCTGGTCTTCCGCACCGTCACGGCGAGCTCGCGCAAGCGGGTGCTGACGATCATCGATGAGCTGACCGACGCCGGCGCCGAGGGCGTCATCTTCGGCGCCTCCGAGCTGTCGCTGCTGATCCGGCCGACCGATCTCGACGTACCGATCCTCGACGTCATCACCGTGCACGTCGAGGACGCTCTTGACCGCGCGCTGGCCTGAGCCCGTGTTCTGAGACGTCGCGGCTCACGGGGCGGGTCCGCCCGAGAGCGAGGATGCGAGCCTGACGGCGCCGCGCCGATAGGATTCGGGGGATCCCTGGAGAAAGTCGAGTCGCTCACGCATGTCCGAAACCAAGGCAGCCAACCTGCGCAATGTCGCGATCGTCGCGCACGTCGACCACGGCAAGACGACGCTGGTCGACGCGATGCTGAAGCAGGCCGGCGCGTTCACCGAGCACCAGGTCGAGTCGGTGGCCGACCGGGTGATGGACTCCGGCGATCTGGAGCGCGAGAAGGGCATCACCATCCTCGCGAAGAACACCGCGATCCACTACACCGGGCCGAGCTTCCCTGCGGGCATGACGATCAACATCATCGACACCCCCGGCCACGCCGACTTCGGCGGCGAGGTCGAGCGCGGGCTGTCGATGGTCGACGGCATCGTGCTGCTGGTCGACGCCTCCGAGGGCCCGCTGCCGCAGACCCGGTTCGTGCTGCGCAAGGCGCTCAACGCCGACCTGCCCGTCGTGCTGGTGGTCAACAAGGTCGACCGCGGCGACGCCCGCATCGACGAGGTGGTCGACGAGACCTACGAGCTGTTCATGGACCTGCTCGACGACTCCCACAGCCAGGACGCCCTCGACTTCCCGGTCGTCTACGCCTCGGGCAAGGCCGGCATCGCCTCGCTGACCAAGCCCGACAACGGCTCGCTGCCCGACGGCAACAGCCTGGAGCCGCTGTTCCAGACCATCCTGGAGACCGTCCCGGCGCCGACCTACACCGAGGACGCACCGCTGCAGGCGCACGTCACCAACCTCGACGCCTCCCCGTTCCTGGGCCGGCTGGCGCTGCTGCGCATCCACGCCGGCACGCTGCGCAAGGGCCAGCAGGTCGCCTGGATGCGGCGCGACGGCGAGGTCAAGAACGTCAAGATCACCGAGCTGCTCATCACCAAGGGCCTCGACCGCGAGCCCGGCGAGGAGGCCGGCGCCGGCGACATCGTCGCGGTGGCGGGCATTCCCGAGATCATGATCGGCGAGACGCTGGCCGACCCGGAGAGCCCGGTCGCGCTGCCGCTGATCCACGTCGACGAGCCGGCCATCTCCATGACCATCGGCACCAACACCTCGCCGCTGGTCGGCAAGGTCAAGGGCAGCAAGGTCACCGCCCGGATGGTCAAGGACCGGCTCGACACCGAGCTGGTCGGCAACGTCTCGCTGCGGGTGCTGCCCACCGATCGCCCTGACGCCTGGGAGGTGCAGGGCCGCGGCGAGCTGGCGCTGGCGATCCTGGTCGAGCAGATGCGACGCGAGGGCTACGAGCTGACCGTCGGCAAGCCGCAGGTGGTCACCAAGCAGGTCGACGGCAAGCTGCACGAGCCCGTCGAGCGGCTCACCATCGACGCGCCCGAGGAGTTCCTCGGCGGCATCACCGAGCTGCTGGCCAACCGCAAGGGCCGCATGGAGAACATGACCAACCACGGCACCGGCTGGGTCCGGATGGAGTTCGTGGTGCCGGCCCGCGGCCTGATCGGCTTCCGCACCGAGTTCCTGACGCTGACCCGCGGCACCGGCATGTCCTCCTCGATCTCCGACGGCTACATGCCGTGGGCCGGCGAGATCCGGCACCGGCAGACCGGTTCACTGGTCGCCGACCGGGCGGGCGCCGCGACGGCGTACGCGATGACGTCGATCCAGGAGCGCGGCACCCTCTTCGTGGAGCCGACCACCGAGGTCTACGAGGGCATGATCGTCGGGGAGAACTCCCGGGCCGACGACATGGACGTCAACATCACCCGCGAGAAGCAGCAGACCAACATCCGCTCCTCGACGGCCGACAACTTCGAGAAGCTGATCCCGCCGCGCAGGCTCTCGCTGGAGCAGTGCCTGGAGTTCTGCCGCGACGACGAGTGCGTCGAGGTGACCCCGGAGATGGTCCGCATCCGCAAGGTCGTGCTCGACCAGAACGAGCGCGGGAAGATCGCGAGCCGAGCGCGTAAGGCGAACAAGTGAGCGGCGCGGAGCGCCAGCGGAGTGCTGCTCACTTGTTCGCCTTCTGCGAGGCGAGGCGATCAGGCGACGAAGGAGCCTCGATCGCGAGCCGAGCGCTAAGGCGAACAAGTAGGACGTTCCGAGGATAGCCTGCGCACGTGGTGGACAGACCCCGGTCGGTTGAGGACCTTCCCCGGAGCAGCCCAGCGGTAGTCGTCGCCGTGCTGGCGCTGTGCGGCATCGTGGTTTCACTGCAGCAGACGCTGCTACTGCCGCTGCTGCCCACGCTGCCGAAGCTGCTGGACACCACCGGCGACAATGTGACCTGGCTGGTGACCGCCACGCTGCTGACCGGTGCGATCGCGACGCCGACCGTCTCCCGGCTCGCCGACATGTACGGCAAGCGCAAGATGATGGTGCTCGCGCTGACGATCACGGTGGCCGGGTCCGCGCTGGGCGCGGTCAGCCAGTTGCTGCCCCTGATCATCGCGGCTCGCGCGCTGCAGGGGGTCGGGATGGCGTTGATCCCGGTCGGCATCGCGATCATGCGCGACGAGCTGCCCCGCGAACGGCTGCCGCTGGGAGTCGCCCTGATGAGCGCGACGCTGGCGATCGGCGCCGGCTGCGGCCTCCCGCTGTCGGGCATCGTCTCGGAGCATCTGAACTGGCACGCCATCTTCTGGCTGACCGGCGTGGTCGGGGTCGTCATGCTGGCGGTGGTGCTGCGGGTGCTGCCCGAGTCCCCGGTGCGCACCCACGGCACCTTCGACATCCGCGGGGCGCTGGTGCTGACCGGCGCGCTCACCGCCGTACTGCTCGCACTCTCCAAGGGCGCCCAGTGGGGCTGGGCCTCCGCCATCACGCTGAGTTGCGCCGCTCTCGGCCTGGTGCTGCTGGGGTGCTGGGTGCCCTTGGAGCTGCATACGCCCAGGCCCCTGGTGGACCTGCGGGTGGCGAGTCGTCGCCCCGTTCTGCTCGCCAACGCCGCCTCGCTGCTCGTCGGCTTCGCGATGTTCGCCAATATGCTGGTCACCACCCAGCTGCTGCAGGCGCCGAAGGAGACCGGCTTCGGCCTGGGCCTGGACGCGCTCCAGACCGGCCTGTGGATGGTTCCGAACGCGGCGGCGTTCGGTCTGATGGCACCCGTCTCCGCCTGGCTCATCCGGCGCCGCGGGCCCGCGGTGACGTTGACCACCGGCGCCTTCGTCATGGCCCTGTCGTACGTCGGCCGGGCGTTCTTCAGTGACTCGCTCTGGCAGATCGTGACCGGATCGGTCGCGGTAGGCATCGGCACCGCGCTGGTCTACGGAGCGATGCCGACCCTGATCACCCGGTCGGTGCCGGTCACCGAGACCGCCTCCGCCAACGGGCTCAACGTGCTGCTCCGCTCGCTGGGCACCTCGACCTCGAGCGCCACCATGGCCGCGGTGACCACCTCCGGCGCGGTCGCGATCGGCGGCGACTCCTTCCCCAGTCACTCCTCGCTGCTGCTGGTGTTCTGGCTGGCCGCGGCGGCATCGCTGTGCGCGGCGACGATCGGGGTCCCGCTGCTGCGGCTGTCCGGCCTGATCGAGGAGACCACGCCACCGGTCGCCACCGGCGAGCGGCGCAGCGCCCTGGTCATCCACGGCCGGGTCGCGACCGCCGCCGGCAAACCGGTCCGCAACGCGGTCGTGTCGGTGCTGACCGCCGACGGCGAGGCGATCGACTGGGGCCAGGCCGACTCCGACGGCCGTTTCACCGCGGCCATCCCAGGGCCGGCGGACTACCTGGTGGTCACCACGGCCGAGGGGTGGCGGCCGGCGTCGCAGCTGATGTGGCTCGAGGAGGGCGGCGACCCGGTCACCATCGTGCTCGCCGAGAAGGTACTGATGTCGGGCGTCATCACCCGGGCCGGCCAACCCCTGGCCGACGCCCTGGTGGTGCTGACCAAGCCCTCCGGGGAGACGGTGAGGACCGCCCGCACCGACGCCGAGGGCCGTTATGAGCTGCCGCGGCCGGCCAATGGCCGCTACGTGCTGACCGCCGTCTCCGCCAGCGGTGCGGCCCGCTCGCGCAATGCCACCGTGTTGGAGGCGCGCGAGATCAGCCTCGACCTCGGGCCGGAGACCTGACCGGGGCCACTCACCGGCGCGCCGAGACCGCGACACGCCGTCTGGTCGGCGTGTCGCCGCACCGGAGCGCCGAGGCAGTGGCCCTCACGCCTCAGAACGTGTTGAACCTCGGCGGCCGCTTCCCGAGGAATGCCGCCACGCCCTCACGGCCGTCGGCTCGGACGGCGTTGGCGCTGATCGCCAGCGACTCCCGGCGCATCGCGACCTCCGGGGCTTGGTCGGCGACCTGGCGGAGCAGCCGCTTCGCGTCGGCCTGCGCGGTCGCCGAGCCGGCCAGCAGCTGGGCGACGACCTGCTCGGTGACCTCGGCCAGCGACTCGTCGGGGACGACCCGGGCCACGACGCCGAGCCGGTGCGCCTCGTCCGCCGTGATGACGTCGTTGAGCAGCGCCAGCCGGAGCGCCGTGTGGAGCCCGAGCGAGTGGACGAGCAGGGTGGTGCCGCCGTCGGGGCTCAGCCCGATCTTGGTGTAGCCGAGCGTGAACTTCGCCGACTCCCCGGCCAGCACGACGTCGGCCGCCGCGGCGAGCGGGAAGCCGGCCCCGGCCGCGGTCGCATGGACGGCCGAGACCACGATCGCCTCGGAGCGGATCAGCGTGCTGATGATCAGGTGCAGCGCCTCGGCGAGGTCCTCCAGATAGTTGCGTACGTCGGCGGCGCCGGCGAAGCCGCCGATGTCGCCGCCGGCGGAGAAGAACCGTCCGGTCGCCCGCAGCACGATCACCCGGGCGGCGTCGGCGTGCGCGCGTCGTACCGCGGCGAGGAGCTCGTCCCCCGACTCGGCGGTGAGGGTGTTGCCTCGATCGCCGTCGGCGAGGGTGATCCAGGCGGCGCCGTCCTTGAAGTCGTAGTCGATCACGCCAGCTCCCGGAGGGCCGGCACGACCTCGGCGGCGAACTGGGTCAGGAAGGCGTCCTGGTCGTTCCCGGGAGCGTGGAAGACGAGGTGATCGAAGCCTGCGTCGACGTAGGGCCGGACCTCGGCCAGCACCTCCTCCGGGGTGGTGGCCACGATCCACCGCTTGGCGACCTGCTCGATGGGCAGCGCGTCGGCGGCGGCGGCCATCTCGGCCGGGTCCTGCAGACTGTGTTTCTGCTCCGCGCTCAGCGAGAGCGGCGCCCAGAACCGGCAGTTCTCCAGCGCCTCCTCCCGGGTGTGGGCATAGGAGATCTTGATCTCGATCATCTTCTCCGGCCAGGCCGCCTTGCTGCCCGCCGCCATGCCCTCGGCCACGGCCGGCAGCAACTGCTCGGTGTAGAGCTCCATGCCCTTGCCGGAGGTGCAGATGAAGCCATCGCCGGCGCGGCCGGCGTACTTGGCCACCGTGGGCCCGCCGGCGGCGACGAAGATCGGCACGCCGCCCTCGGGGTGGTCGTAGACCGTGGCGTCCTTGGTCTTGTAGTAGTCGCCCTCGAAGGTGACCCGGTCCTCCTTCCAGAGCAGCCGGATCAGCCGCACCGCCTCGCGCAGCCGGGCATAGCGCTCCTTGAAGTCGGGCCAGGCGAACTCGCCGGCCACCGCCATCTCGTTGAGCGCCTCGCCGGTGCCGACCCCGAGCACGATCCGCCCCGGATAGAGCAGCCCGAGGGTGCCGAAGGCCTGCGCCATCATCGCCGGGCTGTTGCGGTAGGTCGGCGTCAGCACGCTGGTGCCGAGGGTGACCCGCTCGGTGCGCTCGCCGACCGCGGCCAGCCAGGAGAGGGAGTACGGCGCGTGGCCGCCGATGTGCCGCCAGGGCTGGTAGTGGTCGCTGACCCACACCGAGTCCAGGCCGACCTCCTCTGCCCGGACCGCGAACTCGACCAGGTCCCGGGGACCGAACTGCTCTGCCGACGCCTTGTAGCCCAGTTTCACGTCGGCCAGCCTAGCCATCGACCGGCGAGCCCGTCCGGGCCCGACGCCCTAGCATGGGTGTGACCCATGGCACACCCAGACCGGAGAGTCGATATGCCCGATCTCATCGCGCAAGCCCGCCAGCACGCGCTCGGCGACCTGCCGCGTCGTACCGCGCGGCGGCTGCCGGACAAGCTGGCCATCGTCGACGGCGACACCCGGCTCACCTTCGCGGAGCTCGAGAGCGTGGTCGACGGCACCGCCGCCGCCATCGCCGCGGCGGGGCTGCGCAAGGGCGACCGGCTGGCGCTGCTGTGCCACAACTGCTGGCAGTTCGCGGTGCTGGACTTCGCGGCGGCCCGGGTCGGCGTGGTGCTGGTGCCGATCAACTTCATGCTGGGCGCGGAGGAGATCGCCTTCATCCTCGACCACTCCTCGGCCCGCGCCTTCGTGGTGGAGGACGCGCTGGTGCCCACCGCCGAGCAGGCGCTGGCCGCCTCGGTCGGCACGGTGGCCGACAGGCTGGTGGTCAGGCTGCGCGGCGACGCGGTCGCGCCCGGCTGGGTGGACGCGGCGGCCTGGTTCGAGACCACCGGCCCGGCGCCGTACGTCCCCGTCGCGGACGACGACCCGGTCCGGATGATGTTCACCTCCGGCACCGAGTCGCGCCCCAAGGGCGCGCTGCTGACGAGCCGGGCGCTGATGTGGCAGTACGTCTCCTGCATCGTCGACGGCGGCATGAGCGCGGACGACGTCGAACTGCACACGCTGCCGCTCTACCACTGTGCGCAGCTGGACTGCTTCCTCGGCGTCGACGTCTACCTCGGCGCGACCTCGATCATCCTGCCCGGCCCCGACCCGGCGGCGGTGCTGCGGGCGATCGGCGAGCACGGCGTGACGAAGTACTTCGCCCCGCCGACGGTGTGGATCGGGCTGCTGCGCTCCCCCGACTTCGAGACCGCCGACCTGCACACGCTGAAGAAGGGCTACTACGGCGCCTCACCGATGCCGGTCGCGGTGCTGGAGGAACTGCGCGGCCGGCTGCCGGGTGTGGACCTGTGGAACTTCTACGGCCAGACCGAGATGGCGCCGCTCGCCACCATCCTGCGACCCGACGAGCAACTCCCCTACGCCGGCTCGGCCGGGCGAGCCGCGCTCAACGTCGAGACCCGGATCGTGGACGACAACGACGAGCCGGTGCCGGCCGGCACGGTCGGCGAGATCGTGCACCGCTCGCCGCACGCCACGCTCGGCTACCACGACCAGCCCGACAAGACCGCCGAGGCGTTCCGGGGTGGCTGGTTCCACTCCGGCGACCTCGGCTACGTCACTGCGGAGGGCTATCTCTACGTCGTCGACCGCAAGAAGGACATGATCAAGACCGGCGGCGAGAACGTCGCCTCCCGCGAGGTGGAGGAGGCGATCTTCCGGCTCGACGGCGTCGCGGAGGTGGCGGTCTTCGGCGTCTCGCACCCGCGCTGGGTGGAGGCGGTCGCGGCGGTCGTGGTGCCCAAGCCGGGTGTCTCGCTGACCGCCGAGCAGGTGATGGCGCACGCCCGCGAGGTGCTCGCCGGCTACAAGGCGCCGAAGTACGTCGTCATCGCCGACGCCCTCCCCAAGAACCCCTCGGGCAAGATCCTCAAGCGGCAGCTGCGCGAGCAGCACGCCGCACTGGCGGCCGACTAGCCGATCAGAGCGTGTTCGAGAGCTCGGCGCGGAGCCGGCGCCTCCGAGCTCTCAAACACGTTCTAAGATGAAGCAAATATGGACGTCCGTCACCTGCGCTACTTCGTCGCGGTCGCGGAGGAGCGACACTTCGGCCGGGCGGCGCAGCGGCTCCACATGGCGCAGCCGCCGCTGTCCCAGGCCATCCGGCAGCTGGAGGCAGACCTCGGCGTCACCCTCCTCCACCGCACCACCCGCCGGGTCGATCTCACCGAGGCCGGGGCGGCCTACCTGACCCGCGCCCAAGAGATCCTGGCCTCGCTGGACGGGGCGGCACAGGAGGCCAGGCTGGTCGCGGCCGGCGCCCTCGGACGGCTGGCCATCAGCTGCGTCGGCTCCGCGACGTACTCCCTCCTCCCGGCGCTCTCTCGCCAGCTGGCCACGGAGCTGCCAGGGGTCGACTTCGCCTTCCACGGCGAGATGCTGGTGCCCGACCAGATCGAGGCGCTGCGCTCCGGCGCGGTCGATGTCGCGCTGCTGCGACCGCCGGTCGCCGACCTCTCGCTCACCGTCACGGCGCTGCGCCAGGACCGGCTCGTGGTCGCGCTGTCCGGCGACCACCCGCTCGCTGCCAAGAGGCGAGTGCGGGCCGTCGACCTGCGCGACACCGACCTGATCGTCCACTCCGCCGGCCGCCGCTCGGTGATGTACGACGTCGTGCTCCGCCTCCTCCACGACGCCGGCGTCGAGCCGCGGATCCGCCACGAGGTCGGCGAGACCTCGACACTGATCACCCTGGTCGCCGGTGGCCTGGGCGCGGCGGTCGTCCCCGAGCCCGTCACCGCGCTGGCGCTGGCAGGCGTCGTCTACCGACCACTCGTCCGGCCCGCCACCACCGTAGGCCTGGCCGTCGCCCACCGCGCCCACCGCGCCGAACCTCACCTGACCCGTACCGTCGCCGTGATCGAAGAGGTCTCGAGATCGTCCCCCACGAGATAGGCCGGGACGAAACCGTCGATCGAACCGCCGCTCACAGCAGGTCGTGCTAGCGTGCCGAGTCCCCGATGACACCTGCCGACTTCGACCTCAAGCTCCTCGTGGCCCTACGGGCACTGCTGGAGGAGGCCAGCGTGACCAGGGCCGGACAGCGCATCCAGCTCGGTCAGTCGTCGATGAGTTCGGCCTTGGCCAAGCTGCGCAGCCGGTTCCAGGACGAGTTGCTGGTGCGGGTGGGCCGCGACTACGAGCTGACCCCCCTCGCGCGCGAGTTGCTGCCGCAGGTGCAGCGGACGCTGGCCGAGATCGAGCGTGCGCTCGACGCCGAAGGGCCCTTCGACCCGGCGACGTGCCGCCGGCGGTTCACCTTCCGGTGCTCCGACCACACGGCGATCGAGCTGCGCGAGTTGCTCACGCCGCTGCTGGACCGAGCCCCGGGGATGAGCTTCGAGTTCCGGACGCTGCCCGAGGGGTCGGCGTACAGCGAGCGAGATCTGCTGGCCCACGACTTCGTTGTCGCGACCTCGGACACCCCGATCGAGGGCGAGAGCCGGGCGCTGTTCGCTGACGTCTACGTCTGCCTGCTCGACGCCGACAACCCGGCGGTGGTCGACGGCGAGCTCTCCTGGGAGGCGTTCGTCTCCCTGCGCCACGCGGTGGCCGGCAGCCAGGCAGCGCCGACGCCAGCGGTTCGGCGGCTGCGCGAGCTGGGCCTGCGGCACGAGCCCGTGGTGAAGGCGGCCGGCCTCCTGCCGTTGGCCTCGATCGTGGCCGGCACCGACCTCGTCGCCGTGGTGCCGAGCAGACTCGCCGCACGGCTCGGCCCCGCCACCGGAACCATCGCCGTCCCGGCTCCGTTCCCGGCGACGGAGATCGTCGAGACCATGTGGTGGCACGCCAGCAGGGAACTGGATCCGGCCCACGCCTGGCTACGCGAGCAACTGGTGGCCGGCTCAGGCGGGCTGCAGCGCGCCGAACTCCACGATCTCGGATGCTCGTAACAGCATCGCGACGAGCCACCCCAAGGCGGGATCGTCGTTGCGCGAGGGATGCCAGTAGGCGGCCTCGACCAGCGTGATCGGCGCGATCGGCGTCTCGACGACCCGCAGCCCGAGCACCCCGGCATAGCGCAGCGCCACCCGCTCCGGCACGAAGCCGACCAGGTCGGAGCCGGCGATCATGAAAGGCACCGGCAAGAACCCCTCGACAGTGATCGCCACCCGGGGCTCGATGCCGGCAGCGGCGAGCAGGTCGTCGACGTGGGTCGTCATGGCGGCCCCCAGGACGCTGCGCACGTGCCGCGCCTGGGCCAGGTCGGCCGAGGAGAGGACGCCGTCCGGGCGCAGCCGGGGATGGCCGGCGGCCACGACGCAGACCAGCCGGTCCAGGAACAGCGACCGCCGTTTGCCGGGCAGACCGCTGCCGGCGCCGGCGACGAAGACGTCACGGCACAGCAGGTCGACCGGACTCACCTCGCTCCCGGTCGGCAGGGAGTCGAAGGAGAGCCGGGCGTGCGGGGCCTGCTCGCCCAACAGCGCCTGCAGTGGACCGGCCAGCTCCGCCAAGGGGTAGTCCGATCCCGAGACGTAGAAGGTCCGTGTCGTCGTGGCGGGGTCGAAGGAGGGCGGCACGTCGAGGGTACGGCGGATCTCGGCCATCGCCCGGTCGACTGCGGGCCTCAGACGTCGAGCGGTCGGCGTCAGCTCGAAGACCCGCCCGGTGCGCACCAGCAACGCATCGTCGAACTGCCGCCGCAGCCGGGCCAGCGCCGCGCTGACCGCGGGCTGGGTCATGCCGAGTCGCTCGCCCGCCCTGGTGAGATTGCGCTCGGCGAGCACGGCGTCGAGCACCACGACGAGGTTCGGGTCCACCGGGCGCAGGTCTGTCGTCGGACTCCCGGCAATCGGTGACGTGGCGGGCCAGGAGCCCGGCCTCGGCCCGCGTCGCTGACGCCCCGTGCTTCGCATTCGGCTCCCGCCTTCCGTACGCCGACCTCAATCATCACAAGCACCGATATGAGGTATCGGGAGATGTGACTACCGTCACGTCGCCAGTTTTTGCTCTACTCCATTCGAGCACAAGTGTCGCCACTTTGGCGACCCGAGTCGACCGAAGGAAAGAGTTCTCCATGTCAACCACCATCCGCCGAACACGTGGCGTAGCGGCCGCAGCGCTCACCGGAACCCTGGTGAGCGCTGCCGCGATCACGCTGCAGCCAGCCGCTTTCGCCGCCACTTCCGGGATCAGCTGCACGACCGGGACGGTCTCTGGCACTACCCTGACGGTCGTCTCGGGCGACACCTGCACAGTCAGCTCGGTGTCGACACTCACCTCGTTGACCGTCGAAGACGGCGGCATCCTTACCGCGCCGAGCGGCTACCTGATCAACCTGTCGGTCAACGGCGTTGACACCGGTTCGGTCTACGACGCCTGGCCGCAGGTCACCCAGAGCATCGTGGCCGGCACCTACACCGGAGCGGTGGTGCTGACCCCGACCCTCTCCCACACCATGACCGACGGCTTCACCTTCCCGATCCGCCAGGCGCTCTACGTCGACGCCAACGGGATCAACGAGGACTACTCGGTCACCGCGGACCTCAACGGCACCACCACCCAGACCGACACCCAGACCGACAACCTGCGACTGACCTCGACCGGCGACGGCCAGAACGGAGTCTGGGTCGAGGGCGGCACCTACACGCTCAACAAGCCGACCATCACCATGACCGGCCGCGGCCGCAGCGACTTCGTCGGCGCCGGCTCGGGGGCCATCGTCGCCAACAGCGCCGACGTCACCGTCGACGGAGCCACCATCAACAACAACGGCACGGTGCGCACCGCGCTGATCTCGCAGGGCACCGAGTCCAACCTGGTCGTGAAGAACTCCACGATCTACGCCGGCCCCTCGCCCGAGGACGAGACCGGCTCGCGGATGCCCGCCAACTACATCTCCAGCTCCGCCACGCAGTACATGGAGGGCACCCCCTGGAAGCTCGGCGTCGTCGGCAGCAACCGGGCGACCAACCTGATCGGCCAGCAGAGCAAGGCCTCCTACATCAACTCCTCGATCACGTCCTACGACTGGGGCGCGCTCTCGACCGACTCCGGGTCCTACAACACCCTCACCACGATCAACAGCGAGGTCGACGCCGGCGCCACCTCGGGCTCCAACTCCGGCTACGGCACCTGGGCGATCGGCAACGCCACCGAGAACCTGCTCGGCACCACGATCGCGGCTGGGTCCTACGGCTCGGTCATCACCCACAACGGCAGCGCCACCGTCCACTGGGGCGACAGCGACGCCGACACCGTCGCCGCCCTCAACACCGACCTCTCCCTCGGCCTGACCGCGGACGAGTTGGCCGCGCTGCCTGAGCAGGCGACCAGCGTCACTGCCCGTAAGAGCGCCGCGGCGTTCAACAGCGAGGGCAATCTGCTCATCGACGGCGCCACCACCGTCGAGTCCGGCGACGCCACCTTCCTGGACCGGGCGGACTCCTCCCTCAACACCATCACCATCGACGGCTCCGAGGGCGCCAGCTTCGACTCCGACACCGGCGTCTTCTTCCAGACCATCACCAACGACAACACCGGCGGAGGGACGAAGCAGACCCTCACCGTCAACGGCACCACCTACAGCATCACCGACAACCTCGGTGCCTCCGTCGAGTCCACGGTCACGCCCAACAGCTCCTGGAACCTCAGTGACGCCTCCGCCAGCTCGCGCTCAGAGCTCGACCTGACCGACACCAGCATCGACGGTGACCTCTTCAACGGTGCCCGCATCGGCAAGAACCTGGTCGTCAACCTCGACGGTACGACGGTGCGCGGCCTGATCACCTCCACCACCTACGCGCACCAGAAGTCCTCCATCACCTCCGAGGACTGGGACCTGATCAGCATCGTCACCAACACCGTCGCGGCTCCGGTCAACAACGGCGTCATCGTCAACCTCGCCAACGACTCGAAGTGGATCGTGCCCGGGACGTCGTACCTCACCAGCCTGACCGGCGCCTCCGCCGACTCCATCGTCGGCGCCGGCGGCAAGGACGTCACCGTCACCATCGGCGGCGTCGCCTACTCCCCCGCCGACCTCGACGCCACCACCACCTACACCGGCACCGTCGACAGCCCGATCGTGGTCACCGTCGCCGACGGCGACATCGCCTCGACCACCTCGGTGAGCGTGGCCGACACCGCCTACGGCGCGGACGCCACGGCCGAGGTCTCCGTCGTCGACGCCGACGGCTACCCCGTCGACGGTGACGTCACGGTCTCCGTGGACGGCACCGAGGTCGGCACCGCCACCCTCGACGACGGCGCGGCCAGCGTCGACCTTGGCTCCGACCTGGACGCCGGCGACCACACCGTCACCGTCGACTACGCCGGTGACACCGACGACAGCATCGGGGCCTCGACGGGCAGCACCAGCTTCACCGTCGCCCAGGCGAGCTCGACCACCAGCCTGGCGCTCTCGGCGGACTCGGTGACCTACGGCACCGCACCCACCGCCACCGTCACCGTCGAGGCGGGATCGGCCACCCCGACCGGGGAGGTCACCCTCACCGTGGACGGCACTGAGGCCGGCACCGCCACCCTCACCTCCGGCTCCGCCACCCTCACCCTCGCCGCCGACCTCGCCGTCGGCAGCCACACCCTCACCGCCAGCTACCCCGGCGACAGCAATGTCACCGGCTCCACCAGCAACACCGCCACCCTCACCGTCACCGCAGCCAGCGGCGGCGGCGGCGGCCAGACCACTCCGGTCAGCTCCGCCACCAAGCTCAAGCTGGGCAAGCACACGATCAAGAAGGGCAAACGAGTCAAGGCCACCGTCACCGTGACCGCCACCGGGACCACCCCGACCGGCACCGTGACGATCTACCGCGGCAAGAAGCTCCTGGGCAGCTACACCCTCGACAGCAACGGCGCCCTGAGCGTCAAACTGCCCAAGCTCGCCAAGAAGGGCACCTACAAGATCCGCGCGGTCTACGCCGGCGACGCCAATGTCACCGGCTCCACCAGCAACAAGGCCAAGCTGCGCGTGACCAAGAAGTAACCCCACCCACCGAACGGGCCGGCTGCCACCAGGCAGCCGGCCCGTTCGGCCAAGCTTCGCCGCTGTGGCGAGGCTTGGGCTGACCGAAGGAAGAGTCCTCGATGTCAACCACCACCCGCCGAGTGCGCGGCCTCGGAGCCACCGCACTGATCGGCACCATGACCTACTCGGGTCTCGTCATGCTGCCCGGCGTGGCATTCGCAGACACCTCTGGGATCAGCTGCACCACCGGCGCGGTCTCTGGCACCACCCTGACGGTCGTCTCGGGCGACACCTGCACCGTCAGCTCGGTGTCCTCCCTCACCTCGTTGACCGTCGAAGAAGGCGGCATCCTCACCGCGCCGAGCGGCTACCTGATCAACCTGTCGGTCAACGGCGTCGACACCGGTTCGGCCTACGACACCTGGCCGCAGACCACCCAGAGCATCGTGGCCGACACCTACACCGGAACGGTGGTGCTGACCCCGACCCTCTCCCACACGATGCTCAACACCGAGACCTTCCCGATCCGCCAGGCGCTCTACGTCGGCGCCGACGGGATCGACGAGGACTACTCGGTCGCGGCCGATCTCGAGGACGTCACCACCATCTCCGACACCACTGCCGACGGCCTCAACATCACCTCCACCGGCGAGGGCCAGAACGGCGTCTGGGTCCAGGACGGCAGCTACACCCTGACCAATCCGACCATCACCATGACCGGCCGCGGCCGCAGCGACTTCGTCGGCGCCGGCACCGGCGTCGTCGCCGACAGCTCGACGGTGACCCTCGACGGCGCGACCATCGACAACACCGGCACGGTGCGCGCGGCACTGACCTCCCAGGGCACCGGCGCCAACCTCGTCGTGAAGAACTCCACGATCAACGTGGCCCCCTCCGAGGACATGCCGGAGGGCTACATCTCCAACAGCACACCTGCCTACATGGAGGGCGCTCCGTGGAAGGTCGGCGTCGTGGGGAGCAACCGCGCCACCATCCTGATCGGCACCGACAACAAGGCCTCTTATGTCAACAGCTCGATCACCAGTGCCGACTGGGGAGCGTTGTCCACCGAAGCCGGCTCGGGCAACACCCTCACCGCGATCAACAGCGCGGTCAACGCGGGCACGACCTCCGGCTCCGAAGCCGGCTACGGCGTCTGGGCGATCAACGGCACCACCGAGAACCTGCTCGGCACCACGATCAACGCAGCCAGCTACGGCACCGTCATCACCCAGAACGGCGACGCCAGCGTCCACTGGGGCGACAGCGACGCCGACACCGTCGCCGCCCTCAACACCAGCCTCGCGATGGGCTTGGCCGACGACGAGTTGGCGGTGCTCGGCGAGGAACCCACCGTCGTCACCGCCGGCAAGAACGCGGCAGTGTTCAACAGCGCGGGCAACCTGGTTGTCGACGGGGCCACGGTCGCGAACGCCGGCGACGCGGTCTTCATGGACCGGGGCACCTCGACCGTGTCCACCATCGCCGTGGACGGCTCGCAGGGCGCCAGCTTCAACTCCGAGGACGGCATCTTCTTCCAGGCGATCGACAACGACAACGCCGGCAAGGAGACCAAGACCATCACCGTCGACGGCAAGACCTACACGCTCTCCGCCACCGACGACATCGTCTACACCGACACCGGGGAGGTCACCTACGACGACTCCTGGGACCTGACCGCGACCGGGGTCTCCTCACGTTCACAGCTCGACCTGAGCAACACCACCATCGACGGTGACCTCTTCAACGGCGCGCGCACCGGCAAGAACATGGTCGTCAACCTCGACAACGCCACCGTCAACGGCCTGATCACCTCCACGGACTACCTCCACGACGAGACCACGATCACCATCGACAACTGGGACCAGATCAGCCGGGTCACCAACACCGTCGCGGCCCCGGTCAACAACGGCGTCATCCTCGACCTCGCCAACGGGGCCACCTGGGTCGTGCCCGGGACGTCGTACCTCACCAGCCTGACCGGCGCCTCCGCCGACTCCATCGTCGGCGACGGCGGCAAGGACGTCACCGTCACCATCGGCGGCGTCGCCTACTCCCCCGCCGACCTCGACCCCGAGACCACCTACACCGGCAGCTACGGCGACCCCATCGTCGTCACCGTCGCCCAGGCGAGCCCGACCGCCAGCGGCGGCGGCCAGACCACTCCGGTCAGCTCCGCCACCAAGCTCAAGCTGGGCAAGCACACGATCAAGAAGGGCAAACGAGTCAAGGCGACCGTCACCGTGACCGCCACCGGGACCACCCCGACCGGCACCGTGAAGATCTACCGCGGCGCCAAGCTCCTGGGCAGCTACGCCCTCGACAGCAACGGCACTCTCAGCGTCAAACTGCCCAAGCTCGCCAAGAAGGGCACCTACAAGATCCGCGCGGTCTACACCGGCGACGCCAATGTCACCGGCTCCACCAGCAACAAGGCCAAGCTGCGCGTGACCAAGAAGTAACCCCACCCACCGAACGGGCCGGCTGCCACCAGGCAGCCGGCCCGTTCGGCTGGTGCCGCGACCCGGATCAGGCCAGGTCGCCGTCGGCGAGCGCCGCGGCGTAGGACTTGTACTCCACGCCCAGGGAGTCGAGCAACGGGCGTAGGCCGTAACGGTCCAGGCCGAGCTCGCCGCGGCCGAACGCCTCGCGGGCGGCGGCCTCCTTGGCCAACCGCGCCTCGCAGGCCTCGATCGCCTGCGCGACCCGAGCAAGCGGGACGACCACCACGCCGTCGTCGTCGGCCACGACGACGTCGCCCGGAGCGATCCGCTGCCCGGCGATGACGACGGGCAGGTTGACGTGGCCGGCGGTGGCCTTCACGGTGCCTTCCGCACTGACGTGCCGGGACCAGGCGCCGAAGCCCAGCTCGCGCAGCTCGGCGGTGTCGCGGACGCCGGCGTCCAGGATCACCGCAGGTACGCCGCGGTGGGCGAGTGCGGTCGCGAAGAGCTCGCCGAACATGCCGTGGGTGGCCGGTGCCGCCGTGGCGACGACGAGGATGTCGCCGGGGCCGCACTGCTCGACGGCGACGTGGATCATCAGGTTGTCGCCGGGCCAGCACAGCGCCGTGACCGCGGCGCCCGCAACGCGCAGGCCGGTCTGGATCGGCCGCAGCGCCGGACCCAGGCTCCCGACGCGGCCCATCGCCTCGTGGACGGTGGCGACGCCGAACTCCCGCAGCCGAGCGACCTCGGCCGAGCCGGGCCGGGGCGGGTCGGTGACGACGAGGGTCTTCATGATCGGTGTCTCCTTCAGGCTGCGGTGACGCCGCCGTCGACGGTCACATTGGCGCCGGTGACCCAGCTCGACTCGTCGGAGCCGAGCCAGAGTGCGCACATGGCGATGTCGTCGGGCACACCCAGCCGTCCCAGCAAGGTGCGGGCGAGGATGGCGCCGCCGACGTCGCCGTCCGCGGCACCGGCCGCGCGGGTGGCGTCGGTCCGGATCAGACCGGGGGCGATGGTGTTGACCCGGATCTGGTCGGGACCGCCCTCGACGGCGAGCTGGCGCGACATCGCCAGGACGGCTCCCTTGCCGGCGGTGTGCGCGACCATGCCCATGGCCCGGCTACCCCGGAAGGAGTTGACCGAGGCGAAGTTGATGACCGCGGCCCGACCGGAGGACTTCAGCAGGTCCCAGGCCTCGTGGCACAGCAGGAAGACCAGGTCGACCTCGCCCACGATGGTGGGGCGGAACTGGGTCTCGTAGTCCATCTCGCGGGTCGAGGCCATATGCGGCTGGATCGCGCCGGCGTTGACGAGCGTGTCGATGCGGCCGTAGCGCCGGGCCAGGCCGGCGACCAACTCGGTGACGGCCGGCGGCTGGGTCAGATCGCAGGCGTGCACCGAGGCGAACGGGTGCCCCGCATCGGCGGCCTCCTTCGCGCTCGCCTCGGCGGCCGCCAGGTTGATGTCGACGCCGACGACCTCGGCGCCGGCCGCGGCGTACCGCAGCCCGATGCCCTTCCCGATGCCCGAGCCCACGCCCGTGACGACGGCGACGCGGCCGGCCATCCGGCCTTCGCTGTTGCTCACTTCTCCTCCGATCGGTGGTGGTTCGTCGTCACGACCAGGACGCCGGCACTCGCACGAACGAGCCGTCGACGGCGGCCGCCGAGGGCGCCCCGACCATCGCCAGCGCGACGTCGAGCTGGTGACGCAACTGCTCGAGCACCACGCTGACGCCGGCGGACCCGCCGACGGCGAGGCCGAGCATGACCGGACGGCCGACCAGCACCGCTCGCGCGCCGAGAGCCAGCGCGCGCACCACGTCGACTCCCTGCCGGATGCCACCGTCGAGGAGCACCTCGACCTCGCCGCCGACCTCTTTGACGATCTGCGGCAGCACCGACAACGTCGCCGGTGTGCCGTCCAGCGCCATGCCGCCATGGTTGGACACCACGATCGCGTCGGCACCGGCCTCGACCGCGCGGCGGGCGTCGGCGGGCGTGAGAATCCCCTTGATCACCAGCGGCCCGTCCCAGATCTCCTTGAGCCACGCCATGTCCGACCACACCGTGGCCTGCTTCGAGCGCGGTCCCATCGCCGCGTTGACCGCCGCCATCGCCGCGCCGTCGCGGAAGAATCCGGCGGCCCAGCGGGGCCGGCGCAGCAGATCGGGGCCGTACTGGATCGCCGAGGACACCGACACCTTCAGGCCCACCGGCTTCTTCGGCCAGATCGGACAGTCGACGGTGGCCACGATGGCGTGGAACCCGCGCCGTTTGGCACCGGAGACCAGGTTGCCGACCAGCTCGCGACCCCAGGACAGGAAGACCTGCTGCCACATGGGTCCGGTGGCCCGGTCGGCGACGTCGTCGAGGGTGTGCCCGGCCATCATGCTGAGACCGGCGATGGTCCTCGCCTCGCCTGCCGCGGCGGCGACACCCGGCGCCCCCTCGGGATGCACCAGCCGGAGTCCCCCGACCGGGGCGGCCAGCACCGGCATCGAGACCTCGGCGCCCAGCACCGTGGTGGTCAGGTCCCGGCTGTCCCAGCCGACGGCGACCCGCGGCAGCAACTCGATCTCGTCGTACGCCGTCTCGTTGCGGCGTGCGGTGAGCCCGCGGCCGAAGCCACGGGTCATGTCCTCGAAGAGGACGGGCGGAAGCGTCTTCTTCGCCCTCTCGAACAGCTCCGGGTAGCTCTCGAAGTCGAGTCGTCGGTTTCTCATCGAATCACCAGTCCACCCGTTCGGGCGCGGGCTCGCCATAGGCGTCCTTCCACGAGACGACATGGTTGCGCAGTACGCCGACGCCTTCCACCTCTGCCTCGATCCGGTCGCCGGGCTGGAGGTAGAAGTCGAACGGGTTCGGCTGGACGGCGGCGACGCCCGAGATCGTGCCGGTGGTGAGCAGGTCGCCGGCCGAGAACGTCTGCGGCGAGTGGTAGGCCACCAGGTGCGGGATCGAGACCCGCATCTGGGAGGTGTGGCCGGTCTGCCGCACCTCGCCGTTGACCCGCAGCTCCATGGCGAGGTTCATCATGTCGGGGATCTCCTCGGCGGTGACGATCCACGGCCCGATCGGGCAGAAGGTGTCGATCGCCTTGGAGAAGGAGAAGACGCCGGACTCCATCTCCTTGCGCTGGATGTCGCGGGCGGTGATGTCGTTGAAGACCGTGAACCCGGCGATGTGCTCGATCGCCTGCTCGGGAGAGAAGAACTTGCCGGGCTTGCCGATCACGACGGCCAGCTCCAGCTCGTAGTCGAGCTCCCTGGTGTAGCCCTCGGGGTAGACGATCGGGTCGTCGGGGCCGATGATCGCGTCGACATTCTGGAAGAACACGATGCCCTTGTGGACGGGATGCGACCAGTCGACGGCCTGCAACTCCTCGTGGTGGTCGGCGAAGTTGCCGGCCGTGTGGAAGAACTTCTTCGGCCGGATCGGTGCCCGCAGCCGTACGTCGGCCAGCCTGAGCCGCTCGCCGGTCTCGTCGACCTTGCCCTCCCGCTCGAAGTAGGCCCGGGTCGAGGGTACGTCGAGCTCGATGACGTCCTCGCCGTCGAGGCGGCCGACACGGCCCTCGTCGAAGGTGATCAGCTTCATGGTCTAGGTCTCCTGTCTCGAAGGCCGGCTCAGGCGCCGACCATGTTGTAGCCGCCGTCGGCGACCAGATATCCCCCGGTCATGTGCGAGGCGTCCTCGGAGGCCAGGAACAGCGCGGTGCCCGCGACCGCCTCCGGCGGCGGGATCTGGGCCAGCGGAGTGGCCTCGATCAGCGTCTCGCGACGCCCGGCCTGCCAGTCTGCTCGGGCGAGGAGCGCGTCGGTCTCCATGAAGCCGGGTGCGAAGGTGTTGACCCGCACGGTCGGGGCGAAGGCGTGCGCGTAGGACTTGGTGATGCCGAGGACGGCGTACTTGGCCGCGGCGTACTGGGGCGCACGCGCACTGCCTCGCACGACCACGGTCGAGCCGATATTGACGATGGCCCCATGACCCTGCTCGACCATCCGGGCCCCGAACTCGTGGGTCATCATCAGCGTGCCCTTCACGTCGACGTCGATGACCCGGTCGAGCGACTCCTGGTCCAGCTCGCGCCAGCCCTGGGTCTCGCTGGCGAAGTCGCCCACGTTGTTGACCAGCACGTCGACGGTGCCGAGTTGGGAGAACGCCTCCTCGGCCAGTCGTCGCACCTGTTCCCAGCTGGAGATGTCGGCCTGGAAGATCCACGCCTTCTGGCCGAGCTCCTCGATCCGAGCCACGGTCCGCTCGGCGCCGGCACGCGACCGGTTGTAGTGCACGCCGACGTCGGCGCCCTCCTGGGCAGCCCGGTAGGCGATCGCCGCGCCGAAGCCGGTGCCGGCTCCGGTGACGAGGACGGTCTTGCCCTCGAAGCGCGGGAAGATCTGGGAACTGCTCATGAGGGGACTCCTTCTTGGTTGTGGTTCAGACGAGGGTTCGGCCGCCGTCGACGTAGAGGACGTGGCCGGTGACGAAGGCGGCGTGCCGCGAGGACAGGAAGAGCACGGGCCCCACCACCTCGCCCGGCTGGCCGAGTCGGCCGGCGGGCACCAGCGCGGTGAGCTCGTCTCGCACCCCGGGCTTGGCGAGGTAGCCGGCAGTCAGGTTGGTCTCGATGTAGCCGGGCGCGAGCGCGTTGACCGTGACGCCGTACGGCGCCCACTCCCGTGCCATCACGCGCATCATCTGGTTCAGGCCACCCTTGGAGGTGGCATAGGGCCCGTGCAGGGCGTGGGCCAGCCATCCCGACACCGAGGAGAACAGCAGCACCCGGCCCGATCCCTGGGCGACCATGTGACGCCCCGCGGCCTGCGCGATCCCGAAGGCCGAGGTGAGGTTGACCCGCAGCACGCGGTCCCATTCCTCCTCGGTGAAGTCGAGCACCGCGCGTCGGTCGTTGACGCCGACGCAGTGCAGCAGCACGTCGAGGCCGCCCAGCCGGGAGAGCGTCTCCTCGACGGCCGCCGTGCCCGAGCCGCGCTCGGTGAGGTCGAGCGCCAGGGTCGCCAGCCCGGGGTCCTCGGCACGCAGCTTCGCCAGCGCATCCTCGTCCCGGTCGACCACCAGGACCTTCGCGCCCGCCTGCCGGAAGCCCGCCACACAGCTGGCGCCGATGCCGCCCGCGCCGGCCACCAGCACCCTGGCATCACGAAGACCGAGCCAGTCGGCGGTCCCATCGACACTAGTGTCGGCACTATCGACGAAGTTCATGGAAGAATCTCTCGCTGTTCGGAGCCTCTCCTGTGACTGAGGCTACATTGCGACGATAACTGTCGACACTTGATCAGTCAATGACCAGCCTCGCCCCGAGGACACCGCGGCGAGCGATCGATCGGCGCCGGACGTCGGCCGCCAGCCAGACGGGCCAGCCGAGACCGGATTGGCATCTGTCGACAGATGGATGGGAACTCTCGATATTTTCCCGAGATTCCCCTTGACGAACTCCAGAAGTGTCGCCACTATTGCGGTGACGCATGTCACACACCACTAGACTCTCGTCCCGAGAAGGAGTCCGCAATGCCCACACGTCCACATCACCTCCGCCGGGGGGTGCTCGGCCCCGGCATCGCCGCCGCGCTGATGTGCGCCACCGTCCTGAGCGCGTGCGGCAGCAGCGACAGCAGCGGCTCCGACGCTGCGTCCGAATCGTCCTCGTCCAGTTCCTCCACCGGCAGTGACACCCTCCAGAAGGTCACCATCCAGCGCGGCCTCAACACCGGCTGGCAGCCGGTCATCTGGGCGGTCGACAACGGCTACTTCGAAGAGAACGGCCTCGACGTCACCGTCAACATCGCCTCCGCCGACACCAGCAAGAACATCCCCAACCTGGTCAGCGGTCAGATCGACATCACTCAGACCAGCATCCAGCCGGTCACCTCCGCGCGTGGTCAGGGGCTTCCGGTCCGGATCGTCTCGGGGGCACAGAACGCCACCGCCAACACCACCCAGGACGACTCCTGCCTAGCTCCCCCCGACAGCTCCATCACCGAGTTGGCCGACCTCGAGGGCGCCAAGGTGGCGGTCCCGTCGCTGGGCCACCCGTTGCAGATCGTCAACAACGTGGCGATGCGCAACGAGGGCCTCGACCCGAGCAAGGTCAGCTACGTCGCGCTTGAGACCGCCTCCATGATCGACGCCGCGCTGAACGGCACCGTCGACGCGATCTGCGCCAACGCGTCGTACTACTTCACGGCGATCGACCAGGGCTTCACCGCGCTCAACAAGGGCACCGTCGGCGAGATCCCCGACGCGGCACAGATCGTGTGGGGCGCCACCGACGACTACGCCGAGGAGCACGCCGACATCATCGCCAAGTTCCAGACGGCGATGGAGGAGGCCTACTCCTACCTCAACGAGCACCCCGAGGACTACCGTCAGGTCACCCTCGACAACTCCGACATGACCGAGGAGGTGGTGGCACAGATGGCGATCCCCGACATGAGCACCGCCCTCTCCCGTACGGCGGCCGAGACGATCGCCAACGAGATGAAGCTCAGCGGCTTCGTCGACACCGTGCCCTCGATCGACGAGCTCATCGACTCCAGCGTTCCGGACCTGTGAGCCTCGTGACCACAGCCGAGCGTGACGCCGTCGCCGTCTCCGCGCCCCGTGCGCGGGGCCGGCGACGGCCGCGTCGCGGCGGCACGACCCGCACCCTGCTCTCCCAGGCCTTCGTCTGGCTCCTGGTGGCCGGCACCTGGGAGACCCTGTGTGCACTCCACGTCTTCTCCGAGGACCTACTGCCCTCGTTGCACAGCGTCGCGAAGGCGGCGCCCGACCTGCTCACTCAGGCCCGCTTCTGGGACGCCGCCGCCCACACCCTGCAAAGCGCCGCGATCGCCTTCGCCTGGTCGCTGGCGATCGGGATCCCGCTCGGGCTCTTCCTGGGCCGCAACTCCTTCGCCGAACGCTCCACCCAGTTCGTGCTCGACTTCTTCCGGGCCTTCCCACCCGTCGCGGTCATGCCGCTGCTGATCCTGATCTTCGGCGTGACGCTCAAGATGAAGGTGATCGTGGTCGTCCTGGCCGCGGTGTGGCCGGTGCTGACCCAGGCCACCTACGGCGCCAAGAGCCTCGACGAGGCGGTGGTGGACACGGTGCGTGCCTACCGGATCCCGGCCTGGCTCAACTTCGTCAAGGTGGTGCTGCCCAGCGCCACCCCCTTCATCGTGACCGGCGTCAGGCTGGCCGCGACGACCTCGGTGCTCGTCTCGGTGGCGATGGAGATCATCGCCTCGACCCCCGGCCTGGGCAGGCTGATCGGCACGCTGCAGTTCGACCGGCAGACCCCGATGGCCTATGTCTGCATCTTCGCCGCCGGCGCGCTGGGCTACGCCATCAACTGGCTGGTCAAGCGCTTCGAGGACAAGGTGCTCGCCTGGCGTCCGATCGACACCGGCGAATGAGAGCAGGAGACATCCCATGAACTCGGCTTCACAATTGCTCGGCCGGGCCGCCGTCGCGCTCTGGCTGCCGGTGCTGCTGGTCGCCGCCTGGTGGATCGCCACCACAGACAGCACCTCGTTCTACTTTCCCCCGGTGCCCGACATCCTCTCGACGCTGGCCAACGCCTTCCGAGAGGACGACCTGCTCGGCGCGACGATCTACAGCGTGCGCAACCTGGTCGTCGGGATGGCGTTCGCCCTCGTCGGCGGCCTCGCCCTCGGCATCGCGCTCGGACTCAACGAGACGGTCGAGAAGGCCACCAGACCGGTGCTCGACTATGCCCGGGCGGTCCCCCACCTCTCGTTCGTGCCGATCGTGATCGTGGTCCTGGGCATCAGCGCCTGGCCCAAGATCGCGGTGATCGCGCTGGCCTGCGTATGGCCGATCCTGCTCAACTCGATCGACGGCGCCCGCGCCATCGCGCCGGCCGTCTGGGACATGACGCGCTCCTTCCGGATCCCCAAGGCGCTCTTCATCGCCCGGGTCGCGGTGCCCGCCTGCCTGCCACGCGCCGCCGCCGGCCTGCGGGTCGCCCTCCAGATCGGCCTGGTGACCGTCCTGGTCAGCGAGATGTACGGCTCTGAGACCGGGCTGGGCTTCTACGTGCTCGAAAGCGGCAACACCTTCCGCATCAAGGACACCTGGGCCGGCACGGTGCTCATCTGCGTCGTCGGCTACGCACTCTCGCTGCTCCTGCTCTACGGCGAGCGCCGTTTGCTCGGCTGGCACTTCCGTGCCGCCGAGAGCGCCCGGCCGACCGCCAAGGCATCCTCACGCTTCACCCGACGAAAGGCACGCGCATGACCACCGCATCCGCAGCCCGCAAGAGCGGCCACCAGGCCAGCGACAAGGCGCTGGTCGTCTCCGGCGTCGGCAAGTCCTACGGCGACACCGCGATCCTGGCCGGTCTCGACCTGCGCGTCGAGCCGGGCGAAATCGTCACCATCGTCGGCCCCTCCGGTGTCGGCAAGACCACCCTGCTGCGCTGTCTGACCGGGCTCGCCCCGGTCTCCGCGGGCTCGGTCAAGCTCGGCGACACCCCCGTGGACCACCCCCTGGCGGAGATCGCCGTGGTGTTCCAGGACTATCGCGCCTCGCTGCTGACCTGGATGAAGGTGCGCGAGAACGTCGCCTTCCCGCTGCAAGGTCTCGGGGTCGGCCGGGCCGAGCGACGCCGCCGGGCCGAAGAGGCGCTGGCGACCGTCGGGCTCACCGGCGTCGAGCGCAAGCACCCCTGGCAGCTCTCCGGCGGGATGCAGCAGCGGGTCGCGATCGCGCGGGCACTGGCCTACAACGCCCCCGTGCTGCTCATGGACGAGCCGTTCGGCTCGCTCGACGCGCAGACACGGTTCGATCTGGAGGACCTCGTCCTCCAGTTGCGCCGTGACCTCGGCATGACGATCGTGCTGGTCACCCACGACATCGACGAGGCGGTCTACCTCGGCGACCGGGTCGTCGTACTGGGTGGTCGGCCGGCCACGGTGATGGACACCGTCGAGGTCGGCCTCGGTGCCGAGCGGGACCAGATCACGACCAAGGCACAGCCACGGTTCGCCGAGCTCCGCGGCCGGATCCTGTCCGAGATCCGCAGCAATCGCCGCTGAGCCCGCGGAGTCTCCGGTGACCCACCCTCGGCTACCGCTGCTGACCCCGGCCGACCTCGACGCTGCCCAGGCCGAGCTGCGGGCCTCGATCGCCGGTGGCGACCGCGCCCGGGACGCCGCGGCGTTCGCCCTGATCGACGAGAACGGCGCGCTGACCGGGCCCTTCAACGCCATGCTCCATGCTCCGGCAGTCGGCGATGCGCTGCAGCGGCTCGGCACGAGCATCCGGTACGGCACCTCGCTCACCGGGCGCGCCCGGGAGCTGGCGATCCTCCTGGTCGCCACCGCCTGGGACAGTGCCTTCGAACGGCTGGCCCACGAGGCGGTCGGGCAGCGGGTCGGTCTCACCGAGGCCGAGCTGGCCTCGCTCCGGATCCCGCGCAAGCCGGCGTCGCTGGACGAGGTCGAGGCGCTGGTCTACGACGTGACCTCGGCGCTGCTCGCCGGCGACGTCGATGACGAGCTGTGGCAGCGCGGCGTCCAGTCACTCGGGCATCAGATGCTGGTGGAGCTGAGCACGCTGGTCGGCTACTACGCCACTCTCGCGCTCCAGCTCCGCGTCTTCCGCGTCGTCGCCGAGTAGCAGGCTCCGGCGAGGGCGCAGGAGCCAGCCGGAGCTAGTCGCGGTTGATGACTTCGATGAGGTTGCCCCAGGGGTCGGCCACGAACGAGACGAGCGCGCCGGGGCGGGGGGCAGGAGTCGGGTCCTTGCGTGAGGTGCAGCCCGCGTCGAGGAGGCGAGCGAACTCTCGTCGTACGTCGGGCACGCGAAGGCAGATGTGGCCGTAACCGAGAGTGAGGGCGGCGTCCTCCGCGCTGAGCGGCCGCATCCCGTCCTTGGCGCCGGGTCGATGGATCAGCTCGATCCTGAAGCCCGAGGGCTCGTGCAGCAGCATGATGCCGCGCAGGTCGGTGCCAGGCACCGCGAACGGCGGTGCGGCGGTGAGCCCGAAGGTCTCGCAATACCACTCGGTGGCGGTCTCGAGGTCGGGGACGTTGAGGCCGACGTGGTCGAACTCGAGCGGCTGGCGCCCGGCAGTGCTCATCACGAAATCCCGTTCGGCGACGTCCCACCGCGGTGGCCGAGCAGCGCGGAGATCTCCGCGGCCGCCTCGACCACCCGCGGCCGGAGCTTCTCGCCCAACAGCTCCGCGGACCACTCCCGTGCGTCGACGGGCACGTTGACCGCCGCCACCACCTGGCCGGACTCGCCGTGGACCGGAGCGGCGACCGAGCGGATCCCGGAGACGATCTCCTCGTTCTGGAGCGCATAGCCGCGCCGCCGGATCTCCCGTAGCTCGGGCAGCAGTCGCTCGAGATCGCCCCTCGGGCGCGGTCCGATGCCGCTGTCGAAGGACCGGCTCGTGATCCGCGAGCGCAGGTCGGACTCCTCCAGATAGGCGAGCAGCACCTTGCCGCCGGAGGTGTAGACCGCAGGCAGGAGCGACCCCACTTGCGTGCTCGAGGTGGCCAGGTCCCGGTTGCGGATCCGCACCAGGTAGACGAGCTGGTCGCCGGAGAGCACGCCGAGGTTGGCCGTCTCGGAGGTCTCCTCGGCGAGGCGTTCGATCGCCGGCCGGGCGATCTCGGGGAGCTCCAGGCTCTTCAGGGCGGCGAAGCCGAGCGCGAGCACCTTCACGCCCGGGCGGTAGTGCCCGTTCGGCAGCTGCTCGAGGTAGCCCTCGGCGGTCAGCGTCATCGCGATCCGGTAGACCCGCGGCATCAACATCCCGGTCTCGGCGGCGATCTCCGTGAGCCGCAGCGCCGGCCGGCGCTCGGAGAAGAGGGCGAGCACCTGTAGGCCCCTGGCAAGCGCCTCGATCTGGTACGACGGCGGCTTCTTCTCGCCTGGACTGGCCTCCGTGCTCGCCACTCAGCTCCTCTTTCAGGTCCGGTTCCGACGGGCTGGTTCAACGGGCAGGCTTTCGACTGACGAGAGTCATTCTCGCACGGGCCCTGACACTAGCCTCGGCGTTTCACGCTGCCGCGTAGCGGTGGCGGTTTCGGGTGTCGTTGGCCTTTGACGGGCTCGGGCTGGGTCGAGGGGTTGCTGTTGTGCCGGCTGGCGCTGCCGGGCTGCGGGTCTCCGGGTCCTTGGGGTGCTGCGAGCGGGTCGCGGGTGGTCAGGTGAACGCGGC
>NZ_JASGDQ010000115.1:0-19305 GCF_047607185.1 Nocardioides sp. | reverse complement strand
CTGGGTGAACAGCTCGGCCAGCAGGAACTTGTTGTGCTGGAACTGCCCGATGGCCTGCCCGAACGCCTTGCGGTCCTTGGCGTAGGCCAGCGTCTCGACCAGGATCTGCTTGGCGTGCGCGATATTGGCCACCGCACAGGAGAGCCGCTCCTGGGGCAGCTTCTGCATCATGTGGATGAAGCCCAGGTTGAGCTCGCCGATGATCTCGGCATCGGTGACCCGGACGTTCTCGAAGAACAGCTCGGCGGTGTCGGACTCGTCCATGCCGACCTTGTCCAGCTTCCGGCCGCGCGAGAAGCCTTCCTTGGACGCCTCGATGCCGAACAGCGTGATGCCCTTGGCACCCTTCTCCGGGTCGGTGCGCACCGCGGTGACGACCAGGTCGGCGGAGTAGCCGTTGGTGATGAACGTCTTGGAGCCGTTGATCACCCACTCCTCGCCGTCGCGCACCGCCGTCGTCTTCAACGCGGCCAGGTCGGAGCCACCGGAGGGCTCGGTCATGCCGATGGCCAGCAGGATCTCGCCGGAGGCCACCCCCGGCAGCCAGCGCTGCTTCTGCTCCTCGGTGCCGAGCTCGACGAGATAGGGGGCGGTGATGTCGGAGTGGATGCCGACGCAGGTCGGGAATGCGGCCGACACACCGGCGAGCTCCTCGGCCAGCACCGCGTTGAAGCGGAAGTCGTCGGCGCCCGCGCCGCCGTACTCCTCGGGGATCGCCAGTCCCAGGAAGCCCTGCGAGCCCGCCTCGAGCCAGAACTCACGCGGCAGCGCCTTCGCCGCGAGGTACTCGTCGTGGTGCGGGATGACCGACCGCTCCAGCCATTGCTTGACCGAGGCGCGGAAGTCCTCGTGGTCCTCGTCGTAGATGTCGCGCTTCATGGCGCGCAGTCTACGCGCGGAGTTACCGGCCCGTAGCCCCGCGACTCAGCCCAGGGTGGAGAGGTCGAGTGCGTCGGTCGGCGGGTTCACCTCGACCGGCTCGTTCTGGCCGGAGAAGGTCATCTGGCCCAGCGTGCTGCTCGTCATCTGCAGCAGGTAGTGCGGCTCGGTGGCCGCCACCGTCGCGGTGATCGGGGAGACGTCCTGGTCCTCGCCGCTGCTCACGGTGACCACCGGGCTGCCGTCGAGGAGGTCGGTGCCGACGACCTGGTCGGCGCCGCCGCCGCTGGCACCCTCGTCACCGAGGTCGGCCTTCAGCTGGTCGACGAACGCGCCGAGGTCGCAGATCTCGGCCATCCCGCCGGCGTCGCCGTCGAAGCCCGTCACCCACTGGTCGGCGAGCGTTGCGCCGGCGTCGTCCCCGGTCAGCGTGCTCCAGCCGGCGGCGTCGCCCTTCATCCAGAACTGCTGGCCGTCGCTGAGCACCTGGAAGCTGCCGGCGGCCAGCTGCATCACGCCGGAGCAGCGGCCGTCGGTGTCGACGGCCAGGTCGAGGCCGACGTTCTCGCCGCTCTCGACGGTGGCGCCGGTGATCCGCAACGAGGTCAGCTGGTCGTACGACGCCAGCACGTCCGACCAGATCTGCCCCACCTCGGTCGCGGCATAGTCCTTCGCGGTCTGCTCGGCCTCCTGGCGGGCCTTGGCCGCCTCGTCCTCGCTGCATCCCGTCAGGCCGAGCGCGACCATGACGGGCACCGCAAAGTAAAGAAACCTCATAGCGGGGATGATGCCAGACGGCCCTATCCGGTCAGCTCGGCCATCGCGGTGCGCAGCGGCTCGGGGATCTGCGTCGGCCGCCGGGTGACCCGGTCGACGAAGACGTGCACGAAGTGGCCGTGGGCGGCCGCCTGGTCGTCGTCCTCGGTGAAGACGGCCAGGCCCCAGGTGACGGCGCTGTTGCCCAGCCGGTCGATCCGCAGCCCTACCCGCAGCCGATCGGGGTAGGCGACCCCGGCGTGGTAGTGGCAGCCCGACTCCACGACCAGCCCGATCGCCGTACCGCCGTGGATGTCGAGGCCGTGGTCGATCAGCCAGGCGTTGGCGACGGTGTCGAAGTAGCTGTAGTAGGTCACATTGTTGACGTGGCCGTAGATGTCGTTGTCGTCCCAGCGGGTGCCGAGCTCGACGATGTGGGGGTAGTCGGCGAGGCTCGGCCGGTCGGCCATCACCAGCTCCTCAGCGCGGCCCGGAAGATGGTGTCGAGCTCCGCCTCGGCCACCGGCGCCGGCGCATTGTCGAGCAGCCGGCGCTGCGGGGCCGCGCCGTGGACGAGGTCGGGTACGTCGTCGAGGGTGTAGCCGACGCCGCCGATGCCGTTGGGCGCGCCGATGTCGCGCATCAGCTCGCCGACGGCGGTGGCAATCACCTCGCCGGCGTCGGCCGGCGTGGCGTCCGAGACGTCGGCGCCGAGCAGCCGGGCGGCCTCCAGGTGCCGCTCCGGGCTGGTCGGCGCGAGGATCCGGAAGGCGGCCGGGGCGTTGACCGCGACCGCGAACCCGTGCGGCACCAGGGGCTGGTCCTGCGGATAACCGGCGGGCCGGTAGTCGCGGACCCGGCCGGCCACCGCATAGGCCATCGCGTGCGGGACGTGCACGCCGGCGTTGCCGAACGCGATCCCGGCGAGCGTGGCCGCCCACATCATCGCGTGCCGTGCCTCGGCGTCGCCGGCGACCGCTCCGCGCAGCTGCCGGCCGATGATGGTGATCGCCTCGCGACAGCCCAGGTCGCTCCACGGGTTGGCGCCCTGGCTGGCCGGACGCGCCGTCGGCGGGCGCGGCGCCGGCCGGCTGGTGTAGAGCCGGGCGGTCAGCGACTCGACCGCATGGCAGAGCACGTCGAGGCCGCTGGCGGCGACCACGTCGGCCGGGAGCGTGGCCGTCACCCGGGGGTCGACGACCGCCTCGGTCGGCCGCAGCATCGGCGAGGAGACACCGGTCTTCGCATGGGCGTCGAGCAGGTCGAAGATCGCGATGCCGGTCACCTCGCTGCCGGTGCCGCTGGTGGTCGGACAGGCGAGGTGGGGCCGCAGCGGCCCCGGCACCGGTACGCCGCCGCCGAGCGGGGCGTTGACATAGTCGAGCAGGGTGCCGGGGTGGCTGGTCAGCAGGTTGGCGATCTTGGCGGTGTCGATCACCGAGCCGCCGCCCACCGACACGAAGGCATCCGGCCCGACCTCCCGGGCCCAGTCGACCGCCGAGCCGACCGAGACGTCGGTCGGCTCGACCAGCACCTCGTCGAAGACGACCACCTCCAGCCCGGCCGCGCGCAGCGAGCCGTGGGCGTCGTCGTACCACTCCGAGCGGCGCAGCCGCGGATCGGTGAAGAGCGCCACCCGGCCGCCGTCGCGGAGCCGGGCGGCGACCCGGGGGCCGATCTCGTGAAGCGAGCCGTCTCCGAAGGTCACCCGCGAGGCGTCGACGGTGAAGGACGACTCCAGGCCGGCCTCGGACGCGGCATGGTCGGGACACGATGACATCTGAACCTCCTGACCGGGGAGCATATTGCCTACCGTCACCGACAGTCCGCAGGGTGGTCGGGTTCCGGCGCGACGGGCTGGGTCACAGGGTGTCGGGAAACGCGATCACCGAGAGAAAGGTGATCGGGACCGTGACCAGTTCGAGGGGCCCGTGCGCACCCTCGCCGTCGAACTGGAGGGAGTCGCCGGGAGTGAGGGCGTACTTCTCTCGTCCGTGTCCGTAGACCATCTCGCCCTCGAGCATGTAGATGAACTCGGTGCCCGGGTGCTGGAAGAGGGGGTTGACCTCACTCGCCTCGTTCAGGGTGACCAGGAGGGACTCCAGACGCTTGTGCTCTCCGGGCAGGGACCCGAGCAGCCGATACTCATGGCCGCGCTGGGTGCCGCGGCGCACGATCGGCGCGCCCTGCCCCGCAGAGACGAACGACGCCGGGCGGTCGCTCTCCGCGCCGCGCATCAGCGTGGTCACCGGTACGTCGAAACCGCGGGCCAGGAGGGCGAGGGTCGAGAGGCTGCACGAGGTCTGGGCGTTCTCGATCTTGGAGAGCATCGCCTTGGAGATGCCGATCCGCGTCGCCATCTCGCCCACCGACAGGCCGTGCTGGGCCCGCAGTCGCTTGACGTTGCCGCCGATCGCGGCTTCGAGTTCGAGGACCGAGCCGTCATCCTCGGGGTGTCGTTCGCGCGCCGTACCTTCGTTGCGGCGCAGGACCTCTTTGTTCACCCGTTCACGGTAACGGGTCAGTGTTTCCTGTCAGTGTCCTTGAGGAGATCCTCCAGGCAGTCGGCGAGAGCAGCCGCCCCGGTCTCGGCATCGGGGTCCTCGACGTACTCCGAGGGCGCGTGAGAGACGCCGGTGGGGTTGCGGACGAAGAGCATGCCGGTGGCCACGTGGTCCTTCAGCACCCCGGCGTCGTGGCCCGCGCCCGTGCCGAGCACCGGCGCTTCGGGGAGTACGGCGCTGAGCCGGTCGCGCAGCGCCGGGTCGAAGTCCACGGTGGGGCTGAAGGACTCCTCGGACACGAGTGCCGTGCAGCCTTCCTCGGCCGCCAGTTCCCGGGCGCGGGTGCCGATCTCGTCGACGAGGTAGCGGGTGAGTCCGTCCTCGGGATGGCGAAGATCGAGCCAGAGGTCGACGCGCGAGGCGATGACGTTGGTTCCGCCCGGCACCGGCACCAGCCGGCCGACGGTCGCCCGCGCGTCCGGGATGCCGCTGGCGACGCTGCGAACCATGCAGACGACGTGTGCGGCGGCGACCATCGGGTCGTGGCGATCGGCCATCAGGGTGGTGCCGGCATGGTTGCCCTCGCCTGCGATCGAGATCCGCCAGCGGCCGTGGCCCAAGATGGAGGAGCCGATCGCCACCGGCTGGTTCAGGTCGACCAGGCCCCGCCCCTGCTCGACGTGGAGCTCGAGGAACGTCCCGATCCGGCGTAGCGCGGCGGGGTCACGGCCGAACCGGGTCGGGTCGAGGCCGTTCGCCCGCGCGACCTCGGCGAGGGTGAGGCCGTCGGGATCCCTCAGCGCGAGTGCCTTCTCGGGTGCGATGGCGCCGCTCAGCAGTCTCGACCCGAGGCAAGCGATGCCGAAGCGGGATCCCTCCTCCTCCGGGAAGACCGCGATCGCCCGAGCGCCGGTGGCGCCGCGATCGCGGAGCTGGTCGAAGGCGACGAGTGCCGAGGCGACGCCGAGGGGGCCGTCGAAAGCCCCGCCACCGGGCACGGAGTCGAGGTGGGACCCGGTGACCACGGCACCGTCCGCTGGGTCTCCGTCCCACGCCCAGATGATGCCGTTGCGGTCGGTTTCAACCTCGAGGCCGCGTGACGACGCGGCGCCGACGAACCATTCGCGCAGGGTCGTCTCGGCGGCTGAGTGGACCGGGCGGCTGTAGCCGCCGCGGACGGGATCCCGCCCGATGTCGGCGATCTGTGCCATCAGGCCGGAGACGGTCTCGGTCATCGGATCTCCTGGATGTGTACGTCGGCGGTGTCGTCGTGAAGCACCACGGCTGCGGTGAATCGCCCCCTGCGGGTCATGACATTGAGCGCTCGGGTCGGCGCGGCCAGCCTCACCGCGACGGCTGCCTCACCCGGGAAGACGACGGACTCCCGGGCGTCGAGCCCGATGTCGGCGCCGTCGATCGTCAAGGTGAGCGGCGCGAGCGGGGTGAAGTGACGAATCAGCCCGGGGAAGCGCGAGAAGTCGGCGTCGTGGACGAGGTCGGCGATGCTGATCCGCCACAGCGTCTCGCCTCCTCCGTCCACCTCGTGGTGCAACTCGCGGGTCGCTCCGCCCCCGTTGCGCCACGGAGCGGGCGCAACGCAGACCGGGTCCAGTGAGATGTGCACGCCTAGCGCATCTGGCCGGCGCCGACGTAGGGGTGCAGGCTGTTGAGGGGCTTGCCCTCCGCGAACCGCTCGTAGCGGAAGTCGCAGGCGGGCACGTCGGCGTGGGTCGAGTCGCCCTCGAAGACGAGATCGGCCACGAGGTCGCCCACCGCGGGCGAGATCTTGAAGCCGTGGCCGGCGAAGCCCGCGGCCAGGACGAGGCCGACGGGGCCGACGGGGGCGATGACCGGGTTCCAATCGGGCAGCACGTCGTAGACGCCGGCGTAGGTGTGGGTGACAGACGGGTCGGGGAAGCCGGGGAAGCGGTGCATCACCTTCTCGGCGTACCTCTCGATGCTCGCCTCGGCGGCGATATTGGAGTAGTTGTCGATGTCGACGAACTTCCCGGCGAAGTCGGAGTGGTCGGAGTTGCCGACGAGGAACTGGCCGGCGCCCTCGAGCCGGCAGTACTGCAGGCTGACCAGGTCGGAGACGACGGGCAGGTTCGGCAGCGGCTCACCGGGGTCGACGATGATCAGCTCGGAGCGGTAGGCCTCGACCGGCAGCGGGATCCCGAGGTCCTCCATCAGCTGCTTGCTCCACCAGCCGGCGGCGACCACGACCAGGTCGGCCTCGACGACCTCGCCGGTGGCGAGCTCGACGCCGGTGACCTTCTCGCCGTCGGTGAGGATGCGGGAGACGGGCGTGTTCTGCCGGATTCGGGCGCCGTTCGCACGGGCGACCTGACCGAAGTGGAGGGCGAGCTGGGTCGCATCGGCGAAGCCGCCCCGGGGCTCGTACGACGCCAGCGCGACGTCCGAGACCTCCATCATCGGCCAGAGCTCCTGGAGGCGATCGGCGCCGATGAGCTCGACGTCGATGCCGAGGCTCTGGTGCATCTCGGTGTTGGCCTTGAGCGCCTCGACGTTCTCCTCCCCGACGATCACCGTGTAGCCGACCTGACGGAAGCCGACCTCGTCGCCGAGCGCCTCGAAGGTCGGGAGGCTGTGCCACGCCATCGCGGCGATGGACGGTACGCCGTAGTGCATCCGGACGATGCCCGAGGACTTGCCCGTGCCACCCGACGCGAGCTGCGAGCGCTCGAGGACCACGACCTCGGAGAGACCCCGCTCGGTCAGCGCACGCGCGATGGAGAGACCGATGAGACCACCACCGACGACGATGGCCTTGGTGGGGGCGGCCATCAGAGCGCGCCGCCCTGAGTCCAGCCGGGGATCCACGACGTACCCGCGAGCGGCACCCGTGCCATGGCGGCGGCCTCGATCGAGATCGCGACCAGGTCCTCGGGCTCGAGGTGGGTGACGTGCGCCTTCCCGCAGGCTCGCGCGACCGTCTGCGCCTCCATGGTCAGGACCCGCAGGAAGTTGGCGATCTTGCGGCCACCCACCTCTGGGTCGAGCCGTGCTTGCAGCTCCGGTTCCTGCGTGGTGATGCCGGCAGGGTCCTGACCGGCCTGGAACTGGTCGTAGAAGCCGGCCGCACTGCCGAGCTTCTCGTACTCGGCGGCGTAGGCGGGGTCGTTGTCGCCCAGGGCGATCAACGCGGCGGTGCCGATCGCCACCGCGTCAGCGCCCAGAGCCAGACACTTGGCGACGTCGGCACCATTGCGGATGCCGCCGGAGACGATCAGCTGGACCCCGTCGGGCTTTCGGTGAACGCCGAGCTCCCGAAGCGCCTGCACGGCCTGCGGGAGCGCGGCCAGCGTCGGGATGCCGACGTTCTCGATGAAGACGTCCTGGGTGGCGGCGGTGCCGCCCTGCATACCGTCGACGACGACGACGTCGGCGCCGGCGTGCACGGCCAGCTTGACGTCGTAGTAGGTGCGCGAGGCGCCCACCTTGACATAGATCGGCTTCTCCCAGTCGGTGATCTCCCGGAGCTCGTTGATCTTGATCGTGAGGTCGTCGGGGCCGGTCCAGTCGGGGTGCCGCGAGGCCGAGCGCTGGTCGATGCCCTGGGGCAGGTCGCGCATCCCGGCGACCCGTTCGGACACCTTCTGGCCCAGCAGCATCCCGCCTCCGCCGGGCTTCGCGCCCTGGCCGAGGACGATCTCGATCGCGTCGGCGCGGCGCAGGTCGTCGGGGTTCATGCCGTAGCGGTTCGGGAGGTACTGGTAGACGAGGTGCTTGGAGTGACCACGCTCCTCCGGTGTCATGCCGCCATCGCCCGTGGTCGTCGACGTGCCGGTCTCGCTGGCGCCGCGTCCCAACGCCTCCTTCGCGTTGGCGCCCAAGGCTCCGAAGCTCATCCCCGCGATGGTCACCGGGATGTCGAGGTGCAGGGGGAACTTGGCGTTGCGCGCACCGAGGACGACGTCGGTTCCGCACTTCTCGCGGTAGCCCTCCAACGGGTAGCGGCTCATCGAGGCGCCCAGGAAGAGCAAGTCGTCGAAGTGAGGGAGCGGCTTCTTGGCTCCCCAGCCACGGATGTCGTAGATGCCCGAGTTCGCAGCACGCTGGATGGCGGCGATCGTGGTGCGGTCGAACGTGGCCGACTCGCGCAGGTTCCAGTTGGTCATCGCTGTCTCCGGTGTCAGTACGTGTTGTCGGCGTGGAAGTGGTAGAGCGTGCGGGCCGAGCCGTAGCGCGTGTAGGCCGACAGATCGTCCTCGCCGTACCCGGCGGCCTTGAGCAGACCGCCCAGCTCTTCGAGGTGTTCGGGCCGCATCTCCTTCTCGACACAGTCGGCGCCGAGTGACTTCACGGTGCCGCGCACGTAGAGGTGAGCCTCGTACAGTGAGTCGCCGAGCGCGTCGCCGGCATCGCCACGGACGACGAGAGTCCCCTTCTGCGCCATGAAGGCGCTCATGTGGCCGATCGAGCCGCCGACGACGATGTCGATGCCCTTCATCGAGATGCCGCAGCGCGCGCCGGCGTTGCCGTCGATGATCAGCAAGCCCCCCCGACCGGTCGCGCCGGCCGATTGGGATGCGGACCCCGTGACGTGGACGACGCCACTCATCTGGTTCTCCGCGAGTCCCTGGCCGGCGTTGCCGTTGATGGTGATCTCGGCCTGCTTGTTCATCCCGGCGGCGAAGTAGCCGCAGTGGCCGTTGATCGTGATCTTCACCGGTGCGTCCACGCCGACGGCGACGTTGTGCGCGCCGAACGGCTGGTCGATGACGAACTCACCCGCGAGGCCGTCGGCATGGAGCGCCTGGTTGACCTCGCGCAGGCTCGTGGTCGTGAGGTCGTACGTCGTCACGGCGCCTGCGGCGACCTGGCCACTCACGCGCTGACCTGCTGCTTCGCGTCGGTGCGGCTCCAGTGGTAGATGACCTCGGGCTCGGGCTCCCAGATCCGGGCATCCTCGATCCCGGGGAGGTGGGCGATGGCCCGGAACTCCGAGGCCATCGCGACCCAGTCGTCGGTCTCCGCGATGACTGCCGGCTTGCAGGCGATCGCGTCACGCACGACCGCGAAGGAGTCGCGGTTGGAGACGAGCAGCGTGTAGAAGCCGTCGAAGGTCTCCGTCAGGTCGGTCAGCGCCTCGTCGACACCCTTGCCCTCCTTGAGCTCCTGGGCAACGAATCGGGCACCGACCTCGGTGTCGTTCTGGGAGTCGAACTCCTGACCGGCGGCGATGAGGTCCCTGCGAATCGAGGCGTGGTTCGAGAACGAGCCGTTGTGGACCATGCACTCTCCCGGCCCGACGGCGTACGGATGAGCACCCGACGAGGTGACGGCGGACTCGGTGGCCATCCGGGTATGGCCGACGCCCTGCCATCCGGTGGCGTCACGCAGACCCCACAGCTCGGCGAGCTCCTTCGGTGCGCCAACGCCCTTCAGCACCGCGAGGTCCTCCCCGAAGCCGCCGACGAGCGCGTGCGGGTACGCCGCCTTGGCAGCCGCCAGCAAGATCTCGGAGTCGACCTCGGCGCTGGCGAGGACCACATTGTCCACGACCGTGGTCGTCACCTCACGACCCGTCGAGCCAGTCAGGGTCGCGGCGACCTCCTCGGCGGCGACGTCGATGTCGACGAGCGAGATCGTGCCGCGACCGGCGGGAGACCACTGCTCGTTGCCGTAGACCGCAATGCCCGCGGAATCCGCGCCGCGGTCCTCCATCTCGCAGAGCATGCCGGCGAGCAGCTCACCGAGTCGGGGATAGAGCTCAGGGTTGCGCAGGTGCAACCCGACGATTCCGCACATGTGTGTCTTCCTTCTCTGGCTCAGAACGCGGTGAGGTAGCGGTCGATCTCCCACTGGGCGACCGAGGCGTGGTAGGCGTAGAACTCCTTCTTCTTGAGATCCGCGAAATAGTCGGCGACGCCCGGTCCGGCCGAGTCGAGGGTCGCGGTGACGACCTCGTCGGCTTCGAAAGCCTCGACCGCATGGGCGAGCGTGGCGGGGAACGGCGTCTCGGGACCGGTCCCGATCGGGCCGAGCGCGAGACCCTGCTCGATGCCGGCGAGGCCGGCCCCGACGGCCGCGGCGATGGCCAGGTAGGGGTTGGCTGCGCCGTCTCCGCCGCGAAGCTCGATTCGCTGGGTGTCGGGGATCCGTACGTAGTGGGTGCGGTCGTTGCCGCCGTAGGTCGGCAACCGCGGCGCCCAGGTCGCGCCGCTGGCGCTGGACGCGACGGCCCCGGTGCGCTTGTAGGAGTTGACCGTCGGGGCGATCACCGCCTGCAGGGCGGCCGCGTGCTCGAGGATGCCCGCGACGAAGGAGTAGGCGGTCTCGGAGAGGCCGAGGCCCACGGTGTCTCCCTCGGCGTCGCCTCGGGGGAACAGCGCGGTCTCGCCCGTGGTGTCACGCAGCGAGAGGTGGAAGTGGAGGCCCGAGCCGGTGCGGTTCGCGAACGGCTTGGGCATGAAGGTCGCGATCATGCCGCGCTCCTTGGCCATCACACTGAGCAGATAGCGCAACGTGATGACGCGGTCCGCCGTGGTCAGCGCGTCGGCATAGGTGAAGTTCTGCTCGAACTGGCCGTTGCCGTCCTCGTGGTCGTTGGCGTAGTTGCCCCAGCCGAGGGTGTTCATCGCCTGCGAGATCGCGGCCAGGTGCTCGAACATGCTGGTCACGCCGCGAGCGTCGTAACAGGGTTGATCGGCATCGTCGGTGTCGTCCGCGGTGACCAGGGTGCCGTCGGCCAGTCTCTTGAGCAGGAAGTACTCCACCTCGGCTCCGGCGTAGGCGCTGAATCCTGCCTCGCCCGCCTTGGCCAGGATCGACTTGAGGATGACGCGCGGCGCGAACGGCCACGGCTTCCCCTCGACGTGCGGGTCGCAGTGAACGAGGGCGAGGCCCTCTTTGACGAACGGGATCGGCGTGAAGGACGACGGGTCGGGGACCGCGATCAGGTCGGGGTCCTTCGGCGTCTGGCCGATCGCGCCGACGGCGTACCCGGCGAAACCGGCGCCATCCTCGACGAGTTGGTCGATGGCCTCGACAGGCACCAGCTTGGCGCAGGGCTTGCCGTTGAGGTCGACGAACAGGGCGAGGATGAACTTCGTGCCCGACTCGGCACAGAGCTCGACGAGCCCGCGAGCTTCGGTCATGGTTCTCTCCTGAGTTTTTGTTCACTCTTGTGAATCAATGATTCATAAGAGTAGACAGCCTTGGGTTTCGGAAATGTTTCGAGCTCATGAGTTTTTCCTGGGCCTGCGGGCCCGCGGCGGGGGCTGAAGGGGCGGCCGGTCACCCGGCCGCCCCTCGCGCTCTCAGATCGCGGCCAGGCCGCGATCGCCTGTCCGGACGCGGATCACCTCGTCGACGGAGAGCACCCAGATCTTGCCGTCGCCGACCTTGCCGGTGTTGGCGATGGCATCGATGGCGGAGACCACAGGCTCCACGTCGTCGGCAGAAAGCACGATCTCCAGCCGGACCTTGGGCACCAGAGTGACCTGGTACTCCGCACCGCGGTAGATCTCGCTGTGGCCCTTCTGGGCGCCGAAGCCGGAGACTTCGCTGGCCGTCCCTCCGCTGATGCCCAGGGTCTGCAGGGCTTCGACGACGTCGGCGATCACGTAGGGACGCAGGATGGCGACGAGCAGCTTCATCAGTGGACCTCCTCCGGCTCGCGGGTGAGCGCGGCGAGCACGCTCGGCTGGCCGCCGACCGAGTGGATGTCGTACGCCGTCTCCGCGTGCAGCGCGAGATCCAGGCCACCGAGTTCAGTCGCCTCGTCGACACGGAGGCCGATGGTCTTGTTGAGCACCCAGGCAATAGCGAAGGTGACGACGAACGAGTAGCTGCAGGTCGCGACGATGCCGATGAGCTCGTGTCCGAGGATCTCCCAGTCTCCGCCGAACAGGATGCCCTTGATGCCAGCGGGGGCAGTCTCGGCCGCGAAGAGGACGATGCACAGCGTGCCGGCGATGCCGCCGAGACCGTGGACGGCGAAGGCGTCGAGCGTGTCGTCGATCTTCAGCTTGTTCTTCAGACCCAGGGTGAGGGCGACCACGACGCCCGCCACGATGCCGACGCCGAGGGCGCCCAGCGGCTTCATGGTGTCGGCCGAGGGGGTGATGCCGACCAGGCCGGCGACCACGCCGGTGATCATGCCCAGGAGCGTGAAGCGCCCCTCCTTGAGCCGCTCGACAACTCCGAACCCGAGCATGCCGGCGCACCCGGCCAAGAGCGTGTTGTTGATGACCACCTGGGTGAGGAAGGTGGCTCCGAAGGCACAGCCGCCGTTGAAGCCGAACCAGCCGAAGAACAAGATGCCGCCGCCGAGCATGACCAGCGGGAGGTTGTGCGGCCGTTCCGGACGTCCCTTCCGCTTGCCGAGCACGAGGGCAAGGGCCAGCGCGGCCACGCCGGAGTTCATGTGGACGGCCGTGCCGCCGGCGTAGTCGTGGATGCCGACCTTGCCGTAGAGCCAGCCCTCGGCGTTGAACACCCAGTGCCCGACGACGAAGTAGTCCAGCAACAGCCACAGCACGGCGAACGCGATCCAGCCGCCGAACTTCATCCGGCCCGCGCCTCCCGAGGCGACGATCGCGACGGTGATCGCCGCGAACAGGATGAAGAAGGCGTTGAACCACGCGCCTTGATAGCCGGCGGAGCCGTCATCGGTGACGAACCCCCCGAGACCGATGAAGTCCGCCGGATTGCCGATCAGGCCGAGGTCTCCGGCGCTGGGCCCCGAGAGCAGGCCGTATCCGACGATCACGTAGAGGACGGCGGTGACGGCCAGGGTGGAGAGCACCATCGCCATCATGTTGAGGGTGTTCTTCACCCCCATCATCCCGCCGTAGTAGAGGGCGAGCCCGGGGAACATCAACAGCACCAGCGCGAAGGCGGCGATGAGCCACGCCAGGTCGGCGTGGAGGCCGGCCTGCTCGGCAATCGTCGGATCCATGTGTCCTTCTTTCAATCGAGGGAGGGTGGAGCGACGTCGCTGTCGCGGAGGTAGGCGACCATCTCGGGTATCAGGTCGACGAAGCCCTTGTAGGTGGCCAGATCCTCGGGAAGCTCCGCGAGGATGTCGGCCAGTTGCCCGGCATATGCCGGGTAGGCGCGGACCTCGGCGAGCGAGGCCATGAACGTACGGATGTTGAAGGTGACCGCACCCGACATGGGCAGGCGGATGAAGTGCTCCAGCTCGATCCGGAACTGGCAGTTCTCGATCGCCTCGCCAGCGGCGCGTGCCTGGTCCATGTCGCCACCCCAGTCGGGGAGGGACTCCAGGGCGATGTCGAACTTTCGGGTGGGCGAGGCCGCGATATTCCAGTTCACCCGGCGGAAGACCTGGTCCGCCGGCAGCCGCTTGAGAAACTGCTCGGCCCGAGCGGTCATGCCCGATCCGGTCATCCGCGGCACCGGGCCGTGGATCTCGTACATGTCCATGCCCACGTCGAAGCTGACCGACCACGCCGCGGCGAAGGTGACGGCGCCGGCGTCGAAGTGCAGCTTGCCGTCGCGTTCGCGGACCATGAGGAGGTCGTCGGGGACCTCTCGGGCGAGGAACTCCAGCGGCCCGCAGGGCAGCGTGGACTCCTCGCCCAGGACGAAGGACTGGTCGGTGCCGAGCAGATCGTTGCGCCAACGGAAGGCGTCGGCACGGCCCTCGACGTTCTCCTCGAGGTGCATCAGCTCGGGGTAGCTGAGCGACAGGTCGCGGACGTAGTAGAGCAGGAGGTCCCAGCAGGCCACCTCCATGCCCGGCAGGACCTTGACGCGGGCAGGATCGGCATCGAGGACGGCTCGGCGCTCGGCCATGATCAGCGGGTACTCCGCACCACCGAGGTCGACGATATGGCGCCCCCATTCACCGGCGAGGGTCTGGCGCGGGACCCGGGCCTGGTCGACGTTGACGGAGTAGCGGAACGCCGAGTACCCGTCGGGGAAGGGCCAGGGCAGGCCAGCCATGTGGTCGATTGGCTGGCCGAGGTAGGCCCGCACCGACGCAGTGTCGAGTGGCGCGATGGTGCTGAAGTCGGTGCGGGGTTCGCGGGTCGTCGTCATGGTGGGTCCTCACAGCCCCACTTCGATGTCGCGGCCCCGCGAGACGCAGGCCATGAGGTCGGCTGCCGCTTCCCTCTCCGCTGCGGTGAGGACGAAGTCGCGGTGCTGCAGGGACTTGGCGGTGCGGACCGGGATGCGGCATTCGCCGCACACGCCCTGCTTGCACAGGTAGTTGACCCGCACCCCGGCCTGGAGCAGGCCATCGAGCAGCGAGACGCCGCTGGGGATCTCGAGGCTCTGGCCGGTGGAGGCGACGGTCACGGTGAAGGGGTCGCCCGGGTCGAGGTCGGGTGCGACGAAGCGCTCCAGATGCACGCGCCCGGCCGGCCAGCCGGCCTGGCGCGCCGCCTCCTCGTAGGCCTCGAGCATCGCCGGCGGGCCGCAGGCGTAGGCGTGCGTGCCGAACGGCTGCTCGGACAGCAGGGCGTCCAGTGCGGCTCGGGTGTCGTCGGCCGTGGTGGCCTCCACGAGGCGGATCTCCTGGCCCGCCAAGGTCAGCAAGTCCTCCAGATGGGCCTGGTGCCCGGGCCGGTAGGAGTAGAGGATCGTGGCACTTCGCCGAGCCCGCTTGAGCGCGCGGGCGTGGGAGAGAACCGGCGTTACCCCGATGCCGCCGGCAACCAGCAACGAGTGCTGCTGGTCGTGAACCGGTGGGAACATGGACCGGGGGCCCTCGACGTCGAGCAGGCCACCGACGGTCAGCTTCTCGTGCAGCCAGACCGAGCCACCGTCACCGTCGGGCAGCCGCAGCACCGAGATCTCGTAGCTGCGCGGGTTGAGCCCGTCGCCGGTGAGCGAATAGGCGTTGCGGCGGCCCTGCCCGGCGTCCACGACGAGATGGCTCCCCGGCTCATAGCCGGCCAGCGGCTTTCCGGCCGGGTCGGCGAGCACGACGTGGAGGATCCGGTCGGTCAGCCGTTCCAGCGCGACGACCTCGAGCGGCCTCCTCGCAAGCGCATAGGCCGGGTGCTGATGCCCGACGTACTCCTCGGCACGCCGGGTCTGCGTCATGGCCTCTCCCCGGAGTAGGAGGCGAGGAAGGCCCCGAGCTGAGACGCCAGGTGCTCGTGGACCTCCAACGGCCGCGCACACGTCGTACATGTCGAAGCCCCGCCTGGCATGGTGACGGCCCGGAAGATCGTCTGGCAGTGGGCACAGAAGACCGGGATCTCGGTGAAGTCGGTGACGAAGCGGCGCACCTCGGAGTCCAGGGCACCACGCCGACGCAGCACGGCGAGGGCCTGGAGGATGTCGAACTGGCCGCCCACGATCATCACTCGGACCCCGGTGCGCGCTCTGTCCACGAGACTCTCGACGGTGGCCAGATCCTCGGGGCAGTCGATTCTGTCGACGACGCCGAGAGTGGTCGGGCCGATTCCCTCGGCCTCCTCCACCCAGGCGCGCGCCACCGCGGCGGTGGCCGGATCGCCACCGAGAGCAAAGACGAGGAAGCTGGACCCGGCGGTGTCGACCGGCTCGGGCTGCTCCGGCCACGTCGGCAGGGACGGGACCTGCGGCGGAATCCGTTCGGCGAGGGTCGTCACGGTGCGGCCGCCTCGAGCCATGCCGCCGCGCGGTCCTTGTACTTGATGATGCCCTTGTAGTCGGCCATGTCCTCGGGAAGCTCGGCCAAGACCTTGGCCGCGCGCTCCCGCCAGGGTTCGACCTGGGCGAGTGCCTCGAGCGGCATCAGGAAGGTCCGGATCAGGAACATGATCGCGCCGGAGTCCGGGAGCCGGATCAGGTGCTGTACCTCCACCCGCAGATGGACCAGTCGGCCGAAGGTCTCGTCGTCGACGAGCTGGATCATCTCCCGGTCCGGCCCCCACTCGGGGTAGGTCTCGGTGGAGACGTCGAGGCGCCTGCCGATGGTCATCGTCCAGTTCGTCCGCCGATACGGGGCGTGCGGCTGCAGCCGCATCAGGAACGAGTGGGCCCGCGTAATGATCCGCTCGTCGCGAATCCGTGGCACCGGACCGTGGATTTCGAGGAAGCTCATGCCGACGTCGAAGCCGAAGCTCCAGTCGGCGGCGAACGTGACGACGCCCGCATCACCGTAGAGCTGCTCGCGCTGGTCGAGCAGGACGATGTCCTCCTGGACCTGGGAGGAGACCCAGCGGAGCGGCTCGTCGGGCAGGGTCGAGTCGTCGCCGTAGGTGAAGGTCAGGTCGTCGCCGGTCAGGCTGTTGTGCCAAGCCCACCGCAGCTCGCCGACCTCGGCGAGGGTGAAGTGCTGCGGATAGGCGGTCGCGAGCTCGCGCAGCAGGGTCAGGCACGCATCCCAGGCGGCCGGTCGCATGTGCGCAAGGACCGCGTGCCTGCTCGGGTCGCGTTGCAGGATCTCGCGGCGCTCCGCGAGCTCGGCGCGGTAGTGGGCGTCGACGGTCACCAGGGACTCACCCCATTGACCGAGGGCCGTGAGGGTGAGGGAGCCAGCGGGTTCGACATTGGTGCTGTAGCGGTAGGCGTCGCCCACGTAGGGATAGGGGAAACCTGCATAGGCCTCCAAGATCGGTTCCGGGATCGCAGTCACAGAGCCACCTCCAGGATGGGACCCTCGGCCCGCGAGACGCATGCCATGACGGCGTCGCCGCCGGCCTTCTCGTCGTCGGAGAGAAAGAGATCTCGGTGGAGCGGCGTACCGCCGGTGACCGGCAGGCGGCACTCGCCGCACACTCCTTGGCGGCAGAGGTTCGGTACCTCGATGCCGGTTGCCTCCAGCGCTTCGAGCAGGCTCGTCCCGCTCGGCACCTGGACTGTGGCTCCACTGGCGGTGAGCCTGACCTCGAAGGGCTCGCCCGGTCCGAGGGAGTCCAGGGAGAAGCGCTCGAAGTGGAGCCGTGACTCAGGCCAGCCGAGCTGCGTGCCAGTGTCGAGGACGGCGTCGATCATCGGGCCGGGCCCGCAGACGTAGAGGTGCGTCCCGATCGGCTGATCCACGAGAACCTCCCGGAGTCGCGCCATGAACTCCTCCGCCCCCGCGGTGAAGAGCTCGGCCCGGGGGTCCAGCTCGAGAATGTCCTCGATGTGCGCGCCTGCGCCTTCGCGGAAGGTGTAGAGGACCTGGACGTCTCGGCCCCACTGGGCCGCGGCGCGCAGGTGCGACAGGATCGGCGTAATGCCGATGCCTCCCGCGATCAGCAGATGCTTCGAGGCCCGCGCGATCGGCGCGAAGGCGCTGCGGGGCATGCGCGCTCGGACGACATCGCCGAGCGAGAGCTTGTCGTGGACCCAGGCCGATCCTCCGTTGCCGTCGGCCACGCGAAGCACGGAGATCGAGTACGACCGCGGCGCGGTGCCGGCACTGGTGAGGCTGTAGGCGTTGATGCGGCCCCCGGCATCGATCGCGAGGTGGCTGCCAGGGACGAAGGCGGGCAGCGATCCACCGTCGTGCGCCTCGAACACCACGGTGCGCACACCGGACACGGCGTCATCGATCGCGGTGACGACGAGGTCGAGATCGAACGTCACTGGGTCCCTCCTCCGCCGCCCGGGAGCTTCTCGGCGTCCTCCTGGAAGCCGAGGAAGTGCCCGCTACGCCGGGAGACGTGGTAGTAGACGTGCAGGCCGAGGCCGCAGCCGGCACACGGCACGACCGCTCCGATTGCCGCGACGGCCACCGTGGTGTGCCGACAATGCGAGCAGTAGATCCGGACCGGGCCGGACCCGACCGGGACCACGGTCATCTCGTCATCCTCGACACCGGCCTCGTGCAACAGCCCACGCAGGACGAGGGCGTCGCCCGCCGGCGCCGCCACCGCAGCCCGCATTCCGACGCGGGCCGCGGCCACAGCGCCGCGGACCGATGCCGAAACCTCCGCGGCGGTAGCCGCGGTGAGCAGGTCGGCAGGCGTCGGCGCGACCGCCTCGGCCCAACCGGCGGCCACCTCCGCGCCAGCCTCACCGACCCCCACCAAGAGCCAATGCCTCGCAGGCGCGTCGCTGGGCACCCCCGCCGTCGGCGGGGCAGGTGCTCGCTCAGGATCGGTGGCCCACCTGGGAACACTCGTCGTGGCGTAGGCGGTCATCGGAGCGAACCGGTCAGAGCGCGTCGGCCTGGCGCGTGCCGACGTAGAAGGCCAGCGCGTAGTCCGGCGTCGTGAAGTTGATCCGGGACCCGGCCGGGAAGAAGATCGCGTCCCTCTCCTTCGCCACGACGGTCTGGCCGGTGTCGACGTTCTCGAAGGTGAACTCACCCTTCAGGACGATCTTCATCTCGTCGTAGGTGTACTCGTAGAGCAGGGGCTCGTCGGTGTGGTTGAGCTCGAAGTATCCCGAGCACATGGTCGAACCCTGCGGGTTCTCGTAGACATCGCCGATGTAGCCGTCTCCGGCGTGCTCGGTCATCGGCGGGAGGCTCTTCCAGGCGTCGGCAGTGACAAGGAAGGTGGGCGCGGTGACGGTCATCAGAGGCTCCAAACTGGAGGAAACAACGTTTCCTACAAGGAGACTCAATGGATGTTTCGGCCGTATGACAATGGGTTGAATCTCTTGAGACGACGTCTCCTGTGGCTATTCACATCGCGGTAACAATCGAAGCCTGGGTCAAGGAAGCCTCCGAGAAGTGGGCACCCACCACCGTCAAGGTCAAGTTCGTCATCGTCCGCTCGGTCTTCCGGGCCGCACTCGCAGACCGAGTCAATCGAAGCCGACCCATGTCTCGGAGTCGCCCTGCCACGTCGCCGCAAGGCCGAGGCCGCGACGCAGATACCGACCGTCGAGGAGGTCGGCAGGCTGCTGATTCATGCCAACAGCAACCGGGTCTCGGCCCGCAAGGGGTTCCGGGCCTACGTCGCCCTGTGCGCGTTCGCCGGACTCCGCAAGGGCGAGGCCCCGACGCCGCCTCGGACTCCTGGCTGTTCACCGTCGGGGACGAGCCGATGTACGACAACGACATCACCTGGCGCTGGCGAGCCACCCGCGACTCAGCCAAGCTCCCCACCGTCCGGCTCCACGACCTGCGCCACTTCTATGCCTCCGGCCTCATCGCCGCAGGCTGCGACGTCGTCACCGTCCAGCGAGCCCTCGGCCACTCCACCGCCACGACCACGCTGAACACCTACAGCCATCTGTGGCCGACCGCCGAGGACCGCACCCGCGCCGCCGCCAGCGGCCTGATGCAGGAAGCCCT
>NZ_JASGDQ010000114.1:0-7064 GCF_047607185.1 Nocardioides sp. | reverse complement strand
TCCAGGTGCGCGCAGCGCAAGGCGGCGTCGCGACGGCATACCGGGCGTCTTCCGAGCGGCGCCAACGCCGCGATGGGTGTGCCTGGGCCGCGCAGACCCGGGACGAACTTCCGGAGACGACCACTAGGCGCCGCCGACCGCGCCCCGCCACACAAATCTCGGCGGGCGTCAGCCACCGAGGTCAGGGGGCGAGGCGCTCGGTGACCCAGCCGCCCTCCACCAGCCGATAGACGAGCCGGTCGTGCATCCGGCCCGGCCGGCCCTGCCAGAACTCGTAGCGGGAGGGGACCACCCGGAAGCCGCCCCACTCCTTCGGCACCGGCACGTCGGAGCCCTCGAACCGGGCCGTCACCTCGTCGTAGGCGGCCGCCAGCTCCTCGCGGCCGGAGACGACCGCCGACTGGTGGGAGGCCCAGGCGCCGAGCTGCGAGCCGCGGGGGCGGACCGCGAAGTAGGCGGCCACCTCCTCGCGGGAGACCGGCTCCGCGACGCCCTCGACGCGGACCTGCCGCTCCAGCGGGTGCCAGGGGAAGAGCAGCGCGACGGCGGGGTTGGCGGCCAGCTCGGCGCCCTTGCGGGAGGCGAGGTTGGTGTAGAAGACGAAGCCGCCCTCGCGACCGGGAGTCGCGCCCTTGAGCAGCACGAACCGCGCCGACGGCACCCCGTCAGGCGTGGCGGTGGCGACCACCATGGCATTGGGCTCGTGGACCTGGGCGGCCGCCGCGTCGTCGTACCACCGCGACCAGAGGTCGAAGGGGTCGGCGGTCAGGTCGGACTCGGAGAGCCCGCCGCGGGCGTACTCCTCACGTCGCGAGGCGAGATCGTCGGCTCTCATCGGCGTACTCGCAACGCTTCGTGCGCTGATGAGGCTCCATGGGCGCTGTCCTGAATGGTGATCTCGCTGCGCTCGCTCACGTCGCCAGGAAGCCCTTCGCCTCGGTACCGGAGTCGCTCAGCTTGTCACCGAGCTTGCCGAGCGCGGCGCCGACCTTGGCGAGGATGTCGGCGATGGTCTCCATCGAGTCCGACAGCGCCGTCAGCCGCTCGGTGGTGTCGCCGATCTGGCCGGCGGCCGAGGCGAGGGTCTTCGCCGGGCCGTCCATCATCGGCACGTGGCCGAGCTTCTCGGCGGCGTCGGCGAGGGTGTCGACGCCCTTGCCGATCGAGCCGGCGATGTCGGCCAGCGCCTTGGCGGCCTCGGCCAGGGTGCCCTTGATGCCGTCGTGGCCGTCGCCGCCGATCAGCGCCAGGCCGGCCTCGCGCGCCTGGGCGCCGGCGGCGTCGAGACCGGCCCCGAAGGCGTCGAAGAGCGCGGGCAGTTGACCGAGCTTCTCCAGGGTGTCCTGGTTGTCCTTGACCAGGGTCACGATCTGGCTGATGGTCTTCGCGTCGATGCCGCCCAGCAGGCTGCCGAGGTCCATGTCCGAACCCTAGGGCAGAATGCGACCGGGACCACAAGTGCAAGGAGAGCCATGACCGAGGTACACCACGGCCTTGAGGGCGTTATCGCGTTCGAGACCGAAATCGCCGAGCCGGACAAGGAGGGCTCGGCCCTCCGCTACCGAGGCGTCGACATCGAGGATCTCGTCGGGCGGGTCCCGTTCGAGAACGTCTGGGGGCTGCTGATCGACGGCAGCTATACCCCCGGCCTGCCGCCGGCCGAGGCGTTCTCGCTGCCGGTCCACACCGGCGACGTCCGCGTCGACCTGCAGGCCGCGATCGCCATGCTGGCGCCGGCCTTCGGGATCACCTACACCTTCGACTCCAGCGTGGAGAAGGTCCGCGAGGATCTCGCCCGCGCCGCCGTGATGGTGCTGGCGTACGCCGGCCAGTCGGCCCGCGGCATCGGCAAGCCGGTCGTCCCGCAGCGTCTCGTCGACGAGGGCAAGACCCTGGCCGAGAAGTTCCTGATCCGCTGGCGCGGCGAGGCGGACCCGAAGCACGCCCACGCCATCGACGCCTACTGGTCGAGCGCCGCCGAGCACGGCATGAACGCCTCCACCTTCACCGCCCGCGTCATCACCTCCACCGGCGCCGACGTGGCCGCCGCGCTCTCCGGCGCGATCGGCGCGATGTCCGGGCCGCTGCACGGCGGCGCCCCCTCCCGGGTGCTCGGCATGATCGAGGACGTCGAGAAGTCCGGCGACGCCGAGGCCTACGTCAAGCGATTGCTCGACTCCGGCGAGCGGCTGATGGGCTTCGGCCACCGGGTCTACCGGGCCGAGGACCCGCGCGCCCGGGTGCTGCGGCGTACCGCCCGAGAGCTCGGCGCGCCCCGCTACGAAGTCGCCGAGGCGCTGGAGAAGGCCGCTCTCGCCGAGCTGCGCGCCCGCCGCCCTGACCGGGTGCTGGAGACCAACGTGGAGTTCTGGGCGGCCATCGTCCTCGACTTCGCCGACGTGCCGGCGCACATGTTCACCTCGATGTTCACCTGCGCCCGCACCGGCGGCTGGTCGGCTCACATCCTGGAGCAGAAGAAGACCGGTCGGCTGATCCGCCCCTCGGCGATCTACACCGGTCCCGGCACCCGTCCCGCCGACTCGGTGGCGGGCTGGAACGCCGCCTGGGGCGCCTGACCGGGAAATCGAGTGACGGGCCCTGCGAGAATAGGGCCATGCTGACCATCCCCCGTGACCTGCTCCCCGCCGACGGCCGGTTCGGGTCGGGACCGTCGAAGATCCCGGCGGGGCGGCTGGACGCGCTGGCCGCGACCGAGGCGTCGCTGATGGGCACCTCGCACCGGCAGCCGCCGGTCAAGGGGCTGGTGCGCCGCGTGGTCGACGGCCTGACCACGCTGTTCGGGCTCCCTGAGGGCTACCAGGTGGCGATCGGCAACGGTGGCTCGGCGGCGTTCTGGGACCTGGCGACGTTCACGCTGATCGAGCGGCGCAGCCAGCACGCGGTCTTCGGCGAGTTCGGCCAGAAGTTCGCCGGCGCCGCTCGCAAGGCGCCCTGGCTCGAGGAGCCGTCGGTGCTCACCGCCGAGCCCGGCGGCCGGGTGCTGCCCAGCGCCGAGGACGGCGTGGACGCCTACGCCTGGACCCACAACGAGACCTCGACCGGCGTCTGGGCACCGGTGGTCCGCCCGGCCGCCGATGCGCTGAGCATCGTCGACGCGACCTCGGCGGCGGGCGGACTGACGGTCGACATCGCCGAGGCCGACGTCTACTACTTCGCGCCGCAGAAGTCGTTCGCCTCCGACGGCGGGCTGTGGCTGGCGATCCTGTCCCCCGCCGCCATCGAGCGAGCCGAGCGCATCGCCGGCTCCGGGCGCCACATCCCCGCGTTCTTCGACCTGCTGGGCGCGGTGAAGAGCACTCGGCTCGACCAGACCTTCAACACCCCGGCGGTGGCGACGCTGTTCCTGATGGCCGAGCAGCTCGACTGGATGCTCGGCCACGGCGGCCTGGCCGGCATGGCGGCCCGGACCGCGGCCTCCGCCGAGGCGCTCTACGGCTGGGCCGAGAAGTCGTCGTACGCCGCGCCGTTCGTGCCCGACCCCGAGCACCGCTCCGCCGTGGTCGGCACCATCGAGCTCGACCCGGCCATCGACAAGGGCGCGCTGACCGACACGCTGCGCGACAACGGCATCGTCGACCTCGACTCCTATCGCGGCGTCGGCGCCAACCAGCTGCGCGTCGCGATGTACCCGGCCGTCGACGCCGCCGACGTCGAGGCGCTCACGGCCTGCATCGACTGGGTCGTCGAGCGGCTCTGACCCGGACCCGCTCGCGGGCACCTGGTGTTCTGCACGCGATTCCCCACGTGCCGCAGGCGAGACGTCAGCCGAGTGATGCCCGGATGGCGTTGTAGGTCGGCTCGCCGAAGGCGACCATCCTGGCCTCCCGTACCGCGGTCTGGGCGCTCCGGAAGACCTCCAGCGCGGCCGCGATGGCGTCGTCCTTGGGCCAGCCGTAGACGCCGGCGCTGACCAGCGGGAAGGCAACGCTGGCGGCGCCCAGCTCGTCGGCGACGGCGAGCGCGCGGACGTAGCAGGAGGTGAGCTGGTCGCGGCTGCCCCGGCCGTGGATCGGGCCCACGACGTGGATCACCCAGCGCGCCGGCAATTCGCCGGCCGTGGTCCAGCCGGCGTCGCCGGTGGCGAGGCCGTCCGGGAAGCGAGCGACACAGTCGCGCAGGATGGCCGGCCCGCCGGCGCGGTGGATCGCGCCGTCGACTCCCCCGCCGCCGCGCATCCGGTTGTTGGCGGCGTTGACGATCGCGTCGACGTCTTGGGTGGTGATGTCGCCCTCGACCACCGTGATCTCCATGTGCCTACGGTAGGGCCATGGAGATGGTGCCGATGCGGCACTCCAAGGCGCTCGCCGAGATGGGGTACGACGACGCGCGCAACGTGCTGCGGGTCCGGTTCCGGCACGGCGGGCTCTACGCCTACTTCGCGGTGCCGCGCTCGATCTACGAGGCGCTGCTGACGGACCCGCACCCGTGGACCAACTACCGCGACGAGATCCTCTCCCACCCTTACCAGCGGCTCGAGGCCTAGGGGCATTGCGGGACCTCTCGAGGGGCAATCACCGACTTCTCGGCGGGCGATCAGGGGCCTCTCGAGGGGCGATTGGGGACCTCTCGACGGGAGGGGGGTCGTAGCGAGCGGATCAGCACGCCGATCATCGCGAGGCCGACCAGGCCGCCGAGCGCCCAGGGCCATAGCGGGCGGTCCTCGCTCGACCGCTCGGTGGTCGGCTCGGTGGTCGGCTCGGTGGTCGGCTCGGTGGTCGGCTCGGTGGTCGGCTCGGTGGTCGCCGGCGTGGCCGGGGCGAGCGCGGCGGCGAAGCCGGTGGGCAGCGGCAGCCGAAGCACCTCGGCGTGGACGCCCTCGGAAGAGAGGTAGAGGTCGCCGTCGAGGCCGACGGCGAGGCCCTCCCCCTGCCGCTGTGCCGGCAGCGGGGTCACCGCCAGCCGTTGCAGCGAGGGCCACTCGTAGAGCACCGCCGACAGGTAGCCGCGCACGATCAGGTGGGTGTCGTCGAGCATGGCGGCGTCGGTGGCCATCGCGAGCAGACTGCCCTCGGTGCCGACCTGCTCCAGGACATTGTCATCGTCCGGGTCGAGCTCGGCGGGGGCGGCGTAGAGGGTGCCGCCGCCCCAGTCCTTGGTGACGACATAGAGCCGGCCGTCCGGGCCGGCGATCAGCGACTCGGCGTCGTGCGCGCCGTCGGGGTAGCGCAGCCGGTAGACCTCCGGATCGGCCTCGCGGTCGCCGTCCCCGACCGACACTCGGAGCACCTCGATCTCGTCGCGATCGCGCTGGTTGTCGCCGATGTCGCCGACCCACACGGCGTCAGCGCCGGCGGGCGCCAGCGCCTCCACGTCGCGGGGGTCGTGGTCCCAGCTGGTGACGCCGACAGTCTTGCCAGTCCGCTCGACGGTGAAGACCCGACCGGGGTCGCCGGAGTCGTTGACGGTCACGAACAGGTCGTCCGCCCCGTCGTGGAGCACCGCCAGGCCCGAGGACTCCTCGATGCGCTGGTCGTCGAACCTGAACGCCACCTCGGCATCCGACCGGCCGGTCGCGGCGGCGCCCATCAGGAAGGGCACCACGAGCAGCACGGCGAGACACCGCCCGACCCTTGAGGCGTCAGCCGACACCCAGCAGCTCCCCGAGCCTGGGCCTGATGCCCCAGGCGGCCACCATGTCGTCGTACTCACTCCTCACCGCGCCACCCTCGACCGGGCCGCCGGTGCGGACCGCCCGGAGCATGGTGTTGCGGGGCGTGTGCTGGCTCTCGACGAACTGCACGACGTCGACGCGGTAGCCGCTGATCCGCAGCAGGCTGGCCCGCAGCGCATCGGTGAGGGTGTCGGCGAGGCGCTCGCGGAGGATGCCGTGGCGGGTGAGCATGGCGTACGGCGCCGGGGTCGGGGTGTTGCGGAGCTGGGCCGCGATGTCGTGGTGGCAGCAGGGGGCGGCCAGCACCAGTGGCGCCGCCCAGGCGACCGCTCGGGCCAGCGCGTCGTCGGTGGCGGTGTCGCAGGCGTGCAGGGCGAGGACGACCTCCGGCGGCTCCGGCAGCACCGCCTCGGAGATGGTGCCGGCGACGAACTCGGCGTCACAGTGCCCGATCACCCGGCCAAGCTCGCGAGCCACCGCGCGGTTGTGGTCGCGGGACTGCTCCTTGACGTCGACGCCGGTGACCACGACCGGGATGCCCTTCACCGCGGTGAGATAGCGCTGGGCGGCGAAGGTGAGGTAGCCGTTGCCGCAGCCGAGGTCGACGATTCGCAGCGGCTCCTCGACGGTCGGCCGACGCAGCGCCCCGGCGCGGAGCGCGTCGTCGATGGCGGTGTCGAGCAGCCGCAGGAACTCCTCGACCTGGCGGTACTTCGCCTGTCGGCTCGGCTTGAGCCGGCCGTCCTTGTCGGCGATGCCGAGGGCGACGAAGACCGGGTCGTCCTCGGGCAGCAGCCGCGCCTTCTGCTTGTCGTGCGTCCGGGTCTGCTGCTGGGCCGAGGGCCGGGTCGTGACGTTGGCGGTGCGCGGCGTCCTCACCTGGACCTGGTGCACCTCGGTGGTGGTGGCGACCGTCCAGTTGGCGAACGGCTGCTCCAGCAGCTCGTCCACGACGCCGGTCTCGCCGACCGGGTGGTTGGCGGTGAACGCCTGGGTGGCGTCGTACGTCGTGACCTGCAGTCGCCGGCCGGCCTTGAGGTCGACGTAGCGCAGCTCGGCACGTCGCCACGGTGGCGTGGTGCCCTGCCGGCGACCGCTGGCGACGGCCTTGACGAGGGTCTCCTGGTCGAGGACCAGCGTCCGCACCCTGTCCAGCGCCCCGGGCAGCGGCTCACTGGCCATCGCAGCGCTCCGAGGGTCGGCGCCTCACTTGAGCACCTGCGCGATCAGCACGATGAGCAGCAGCCCCACCAGCGCCGCCGGGATGATCAGGCGACGCGTCTTCGGGCTCATCCCTCGATTGTTTCAGAACGTGTCTAAGAAGTCCTGGCCGTAGCGAGCGGCGTCCCACGCAGTGGGGCGCAAGGCGCCGAAACGAGCGATACCGGGGTTGTCTCGTGAGTTTCGGCGCCGCCGCGAGCCGCTGTGTGGG
>NZ_JASGDQ010000113.1:0-62034 GCF_047607185.1 Nocardioides sp. | reverse complement strand
CTCGCCGCCTGGGCCAGCGCCACCAACGCCGACCAACGCCAAGTCGACTGGAGATTCACCACCGCCGACGCCCGCATCAAACTCCGACACCTATACCCGGTGCTTTAGGAGCGACACCCTACTAGGTCGTGGGCGCAGCCGCTCCGGGGCGGTGAGAAGGTGTGAGCCCGGTCTCTTTGGATCGTTCCCACAAGCCACCAGTCGGATCTCCCCTTCCGCCCGTGGAGCATCACTGGCAAGGTGCCCCGTGCCCCGGCATGTCCAGGGTGGCACCGACCAAGAAAGGGCGCACACGTGCTCATTGGAGTGACGCGGGAGACGAAGCCGGGTGAGACCCGGGTGGCGGCGACGCCGACGACGGTCAAGCAGCTGATCGGGCTGGGGTACGACGTCGTGGTGGAGCGCGGCGCGGGGGAGCGGTCGAGCTTCTCCGATGAGGCCTACGCCGAGGCAGGGGCCGGCCTGGGATCGGCCTCGGAGGTGTGGGCGGCCGATGTGGTGTTCCGTGTCAACGGCCCCACGCTGGCGGAGGTCGGCCTGATCCGGGACGGCTCCACGCTGGTCTCGCTGCTGGCGCCCGCGCTCAACCCCGAGCTGGTCGACGCGCTTGCCACCAGGCCGATCACGGTGCTGGCGATGGACGCGGTGCCGCGGATCTCGCGCGCCCAGTCGCTGGACGTGCTGTCGTCGATGGCGAATATCGCCGGCTACCGTGCGGTGATCGAGGCCGCGCACGAGTTCGGCCGGTTCTTCACCGGCCAGGTGACCGCGGCGGGCAAGGTGCCGCCGGCCAAGGTGCTCATCGCCGGTGCCGGCGTGGCCGGCCTGGCCGCGATCGGCGCCGCCTCGTCGCTGGGGGCGATCGTCCGGGCCACCGACCCTCGCCCGGAGGTCGCCGACCAGGTGAGGTCGCTGGGTGGGGAGTACCTCCCGGTGGTGGTGCCCGAGGAGGAGCAGGAGGTCTCGGCCGACGGCTACGCCAAGGCCACCAGCGCGCAGTACGACGCCGCCGCGGCTCGCCTCTATTCGGAGCAGGCGGCCGAGGTGGACCTCATCGTCACCACCGCCCTCATCCCCGGCCGGCCGGCACCGCGGCTGATCACCGCCGCCGACGTGGCCTCGATGAAGCCCGGCAGCGTGATCGTGGACATGGCCGCCGCGCAGGGCGGCAACGTCGAGGGCTCGGTCGCCGATGAGAAGATCGTCACCGACAACGGCGTGACGATCATCGGCTACACCGACCTCGCCGGCCGGCTGCCCACCCAGGCGAGCCAGCTCTACGGCACCAACCTGGTCAACCTGGCCAAGCTCCTCACGCCGAGCAAGGACGGGCAATGGACGCTCGACCTGGACGACATCGTCCAGCGCGGCATTACGGTGGTCAAGGATGGCGAGAAGCTGTGGCCGCCGCCACCGGTCCAGGTCAGCGCTGCCCCCGCAGCGGCTGCTGCCGTCGTACCGGAGAAGAAGGAGCCGGCCACCAAGGCGGGTCTCAGCGCCACCGCGAAGCTCGGCCTCGCAGTGATCGGCCTGGCCGCCTTCTTCCTGGTCAACGCCACCGCGCCCGACCCGATCCCGCAGCACTTCACCGTGCTGATGCTCTCGGTGGTGGTCGGCTTCTACGTCATCGGCAATGTCGCGCACGCCCTGCACACCCCGCTGATGAGCGTCACCAACGCCATCTCGGGGATCATCGTGGTCGGCGCCTTCTTGCAGCTGGCGGTCGACGACAACGCGATCCGGGTGCTGGCGTTCGTCGCGGTGCTGCTCGCCTCCATCAACGTCTTCGGTGGCTTCGCGGTCACCCGTCGCATGCTCGCCATGTTCCAGAAGGGCTGACCCGATGACCTCGACCTCGATCGCCACCGCTGCCTATCTCGTCGCGGCGCTGCTCTTCATCCTCGCCCTGGCTGGCCTGTCCCGGCACGAGACCGCCAAGCGCGGCCTGGCCTGCGGCATCGCCGGCATGGTCGTCGCGATGCTCGCCACCTTCTGGCTGGTCGCCGACCTCGCGACCGACGACTCGCTCGTCGACAGCGGGGGTGGCCTGAGCATCGCGCTACTGCTCGTCGCGGTCGTCATCGGCGCCGCCATCGGGCTGTGGCGCGCCCGCGTCGTGGAGATGACCGGGATGCCCGAGCTGATCGCGCTGCTGCACTCCTTCGTGGGTCTGGCCGCGGTGCTGGTCGGCTGGAACGGCTACCTGGAGTACGACGACCTCAGCCGTGACAACGCACCGACGCTGCTCCACATCCACGACGCCGAGGTCTTCATCGGCGTCTTCATCGGCGCGGTGACCTTCACCGGCTCGATCATCGCCTTCCTCAAGCTGAGCGCCCGGATGAAGTCCGCACCGCTGATGCTGCCCGGCAAGAACTGGCTCAACATCGGCGCGCTGGTGCTCTTCGTACTGCTGACGATCTGGTTCGTCGCCGACCCGCACCTGTGGCTGCTGATCCTGGTCACCGTCTTGGCGCTGGCGCTCGGCCTGCACCTGGTCGCGAGCATCGGTGGTGGCGACATGCCGGTCGTGATCTCGATGCTCAACTCCTACTCCGGCTGGGCGGCGGCCGCGTCCGGGTTCCTGCTCGACAACGACCTGCTGATCGTCACCGGCGCGCTGGTCGGCTCCTCGGGTGCCTACCTGTCCTACATCATGTGCCAGGCGATGAACCGTTCCTTCATCTCCGTCATCGCCGGCGGCTTCGGCATCGAGGCGCCGGCCTCCGCCGGCGACACCGACTACGGCGAGCACCGCGAGATCGAAGCCGAGGGCGCCGCCGACCTGCTCGCGGGTGCGCGCAGCGTCGTCATCACGCCCGGCTACGGCATGGCGACCGCGCAGGCCCAGCACGCCGTCGCCGAGCTCACCCGCCAGCTGCGTGGTCGCGGCGTGGAGGTCCGCTTCGGCATCCACCCCGTCGCCGGCCGGCTGCCCGGTCACATGAACGTGCTGCTCGCCGAGGCCAAGGTGCCCTACGACATCGTGCTGGAGATGGACGAGATCAACGACGACCTCGCCGCCACCGACGTCGTACTCGTCATCGGGGCCAACGACACCGTCAACCCCGCCGCCGCGGAGGACCCCAGCTCGCCGATCGCCGGGATGCCGGTACTGCGGGTCTGGGAGGCACGAGACGTGATCGTCTTCAAGCGCTCCATGGCTACCGGGTACGCCGGCGTCCAGAACCCGCTCTTCTTCCGCGACAACACCCAGATGCTCTTCGGCGACGCCAAGCAGCGGGTCGAGGACATCCTCCAGGCACTCGCCCGCATCCCCGCCTGATCCCGAGACTTCCCGATGGGGCTCGTCCGGGTGGCGCGGAGCACGTAGGCTCGTGTGACAGCCGTCTCACCGAGGAGCCGCGGGATGCTGGACAGCGGCCGTGCTTGGACCGGGGGCGAGGACCCGAAAGACCTCGCCCGGACGCTGCACGCCGCCCACGAGGAGTTCGTCTCGACCGGCGTGCTGGAGCGGCGGGTCAGGCCGCTGGTCGCCAAGTCCTGGGTGCGGTCGATGAGCCGCGGCTTCGACCCGGAGCGCTCGCTCGCGCCCGTCGAGCTCGTCGACGACGACCTCGAGCGGCGCCGGGAGAGCCATCCGCTCGCGCCCGTCATGCCGGTGATCCGGCGGCTGCTGGTCGAGGACGCGGCCGACGCGGGGATGCTCGTCGCGGTCAGCGACGCACAGGGCCGGCTGCTGTGGGTGGAGGGCGCCGCCGCGCAGCGCCGCCAGGCCGAGGCCATCAACTTCACCGAGGGCGCCCGCTGGTCCGAGAGCGTCGCCGGCACCAACGCACCAGGCACCGCACTGGCGCTGGACCAGCCGGTGCAGATCTTCGCCTGGGAGCACCTCTCCCGCTCGGTGGCGCGGTGGAGCTGCAGCGCAGCGCCGATCCACGACCCCGACACCGGCGCGGTGCTCGGCGCCCTCGACGTGACCGGCGGCGACGACGTCGCCGCCCCGCAGGTGCTCGCCATGGTGCGCGCCACCTGCGCCGCCGTCGAGGCCGAGCTCTCGCTGCGCCGAGTCGACGGGGCGCGGGAGACCACCGGAGCGCTGCGGGCACTGGGCCGCCCGGCCGCGACGCTGCGCGGACCCTTCGGCACCCGCACCCTCTCGCTGCGGCACAGCGAGATCGTCACCCTGCTGGCCCTCCACCCCGAGGGCCTGACCGGCGATCAGTTGGGCCTCGCCCTCTACGAGCGGGACCCCGCACTGGTCTCGGTGCGCGCGGAGCTCTCCCGGCTGCGACCGCTGCTCGGCCTGGACGTGCGGGCCCGGCCCTACCGCCTCGCCACCCCGATGCGCAGCGACGTCGAGACGGTCCGCAGCCTGATCCGCTCCGGCCGGCTCGGCGACGCCGTCGACCGCTACCCCGGCCCGCTGCTGCCGACCTCGACCGCGCCTGGCATCGTCCGGCTGCGCGAGAGCCTCCACGAGGAGCTGCGCACCGCGCTGCTGCGCGGCGGCGACGTCGAGCCGCTGGCCAGGTTCGCCGGCAGCGAGCACGGCCTGCTCGACCTGCCGCTCTGGCAGGCCCTGGAGAGCCGCATCGGCAGCACCCCGCAAGGCGAGCAGGTACGACGCCACCTGACCTTCCTGGACCGCGAGCTGGAGAGTTGAGGGTAGCGGTCAGGACAGCAGGGCAGTGGAGTCGCAGTATTGACAGACGACCGTCGTGCCGCGCACGCCTGAGATCGGCGCTCCGCAGCTGGAGCACTTCGTTGACACCTTCGTCGAGCCACTGGGCGGCGGCGCACTCCTGCCGCCGCCGAACGCGGCTTTGAACTGGTTGAACGTGTCTCTCAGGCTCTCGGCCACCGCCTCGGTGCCAGGCAGGGCGCCTCGTGTTGACCGGCCGGGACTGACGTCGTTGCCCGTGACTACCCGGTTGATGGCGGACACCCACTCCCCGATCTCCCGTTTGCTCCCTGCCTGGAACCTGAACGTCTCCTCGTCGCTCTGGAAGTAGACCTCAAGCTGGGGCACGCGATTCGGGGCCTGGCCGAGGCGGGCCTGAGCCGTGTCCTCGAACACCTTGATCGATGACAGCGGGAAGTACGCGATTCCCTTCGCGTTCCCGAGGATGCCCTTGCCTACCCAGATCAGGTGGAGGTTCGTGAGGATCAGTTCGTCGGTGTAGACAGGCAGGCGGGAATCGCCGCGCTGGACGTGATCAGCCGTGAGGATCACGACCTCGTCGGGTTGCAGCCGGTACTTGGCCATGAATGCTCCTGTCGGGTGACGCTAGGCGAGGTCGCCGTCGTCGAACGGGTCTCCGCAGTCCGGGCAGAACTTGGGTGGGTTGCCCGGGTCGGGCGGAGTCCAGCCGCACTTGTCGCATCGGTATTGGGGCACGCCGGGCGGCTTCGATGCCCCGCATTCATGGCAGAACCTGCCTTCGTTGGTCGTGCCGCAGGATGTGCACGACCAACCGGCCGATGGTGGCTCGGCGCCAGGTGGTGTCGGGTCGTGAGGGGGTGTGCTCTTCCTCCCCAAGGCGTACAGGCTGCTGGTGTCCAGCCTGCCGCCGGCGGTATGGGCCATCCCGAGGCCCATCAGGCCGAGCATCGCGCCCGATTCGTTCGATGCGGCCGCTTCGAGAGCGCTTGCTTGGGCGCCGATCAGAGTCGCGGCGGCCATGGTCGGGTCACGGAGGACCGCGGTGCGCTGGAGGTCTTTGATCATCTGCTCATCCTCCGGGCTGGCGCTGACAGAGGACACGCCGCAGGCCACGATCTCCAGCCCCCGCGTCTCCCGCCACGTGGGCGAGAGGACCGCGTTGAGTGCCTCGGCCAGCTCGGCGGTGTGCCCCGGCAGCGCGGAGTAGCGTACGCCGGCTGCGGAGATGCGCGCGACGGCCGGCTGCAGCGCTCCGAGCAGCTCAGCCTTCAACTGCCCGTCGATCAGATCCCGGGTGTAAGCGACCGGGAAGTTTCCCGCAACGTTCATGTAGAACAGGATCGGGTCGCAGATCCGGTAGGAGTACTGACCGAAGAAGCGGATCGCGATGTCCATATCCAGGCCGATGTTCGCATCGACGACTCGGAACGGCACAGGGTTCGCTGTCCCGTAGGGATTGGCGAGGAGTTCCTTGGTGTTGAAGTAGTAGACACGAGTGTCCTTACCGGGCTGGCCGCCGAACTTGAAGCGCTCCCACGTCTTCTCGAGGGCTGCGCGCGCTCCCTCGGTGAACGTGCCGCCGCCCAACAGCGAGGGCTCGGTTCCGATGTCGAAGATGTACTCGCCCGGCTCCGTCGACACGTCGAGGATGCGCCCCTGCTCCACGATGATCATGCACTGTCCGTCGGCCACCGCGATCCTCGAACCGTTCGAGATGACGTTGTCGCTCCCTGGGACTGCCTGGCCGCGGGAGTTGACCCATTTCCGTCCCTTGACCGCCAGCGTCGCGGTCGGGAGCGCCTCGCAGTTGAAATACTCCAGCCATTGGTCGGCCAGCACGCCGTGCGCGGCGGCGTACGCGGAGCTGATCAGGCCCATGCTGCTACCCGCAGAACTCGAAGAGGGCCGGGTAGGACTCCTGCATGGCGGTGAGCGCGGTCGTGTAGTCGCTCATCGCGCTCATGTCGTTGGCGACGAAGACCTTCTCTAGGGCGTCACGTACGGCGGCGACGTCCTTGGAGGCACGCTCGGCCGCTGCCTTGAAGTCTTGGCTGGACGCGGTCTTGGCGATTTTGCGCAACGCGTCGACGATCGGATCCCACGCCGCGACTGCCGCGTCCGCGCTGGAGGTGTCCGTGCTGAGCGTGGCCAGCTTGGTCTCGGCCTCGAGGAACGCCGACTCGATCTTCAGGCAGGCGGAGATCGCCGCCTCGTCGCCGCCGGCCTTGTCTGCTGTCGCTGCCGCACTCGTCGTCGCCGCCTCTGGCGGGGAGCTCTCGGCCTGAGCAGGTGCGGAGGTGCTGGCGGTCGCGGAGGTGCTGGCGGTCGTGGAGGGGGTATCGGCGTCGTTGCCCCCGCCGTCCCCTGTTACCGCGCCGATGATTCCGAGGACGGCGACGGCGATCAGGATCCACCACCGCTTCATCTGGTACCAGCGGCGGCCGGCCTTGGGGTCGGGCGTGCCCCCTGCATGGAAACTCGGGTTGAGGGGAGGTGGGACCGGACCGCCGGCGTTGTAGGACATAGGAGTTCCTTCGATCGTCTAGACAGGGCTCGGGTGCGTTCGAGCGTCCCAATCTCGCCACTGTTGCTGAAGTCCAACAGACATTAGCGTAGGAGATCGGCAACGTCTTGGTTTCGTGCCGACTCCTCGCTCCTATCTCTCGCAGAGCGAGATCGACGAGCGCGCCCGTCGGCGCACGGCCTTCGGGGCGAGGATCAGGGCGCTGCGTCAAGAAGCGGGTTTGACCCAGGAGAAGCTGGCGCTGGCTGCCGGTCTCGACCGTCCGTTCCTGGTCCAGATCGAGGGCGGCAAGCGCAGCATGTTGGTCGAGCGCCTACCCGATCTGGCTCGAGCCCTCGGTGTCCCGGTCGCGGATCTGTTTCCCGCCGACCTGTGAGGGGCGAGCCGCGGCGCGCCCGGCGACCAAGCGGGTGTGACCTGGGTCGCAACGTTGCTGCAACCTGGCGGCTCCTAGGGTCCACCCAGAACCGGGCAACCGGGCCCGGACCGAAGGCCAACGGAGGCTGGAAAACGTGACTGTCTACGCGCAACCCGGGACCGACGGCAGCGTCGTCACCTACAAGTCCCGCTACGAGAACTGGATCGGTGGCGCGTGGGTGCCGCCGGTCAAGGGCCAGTACTTCGAGAACGTCTCGCCGGTCACCGGCAAGGTGTTCTGTGAGGTGGCCCGCTCCACCGCCGAGGACATCGAGTTCGCGCTCGACGCCGCGCACGCGGCCGCGCCAGCCTGGGGCAAGACGAGCGTTGCCGACCGGGCCAACATCCTCAACAAGATCGCAGACCGCATCGAGGCCAACCTGGAGATGCTCGCCGTCGGCGAGACCTGGGACAACGGCAAGCCGGTGCGCGAGACGCTGGCCGCCGACCTGCCGCTGGCGGTGGACCACTTCCGCTATTTCGCCGGTGCGATCCGCGCCCAGGAGGGCCACCTCTCGCAGATCGACGACGACACCGTCGCGTACCACTTCCACGAGCCGCTCGGCGTGGTCGGCCAGATCATCCCGTGGAACTTCCCGCTGCTGATGGCCGTCTGGAAGCTCGCCCCCGCGCTGGCGGCCGGCAACGCCGTCGTACTCAAGCCTGCCGAGCAGACCCCCGCGAGCATCATGCTGCTCGTCGAGCTGATCGCCGACCTGCTCCCGCCCGGCGTCGTCAACGTGGTCAACGGCTTCGGCGTCGAGGCCGGCAAGCCGCTGGCCTCCTCCAGCCGGATCCGCAAGATCGCCTTCACCGGCGAGACCACCACCGGCCGGCTGATCATGCAGTACGCCAGCCAGAACCTCATCCCGGTCACGCTGGAGCTCGGCGGCAAGAGCCCGAACATCTTCTTCGAGGACGTCCTGGACAAGGACGACGCCTTCCAGGACAAGGCGCTGGAGGGCTTCGCGCTGTTCGCCCTCAACCAGGGCGAGGTCTGCACCTGCCCGAGCCGGGCGCTGATCCAGAACAGCATCTACGACCCGTTCCTGTCCGCGGCCACCGACCGCACCAAGAAGATCGTGCAGGGCAACCCGCTCGACGTCGCCACCCAGATCGGCGCGCAGGCCAGCAACGACCAGCTCGAGAAGATCCTGTCCTATATCGACATCGGCCTGCAGGAGGGGGCCCGGGTCATCACCGGCGGTGAGCGGGTCGACCTCGGCGGCGACCTGTCCGGCGGCTACTACGTCGCCCCGACGATCTTCGAGGGCAACAACAAGATGCGGATCTTCCAGGAGGAGATCTTCGGCCCGGTCGTCTCGGTCACCGGCTTCGACGACTTCGACGACGCCATGTCGATCGCCAACGACACCCTCTACGGCCTCGGCGCCGGCGTCTGGTCGCGCGACGGCAACACCGCCTACCGGGCGGGCCGCGAGATCCAGGCCGGCCGGGTGTGGACCAACTGCTACCACGCCTACCCCGCCCACGCCGCCTTCGGCGGCTACAAGTCCTCCGGCATCGGTCGCGAGAACCACGCCATGATGCTCGACCACTACCAGCAGACCAAGAACCTGCTGGTGTCCTACTCGCCGAACGCGCTGGGCTTCTTCTAATGGGGGCGCTCTTCTGATGCCCGACCCACTCGAAGCGGGGGTGGCGGAGACGGTACGACGCGTCGACGTCACCCCCGCCGCGGCGGAGCTCATCCGCGAGCTGACCGCCCAGCACGGCCGGGTGATGTTCCACCAGTCCGGCGGCTGCTGTGACGGCTCCTCGCCGATGTGCTACCCGTACGGCGAGTTCCTCACCGGCGACGCCGACGTACACCTAGGTGACCTCGACGTCGGACTCGATCCAGAAGACGAGCGGAGTCCGGTGGAGGTGTGGATGTCGCGAGAGCAGTTCGGCTACTGGTCGCACACCCATCTGACCATCGACGTGGTCCCCGGCCGGGGCGCGGGGTTCTCCCTGGAGGGTCCGACCGGCAAACGCTTCCTGATCCGGTCGCGGCTGTTCACCGACGAGGAGTCGGCCCTGCTGGCCGGACAGAAGTTGTAACGGCTTGGTAAGAGATCGCTCCTGCCTAGGTAATACCTAGGCCAATCCGTGATAAGCAGTCACGGTGAAATCTCAGCATCGCCGCCGCGGCCTCGCCGCCCTCCTCAGCTCCGTCCTCGTCGCCGGCCTGCTCGCACTCGCCGCCCCGCCGGCCCGCGCCGACACCACCGAACTCGACATCGTGGGCACCAGCGACGTGTCGGACTCCAAGCTCTTCGACTACCTCAAGCCGCTGTTCGAGGCTGCCTACCCGCAGTACGACGTCAGCTACACCGGCAGCGCCACCCTCAACGCGATCACCCTCTCCAAGACCGGCAACTACGACGCCCTGATGGTGCACGCCGCCAGCGTCGAGAACCAGTACGTCGCCGACGGCTGGTCCGCGGAGTCCTACGGCCGGGCGGTGTTCTGGGGCGACTTCGTGCTGCTCGGCCCGGCCAGCGACCCGGCCGGCGTGCTCACCTCCAGCACCCACGACATCGCGACCGCCTTCGAGCAGATCGCCGCCGCCGGGGAGGCGGGCAAGGCCCACTTCTACTCCCGCGGCGGCACCTCCTTCGGCTCCGGCACCACCGTGCAGGAGCACGCCATCTGGGCGCTGACCGACGACACCCTGGTCACCAAGTGCACCGTCAGCAGCACCTACGGCGGCGGCGAGGCCCCGGCCAGCGCGACCGGCGACTGCCCCGACACCATCACCTTCCCCGATTGGTACAACTCCGGGGACCGCAAGCAGGCCCCGAACATCCAGGCGGCCAACGAGTGCACGGACAGCTACGTCAGCGGCACGCCCGACTGCTACACCTTCACCGACCGGGGCACGTTCCAGTACCTCTACTCGACCGGCGCGCTGGACACGCTTCAGATCGTCACCCGCGACAACGCCGACACCGCCCGCGGCGGGATCCCGGCCCTGGTCAACTCCTTCCACGCCTACGCCATCAACCCCGACATGTTCAGTAGCGACGTCAAAGCCGGCATCAACCTCGCCGGCGCCACGGCCTGGCTCGACTGGCTGACCTCCTCCGCCGGCCAGGCCGCGGTCAACAACTACCTCAACGACACCGGCGACGCGCCGTTCCTGCCCTCGGCGTCCCCCGAGGTCACCGCCAGCGCGCACGTCAAACTCGGCAAGAAGCGCGTCGTCGTCACCGGCACGGTGAGCAACGTCGTGCCTGGTACGCCGGCGCTCGACGGCGTCACGGTGAGGCTGTTCGCCACCAGGAAGGTCGGCGTGACCCCGACCCAGGTCGCGACCGCGACGACCGACGCCAACGGCGACTACAAGATCGCCTACCAGGCCAAGGCCCTGCAGTTCTACACCGTCACGACCGACCAGCTCACCAAGGTGGAGGTGCCGACCCTCACCCCGGTCTTCGCCGACATCCTGCAGCCAGGGTCGGCGGCGGTGGCGCTCAGCGGCTCGGTCAGGCTGAAGGCCTCGTGGGCGGACACGGGGCACCGCAAGATCACTTTGAGCGGGAAGGTCGGCCCGGTGGCCACCGCCGGCGCCAAGCTCCAGGTCTGGGGCAAGAAGGGCAACGAGGAGCCGAAGCTGCTCGGCACCCGGAAGCTGGCCAAGGGCAGGTCCAGCTTCTCCTTCCAGATCAAGGCCAGGTCCGGCAGGTGGAAGTATCAGGTCGTCTATACCAACCGTAGCTACCTTGTCGCGACGAGCAGCAAGCTGACGAAGAAGTTCAAACACTGAGCCGGATCGCCCCTCTCCTGACCGGGCTCGGCCTCGCCCTCGCGGGCGTGGCCGGGCCCGTTCCGGCGTACGCCGCCTCGGGCTGCGGCGGCGAGGGCCCCTGCGTGGTCGTCGAGGTGGCCGAGACCGGGTCGACGACCACCTTCGACCTCGACGAGCTGCTCGCTCTGGAGGACGTGTTCGACCAGTCCTTCGTGCTGAGGGAGAGCTCCGGGGCCTCGCAGAGCCTGAGCGTGGCGGCCGCCACCTCGCTGCGCGCGGTCGTGGCCGCGGTGCCGGTCGACCCCGACTCGGTGACCTACACCGAGGTGCTCGACACCTCCGGCGTGGCCCACCGGCTGGCGGCCGGCGAGCTGGGCGCGGCCGGCTCCAACGGCTTCGCCGGCGGACTGGAGCCGGTCGTCTACCCCTCCGGCGGCGACGGCGAGGTGCTCACCTACATCCGCCCGCTGCGCTCCTCCGAGGACGTCAACGTCTCCTCCGACCCCAACTACGGCGGCTACTTCGCCACCGCCGACGGGGGTGCGCTGCACGTCATGGTGCACACCACCGGCGAGCTGCTGAACCCCGTCATCGACGCCGACGACCTCACGCCGAGCCTCGGCGACGCGGTGGCGCTCTCGGTCTCCTTCGACGAGGAGCCGGGCACCTCCCTGACCTACGCGTGGGACTTCGGTGACGGCACCGGCTCGACCGACCCGGCGCCCACCCACGCCTGGACCGACGCCGGCAGCTACTGGGTCAACCTGACGGTGACCGGCAGCAACGCCGTCGGACGCGCCGACGCGGTCAAGGTCACCGTCGGCGAGGCGGCGTCCGCGACGGCCACCGCGACCGCCGGCGACGGGGTGGCCACCTCCGCCGCGCCCAGCGTCGGCCCCACCAAGTCCGGCGGCCGCCACCAGGGCGGCAAGGCAAGCACCGCCACCGGCCCGACCGCCGGCGCCACGGCCAGTGCCACGACCGGAGCCAGCTCCGGCGCCACCGCGAGCGCCGCGACCGCGACCGCGACCGCGACCGCGTCGGCGTCGTCCTCGGCCGAGCCCACCGCCACTGCGGCCGGCGACCGGATCGAGGGCGTCGTGCTGGTCGCCGCCGGGCAGGCGCCCGCGGCCGGCGGTGAGCAGATCGCGGCCGCGGCCCGCGGCGGCCAGGTCCCCGGGTCGTGGGGACTGCCGGGCTGGTCCGGCGGGGTCGGGGCCGGCGTACTTCTGCTCGGGCTGGGGGCCCTGGCCGAGGCCCGCCCGCGGTGGTGGCGCCGACGCGGGAGGATGTGGCCGTGATCGATGACATCTACCAAGCCGTCTTCACGGTCGCCGAGGCGTTGGAGCTGCCGGTCGTGCTGCTGGCCCTCGCCGCGCTCGCCGCGGTGATCTACGAGACCGGGGCGTTCGTCGTCGAGCGGATCCGCCGCCACCGCCGCAGCTTCCCCGAGCTCGCCCGGGCGGCGGCCGTCGCCCGCGCCGCGCTCCACGACGGTGACCGGGCCAGCGTCGAGGCCGCGCTGGTCCCGGTGGCGTGGAGCCGGCAGATGGCCGGGGTGCTCACCGCCTTCGCGCGGGAGGCCGGCAAGCCCGGCTCCGAGCCGCGGCTCGCCAAGCAGCTGGCCGACTTCGACTTCGACGGCCAGCGGCGGCTCTCCCGCACCCGGCTGCTGGTGCGGTTCGGCCCGGCGCTCGGGCTGATGGGCACCTTGATCCCGCTCTCGCCGGCGCTGGAGGGTCTCGCCAACGGCGACGTCGAGACCCTGGCCGACAACCTCCGGCTGGCGTTCAGCATCACCGTGCTCGGGCTCCTGGTCGGCGCCGCCGCGTTCGCCCTCTCGCTGGCCCGCGACCGGATCTACGCCCAGGACCACTCCGACCTCGAGTACGTCGCGGCCGTGCTCACCGACCCGGCTCCGGACCCCTCCTCGCAGCTCTCGGGGGAGGCGTCCGCGTGATCACCGTCAGCCCGCGGGCGCGCAACCGCGAGGACCGCGCCGGCGACCCGCTCGACGGCCTGGTCAACCTCTTCGACCTCGGCATCGTGCTGGCGGTGGGCTTCCTGCTGGCCGCGCTCGCCTCGCTCAACCTCTCCGACGCGATCACCGACCGGGGCCTGGACCCCGACGCCGTCACCGTCGAGCCGGGCGACGCCACCGGCCCGGTGCCGACCGACGGGGAGACGGTGATCGGCAGCGGCGAGGAGGTCGGCACGGTCTACCGGCTCGAGGACGGCACCCTGGTCTACGTCGTGCCCAGCCAGTCGCCCAGCCAGGCCGCGACGCCATGAGGTTCTTCTGGCAGGGACTCCAGCAGGCGTGGCGACTGATCCTCGACCACGACCCCTACCTGTGGGGACTGATCGACGTCACGCTGCGGGTCACCCTGGTCGCGACGGTGGTGGCGGTCGCCGTCGGGCTCCCCGTCGGACTGGCGCTGGGCCTGGGCCGGTTCCGCGGCCGTGGCCCGCTGGTCGTCCTGGCCAACGCCGGCCTGGGGCTGCCGCCGGTCATCGTGGGCGTCGTACTCCTCGTGCTCACGATCCGGGTCGGGCCGCTGGGGTGGACCGGCCTGGCCTTCACGATGCGGGGCGTCTACGTCGCCCAGGCGATCCTGGCGCTGCCGGTCGTGGTCGCCCTCACCGTGGCGGCGGTGCGGGAGGTGGCGCCGGGGCTGGCGGAGCAGGCGCGGGCGTTCGGCGCGCGCCGGCACCGGGTAGCGCTGCTGGTGCTGTGGGAGAGTCGCATCGGGGTCCTGGCGGCGGTGATCGCCGCCGCCTGCGCGTCGCTCTCGGAGGTCGGGGCGGTCGCCATTATCGGGGGCAACACCGAATGGCGCACCCAGACGCTGGCCAGCGCCGCGCTCGCCGAGGTCGGGGCCGGCCGCTACGCCAGCGCGCTGGCGATCGGCATGGTGCTGCTCACCCTGATTCTGGTGCTCACCGCGCCGCTGACCGTGCTGCAGTACGCCGGCAAGCGACGAGTGCGGGCAGCATGAGCATCCTCCGGCTGGCCGGCGTCGCCGTGCGCCGGGGGCGTCGTACCGTCATCGATGCGCTCGACCTGGAGATCCGCGAGGGCGAGGTCGTCGCGCTGCTGGGGCCCAATGGGGCGGGGAAGTCGACGCTGCTGGAGGCGATCGGCGGCATTATCCCGGCCACCGGGACGCTCGAGCGGGGTGGTCGGGTGGCCACCGTGCTGCAGACGCCCGGGCTCGCATCGCGGTCGGTGCGGGCCAATGTCGACCTGGCGCAGGCGTGGTGGGGGGTGCCGCGGCGGGAGCGCAGGGGGCGCACCCAACAGGCGCTCGCGGACCTACGGGCCGAGCACCTCGCGAAGCGTCACGCCACCACGCTCTCCGGCGGCGAACGGCGCCGTGTCCACCTGGCCCGGGGCATCGCCGTACGTCCCGACCTGCTGCTGCTCGACGAGCCCTTCGCCGGCCTGGACCCGGAGACCCACGCCGCCCTCGTCGAGGACGCCGCGTCGGCGCTGCGCCGGGCGGCCAAGGCAGTCATCGTGGTGCTCCACGAACGGGCCGACGCCTGGGCACTCGCGGACCGGGTGGTCGTGCTGATGGCCGGTCGCATCGTCGCCGACGGCCCGCCCGACGCGCTGCTGCGGCAGCCGCCGACCGCCGAGGTCGCCCGCTTCCTCGGCTACGACGGCGAGCTCGACGGCGGCCGCTGGCTGACTCGGTCGGCCTGGGTGCACCTCGACCCCCAGGGCGACCTCAAGGCGACGGTGACCGGGGTGCTCCGGCTGCAGGACGGCGCCCGGCTGGAGCTGGCCACCGACGGCGGCACGCTGCGCTGCCTGTCCCCCACGAGCGACCTGAGGGTGGGCGAGGAGGTCCGGCTGCGCATCGACCACTCCGTCGCCTATCCCCCACCCCCGCGACCGGTCGCAAACTGACATCTCAAACCCGGTGACCGGTCGCAAACTGACGCCCCGAACCCGGTGACCGGTCGCAAACTGACGCGGTGTCTTCCCCGTAGGATGCGAGTCGTGGCCGACTACGTGCGCATCGGCGAGGTCGCGACAGCTCTCGGCGTCAGCGTGGACACGCTGCGTCGCTGGGAGGCCGAGGGGCGGATCGAGTTCGAGCGCCGAGGCAACCAGCGGGTGCTCAGCTCCGACCAGTTCAAGCGGCTGGTTGCCACCAGCAACGGCAGTGAGCGCTCCTCCAGTGCGCGCAACCGGTTCGCTGGCGTGGTGGTATCGGTGATCCGCGACGGCGTCATGGCGCAGGTCGAGATGCAGTGCGGTGATTATCGCGTGGTCTCGCTGATGAGCCGGGAGGCCGCCGACGACCTAGGCCTGGAGCCGGGAGTGGCAGCCACGGCGGTCGTGAAGTCCACCAACGTCGTCGTAGAGACCGAGCCGCCGCGGCCGATCCGGCGACGGTCCTGACCGGGCGTGCCCAAGATGTCACCGTGACATCTTGGGGCGAGAGTGACAGATCCGACGTGTCGCTAACAGCGCGAAGTTTCACGGTGACATCTTGCGGAGGGCGGGGCGGCTGCAGTCAGTCCTCGACGCCGAGGCCGACCTCGGTCGACTTGATCAGGACGACGACCTCTTTGCCCTCGGCGAGCTCGAGATCCTCGACCGCCTCGCGGGTGATCGAGGAGGTGACGATGGTGTCGCCTCCGGTCAGGCGGACCTTGACGACGGCCATGGCCTCGCCGGCGGTGATGGCGACGACGGTGCCGGCGAGCTGGTTGCGGGTCGAGAGCTTCATGAGCCCATCGTGACGTCCCGACGGTGCCAAGGAAAGGGTGCCGACAGCGATCGCTGAGGCTCGGCGTCAGGCCGCCACCAACCGAGCCGAGCGGATCGCGGCGCCGTCGCTGCTCGACGCCCTGCGTGGCAGCGATGACCGGCTGACCCGGCCCTCGATCTGCTTGGCCCGGCCCCGACAGGCAGGTGACAGTGCGAGGAGCAACCCGCGACACCACTATGAGCAGCCTTACCCAGGGCGACGCTCGTTGCTAGACACGCGGAAACGCTCCAGCCGAACCACCGTCCTGCGGTAACCAACCCGCGCATATCAGTCTTCCGGAGATGACCATTTGACCCCGCAGATCGCAATCGCGATGAGGCTGGTGCTTGTCGCGCTCGAGTTGACCAGTCGGCCGTAGTAGGTATCGGGGGTGCCGAAGACCGGATAGCCCTGGACTTCGTGCCCCGCGACCGCCGCCGCGGTCGTATAGGCGTCGCCGCCCAAGACGGACTTCCCGGCCGGGCAGGCCGCTCCGACGCTGGCGGAGCCGCCGGCTCCCACCACGACGACGTTCGACACGATCTGGTAGCCGCTGATGCCGGGACTGCCCTCGACGCCGCCGCAGTCGGGATCAGACGTAACCAGACGGCGTAGTGCGGTGGATCCGTGCCGGATGGTGACTCGGATCCACCGCACTGAGGTGACTCGTCAGGGAGCGACGGCTGCGCAGTTGATCTGTAGGGTGATCGCGTCGCTGCCGGTGCCGGGGTTCTTGTCCTTGGCGACGTAGGTGGTCTCGGAGGTGGCGAAATGCGGATAGATCTGGACTGCGGCGTCGACGGTGCTCCACCAGGCCGTCGCTCCGAGCACCTTCTTGCCTGTCGGACAGCTCGCCATGGCGGTGGCCACGGCACCGCTGGCGACGCTGGGTGAGGTCGCCTGCACAGTCTGGAACCCGCTCACCCCGTTGGCGCCGGCGGGTCCGGTCGCGCCCTTGGGTCCCGCAGGCCCCGCGGGTCCGGTGCTGCCTGTGGCTAGGGTGCCGGGGGCGAGGTCGGCGACGGTGAGGGTGCCGTCCTTGATCTGCTTGGTGGTGATGGTGTTGGGCTTGATGGTATTGCCGGAGATGAGCTTGGCGGCGTCTGCGGCGGTGCCGGTGCCGGCCAGGGCGACGACGAGGGCGGTGGCGCCGAGGACGGTGCCGGTGGAGGGTCGACGAAGGTTCATGCCGCGGAACCTGGGGCGTCATGGACGCCGGGCCTCGGTGACGAGATAGCGGACCGCCTCCCACCAGGGGCCCTGCCCGCCCTGCTCCACGAGTGCCAGTGCCTCCGGCAGCGGATCCTCGCCCGGCCAGTCGGCGTCACCGGCCCGGGCCAGCGCGAGCGCGGCCAGCGCCAGGCCCCGCGTCTCGTCGGTCGTCGCACCGTCCACCGCTCGGAAGGCGTGACAGGTCGCTTGGGCGAAGTCGCCGAGCCAGAAGTCGGCGACGGCGGTGAGGGCGAGCGCCACCGGGTCTCCGGCCGCGACGCCGGCCTCACAACGTTGCCGTGCCCGCTCGCTGCGACCGCCCGGAAGGTCGCTCAGCACGCCCTCGAGGATGCCCGCGTCCCCCATGCGGACCGACCATAACGGCGTCCCCGCCACCGAGGCATCGTGCGAGTGCCATTACTTCGAATCACCACCATGCGTGGGGCCACAAGCGGGATGGACCAGCGACTAAGCCCGCAGCGATGTGTGCCTGAGGCCGGTGACCTCCGCGAGCGCCTCGAAGTCGGCGTCCTTGTGGACGACCTCGACATCGTGTCGCATGGCGATCGCGGCGATGAGGCAGTCGACCTGGTTGCGAGGTGTGACGCCCATCTGGCGGGCCGCGCGGAACAGCGCCGCCGCGTTGCGGAAGTCCTCATCCGGCACGATGGGGAGCGATGGGATGCGCTCGACCAGCTCCTCCATCTCGCGCAATGCGTGGGGTCGGGTGGGACCACTGAGCAGCTCCATGGCGACGGGGTCGCACATGACGACCTGGCTCTGGTCGTCCTCGACCAGCCTCGTGACCTCATCTGTCGCTCTGGTCGGGGCATTGCGGAGATAGTCGATCCACGCCGAGGTGTCGACGAGCTGCATTCTCACCACTCCGGTGGACGGTCGACGATGTGGAGCACGCTGTCGTCCCAGTCGTCGGGCCCGAGGATGCCCTTGAGTGCGAGCAGCTCCTCGCGCGTCATCCGTGGCTTGACCAGCTTTCGCAGCGCGAGATCGACCGCCTCGCGCTTGGTCTTGAGGCCGAATCGCCTCATCGCCTCGGCCACCAGCTCATCGTCGATGTCGATGTTGGTGCGTGTCATGTGCATACGTTACACCTCCTATGTGCGTCGCCCTCATGCTCCGTCATGGCCGGGTCGGGCACAACTGAGTTGTCAGGAGACTGTGGAAAGCTCGCTTCGCTGTGGATGACCGCGCGGGCCTGTCGGCCTCGGCTGGTAGACACGTCGGCATGACCGCGACACCCCCGACCACGCTGCGAGACCGGGCCGAGGGACATCTGCGCGCGCTCGTGGGGCGCGACGACGCGGTGCTGCGCGAGGACCAGTGGTCGGCCATCGCGGCACTCGTGGAGGAGAAGCGGCGGGCGCTGGTGGTCCAGCGCACCGGCTGGGGCAAGTCGGCGGTCTACTTCGTGGCCACCCTGCTGTTGCGCGAGGCCGGTGCCGGGCCGACGGTCATCGTCAGCCCGCTGCTGGCGCTGATGCGCAACCAGATCGCCGCCGCCGAGCGGGCGGGCATCCGCGCCGCGACCATCAACTCCACCAATCTGGAGCAGTGGTCGGCCATCGAGGAGGCCATCCACGCCGGTGGGATCGACGTGCTGCTGGTCAGCCCGGAGCGGCTCAACAACCCGGGCTTCCGCGACGCCGTGCTGCCCCGGCTGGCCGCCGAGTGCGGTCTGCTGGTCGTCGACGAGGCGCACTGCATCTCCGACTGGGGGCACGACTTCCGGCCGGACTACCGCCGCATCCGCACGCTCCTCGGCGACCTCCCGGCCGGCATCCCGGTGCTGGCGACCACCGCCACGGCCAACGCCCGGGTCACCGCCGATGTCGCGGAGCAGCTCGGCTCCGCCGCCGGAGCTTTGGGGGACGTACTCGTGCTGAGAGGGTCGCTCGATCGCGAGTCGCTCCGCCTCGGCGTCGTACGGCTCAGGACGCCGGAGCAGCGACTGGCCTGGCTCGCCGACCACCTTGCCGAGCAGCGCGGCTCCGGCATCGTCTACTGCCTGACTGTGGCGGCCACCCAGGAGGTCGCCGGCTACCTGCGCGAGCGCGGCCACGACGTGCACGCCTACTCCGGACAGACCGACACCGCCGAGCGCCAGGCCTTGGAGCAGGCGCTGGCGGAGGGCAGGATCAAGGCGCTGGTGGCGACCAGCGCCCTCGGCATGGGGTACGACGCCCCGCTCGGGTTCGTGGTCAACCTCGGTGCGCCGTCGTCACCGGTCTCCTACTACCAGCAGATCGGCCGCGCCGGCCGTGGTATCACTGGCTCCGCCAGTGTGGTGCTGCTGCCCGGCGTCGAGGACCGCGACATCTGGGCCTACTTCGCCTCGCTCGCCTTCCCCCGCGAGGAGCTGGTCCACCGCACCCTGGGAGTGCTCGCCGAGGCCGGTCGGCCGCTGAGCACCCAGGCGCTGGAGCCGATGGTCGAGCTGTCCCGCACCCGGCTGGAGACGATGCTCAAGGTGCTCGACGTCGATGGCGCGGTGCGCCGGGTGCAGGGCGGCTGGGAGTCGACCGGCCGGGAGTGGGTCTACGACACCGAGCGCTATGCCCGGGTGGCCGAGGCGCGCACGATCGAGCAGCAGGCGATGCTGCGCTATCTCGAGACCACCGCGTGCCGGATGCGCTTCCTGCGCGAGCAGCTCGACGACCCGGAAGCCGCGGACTGCGGCCGCTGCGACAACTGCGGGGGTCTCACGCTGTCGACCGAGGTCAGTCAGGCGGCGATCACCGAGGCCGAGCAGCGGCTGAGCCGCCCCGGCGTCGTCCTGGAGCCGAAGAAGATGTGGCCCACCGGACTCACCGGCCGCAAGGGCCGGATCGCCAACCCGCCCGAGGAGGGCCGCGCCATCGCCCGGCTCACCGACCTCGGCCGCGGCCAGCAGCTGCGCGAGCTCTTCCGCGACACCACCCCCGACGGCCCGGTGCCGGTGCCGCTGGTCCGGGCGATGATCGAGGTGCTCGGCGAGTGGCAGCCGAAGGTCGACGGCATCGTCCAGGTGGAGTCTGCCCGTCGTCCGGAGCTGGTCGCCGACCTGGCCGCCGGGCTGTCCCGCTACCTCCGGGTGCCGGTCGTCGGCAGTTTCGCGATCCTCGACCCGGGCGTCGAGCCCGGCCGGGGCGCGGTCAACTCCGCCCAGCGGGTGCAGGCGGTGACGCGCCGGTTCGAGCTGCGGGGCAGCGCCACCGGTCGGGTGCTGCTCGTCGACGACCGCCTGGTCACCGGCTGGACCGTCACCCTGGCGGCGGAGGCGCTGCGACAGCAGGGCGCCGAGGCGGTGCTCCCGCTCGTCGTCGCCGTCGACTCCTAGGGACTACGGTCAGTGCATCATCGGGGTGTGCTGGGGGGCGTCGAGGCCCTCTTCCTTCTTGCGCGGGAGGAAGGCCACCGGGATGAGGGTGACCGCCAGGATGATCAGCGCCACCACATAGCTGGTCTGGAACGCGTTGCCCATATCGGAGAGAACCGTCGACTGGAACTTGTCGCCCAGGCTTTCCATGACCGCTTGGGCCTGCTGCAGGGCGGTGGGGTCGACATTGTCAGGGCTCGTCTGCGCCTCGGTGAGGACCGTCCCCGCGGTGACGGCGTCGGAGCCGTTGAGCTTGTTGGTCAGCACCACCGAGATCACCGCGACCCCGGCCGAGCTGGCGATCTGCTGGATCACGTTGAGCAGCGTGGAGCCGCGGGCGACCTCGTGCGCGGTGAGGGTCCGCAGCGCGGCGGTGAAGATCGGCATCATGGTGCCGCCCATGCCCAGGCCCATGACGAAGAGCCAGGCGCAGATGTGCCAGATCGGGGTGTCCGGGGAGGTGCTGGTCGACAGGCCGGCCATGCCGACGATGATGCCGATGAATCCGAACGGCACGATCCGGCCGACGGGGAGCTTGTCGGCCAGTACGCCGGCGATCGGCATGACGCACATCGCGCCCAGGCCCTGCGGCGCGACGAGCAGGCCCGCCTTCAGCACCGACTCGCCACGCACCTGCTGGAAGTAGGTGGGCACCAGCAGCAGCGCCCCGAAGAAGGCGCCTGCGAAGAGGAACATGGTGATGATCGAGACCGTGAACTGGCGGTCGTGGAACAGCCGCAGATCGAGCAGCGGGTGTTCGGGACGGAAGGACCAGAACACGAACGCGACGATCAGCGCCAGCCCGATGATGCCGGGGACCAGCACCTTGGTCGCGGCCACGGTGCCGGTCTCGGGAATCGAGGAGATGCCGTAGAGGAAGAGCGCCAGGCCCGGCGACATCAGCAGCATCCCGACGAAGTCGAAGGACTCGGTCGGGTTCACCTCGTCCTTGGCCAGGGCGAAGGCGGCGTAGACGATCGTGATGATGCCCAGCGGCAGGTTGATCAGGAAGACCCAGTGCCACGACGCCTTGTCGATCAGCAGACCGCCCAGGATCGGGCCCAGGATCGGGCCGAGCAGCATCGGCACGCCGAGGATCGCCATCAGCTTGCCCATCCGGTGCGGGCCGGCGGTCCGAGTCATGATCATCATGCCGAGCGGCATCAGCATGCCGCCGCCGAAGCCCTGGATGACGCGGAAGGCGATCAGCGACTCGATGCTCCAGGCGGTGGCACACAGCGCTGAGCCGAGGGTGAACAGCGTGACGGCAGCGATGAACAGCTTCTTGGTGCCGAACCGGTCGGCCGCCCAGCCGGTCACCGGGATGACCGCGGCGAGCGCGAGGGTGTAGCCGGTGACGGTCCAGGCGACCGTCGAGTAGGCGATCTCCTCGCCGTCGGAGGCCAGCTCGGTCTGGAAGGTGGGCAGCGCCACGTTGACGACGGTGATGTCGAGGATCGACATGATCATGCCGAGCACGACGACACCGGCGATGACGAGGATGTCCTTGGTGATCTTGTCGTCCGCCGCCGCGGCGGGTGGGTCTTGGGTCAGGTCGGAGGTCACCGAACGACTTTAGGTGCTGCGAGCAACTGACTGCGACTCGGTTGTGTGAATCTCGTGTGACCTGTCGTCAAGGTCACTCAGTCGGGGCCGCTCAGCGCCTGACGTCGCGTCGGTCCCGGGCCCGCAGGGTGAGCGCGATGTCGATGATCATGTCCTCCTGACCGCCGACCAATCGGCGCTGGCCGCACTCCATCAGGATGTCGCGGACGTCGACGCCATAGCGGGTGGCGGCGTTCTCCGCGTGGCGAAGGAAGCTGGAGTAGACCCCCGCGTAGCCGAGCGTGAGAGTCTCCCGGTCGACTCGCACTGGTCGGTCCTGGAGCGGGCGGACGATGTCGTCGGCCGCGTCCTGCAGCTTGAACAGGTCGCAGTTGTGCTTGAAGTCGGACAGGTTGGCGACGGCGATGAAGGCCTCGATGGGGCAGTTGCCGGCGCCGGCGCCGTGGCCGGCCAGGGAGGCGTCGACGCGGTAGATGCCGTTCTCGACCGCGACCACGGAGTTGGCCACGGAGAGGGAGAGGTTCTCGTGGGCGTGGATGCCGATCTCGGTCTCGGGGTCGAGTACGTCGCGGTAGGCCCGGGCACGCTCGGCGACGTCCTTCATGGTGAGCCGGCCACCGGAGTCGGTGATGTAGACGCAGTGCGCGCCGTAGGACTCCATCAGCTTGGCCTGTCGCGCGACCACCTCGACCGGCGCCATGTGGTTGAGCATGAGGAAGCCGGAGACGTCCATGCCGAGCTCGCGGGCCGCGGCGATGTGCTGGGCCGAGACGTCGGCCTCGGTGCAGTGGGTCGCCACGCGCACCGACCGCACCCCCAGCGCGTAGGCGTGCTTGAGCTCCTCGATGGTGCCCACCCCCGGTAGCAGCAGCGTGGTCAGGCGTGCCTTCGACATGACCGAGGCAGCGGCCTCGATCCACTCCCAGTCGGTGTTCGACCCGGGGCCGTAGTTGAGCGAGCCGCCGGCGAGGCCGTCCCCGTGGGCGACCTCGATGGCGTCGACGCCGGCGTCCTCGAGGGCGATCACGATGCGCTTGACGTCCTCAGGGGTGATGCGATGGCGTACGGCGTGCATGCCGTCCCGCAGGGTGACGTCCTGGACGAAGATCGGAGTGGTCACCTCAGAGCCCCTTCGCGGCGATCTTCTCGGCCATCTGGACGGCGGCCGAGGTCATGATGTCGAGGTTGCCGGCATAGGTCGGCAGGTACATGCCCGCGCCCTCGACCTCAAGGAAGACCGAGACCTGGTGGGTCGGACGCTCGGTGCCCTCGGGGAGGAGCGTGTGGACCGGCTGGTCGACGGGGATCTCGGTGATCTGGACCTCCTGGACCATCCGGTAGCCCGGGACGTAGGCCGCCACGTCGGCGACCATCTTCGCGATCGAGTCCGCGATCTGGGACCTCGCCGTCTCGGTGTCCTCCCCGGGCAGGGTCACCAGCGCGAAGACGGTGTCGCGCATCATCAGCGGCGGCTCGGCCGGGTTGAGGATGATGATCGCCTTGCCCCGGGCGGCGCCACCCACCTCGACGATGGCGGCCGAGGTGGTCTCGGTGAACTCGTCGATGTTCGCCCGGGTGCCCGGGCCGGCGGACCTGGAGGAGATCGAGGCGACGATCTCGCCGTAGGCCACCGGCACCACCCGGCTGATCGCCGCGACGATCGGGATGGTGGCCTGCCCGCCGCAGGTGACCATGTTGACGTTCGGCGCGTCGAGATGCTCCTCGAGGTTGACCGCGGGGATGACGTACGGGCCGATCGCGGCCGGCGTCAGGTCGATCATCCGGATCCCCAACGGCCTCAGCGCGGCGTCGTTGCGCGCGTGAGCCCCGGCCGAGGTGGCGTCGAAGACGATCCCGATCTCCTCGATCCGGGGCGAGGCCAGCAGCCCCTCGACACCCTCGTGGGTGGTCTCGAAGCCGAGCCTCTCGGCTCGGGCGAGGCCGTCGGAGGCGCGGTCAATGCCGACCATCACGCCCATCTCGAGATGCTGGGCGTTGCGCATGATCTTGATCATCAGGTCGGTGCCGATATTGCCCGACCCGATGATGGCGACTTTCGTCCTGCTCATCGTGACCGTCCTTCGTTCGTCGTCAGTCGGAGAAATGGGCCGAGACCGAGCCGAGACCGGTCACGGTGGCCTGGACAGTGGCCCCCGGGGGGATCGGCCGCATCGGCCCTAGCGCACCGGAGAGCAGCACCTGGCCGGCCCGCAGCGGCTCGCCGAACTCCCGCGCCTTCCGAGCCAGCCACACCACGGCCTTGATCGGATCGCCCAGACAGGCCGCCCCGGAGCCGGTGGAGACCTCCTCGCCGTCGATCGTCATCGTCATCGCCGCGTCGACCGGGGTGAACTCCGCCAACCCCTTGCGCTCGGTGCCCAGCACGTACACCCCCGCGGAGGCGTTGTCGGCGACGGTGTCGCCGAAGCTGATGTCCCACCCCGCCACCCGGCTGCCGCAGACCTCCAGCGCGGCGACCGCGTAGCCGATCGCGCCGCGGACCTGCTCGGCATCCAGATCGCCCTCGACCAGGTCCTCGGCGAGCACGAACGCGATCTCGCCCTCGACCCGCGGTTGCAGCACGCTCGCGTACGCGATGGTGTCGCCATCCGCGTAGGCCATGTCGTCGAAGAGGACACCGAAGTCGGGCTGGTCGACCCCGATCTGGGCCTGCACCGCGGCAGAGGTCAGACCGATCTTGCGACCCACGATCCGCGCCCCGGCCGCGACCCGCTCCCGCGTCAACAACTCCTGCACCGCGTAGGCAGCGGCCACGTCGTCACGGCCGATGAGGTCGCGCACCGGCTCGACCGGGGTCGCGGTAGCGGCAGCGGTGCGTAACCGGTCGGCGGCCGCGGTGACGGTGTCAGGGACGTTCGTCGGCGTCATGCCGCCAATCTCCACCGGCGGCTCGGCAGATTCGATGTGAGCGTTCCACTCACCGGTACGCTCTTCGTGTGGCCGCGCCGGACACCCAGGGGAGTTCCGAGCCCACCGTGCTGGGCAAGGCGGTGGCGATCCTGCGTGCCTTCGGCCCGAGCGACACCGTCCTCCCGCTGGCCGAGTTGGTGCGGCGTACCGGTCTGCCCAAGGGCACCGCCCATCGCGTCGCGGGCGACCTGGTCACCCACCGACTCCTCGATAAGGGGCCGCACGGCTATCGGCTCGCAGGCGGACTCTTCGAGCTCGGTATGCGCGCGGCCACCGAGCGCACCCTGCTGGAACTGGCCATGCCCTACTTGCAGGATCTCTACGAGCGCACCCATGAGACCGTCCATCTCGGCGTCCAGGAGGGTAGCGAGGTGGTCTACGTCGCCAAGATCGGCGGCCACCGGCAGGTCTCCGCGCCTTCACGCCCCGGCGGACGGATGCCCATGCACTGCACCGCGATCGGCAAGGTGCTCCTCGCCTACGCCGATCCGACCCTGCGGCGGCAGGTGCTGGCCGGACCGCTGGAGCGGCGTACCCCGCACACCCTCCTTGCCCCCGGCCTGCTGCGGCGCCAGCTCGACGCGGTGCTGGAGACCGGCCTCGCCTTCGAGCGCGAGGAGTCCACACCCGGACTGCTCTGCGTCGGCTCCCCGGTGCTCGATGCCGACGGCCGCACCGCCCGTGCCGCGATCAGCATCACCGGCCCCGTCGGACGTTTCCGCCCGGAGGCGCACGGTGCCGCGCTCCGCGCCGCGACCACCGCTCTGGCCAACATCCTCGCCCGAACCACGCGGTCGATGTGACCGACCGAGGTCGGCCCCCGGCTCGGGCGGACAGGACGGGCCGTAGAGATCACGCCCATGGAGATCTCCACATATGGCAGGAAAAAGCGTGTGCGTCCGCCCACGGATGATGGCGTTGTCATCGCCCTAACCTGCAAGGCGTGCGGAACCACTTCGACAACCTGACCGCCGTCGTGACGGGAGCAGCGAGCGGCATCGGGCGAGCGATCGCCACCAGGCTCGCGGCCGAGGGAGCGTACGTCGTCGTGGTTGACGTCGACCTCGACGGCACCAGGGCGGTCGCTGCGGATATTGGCGGGGAGGCGCTCGTCGTCGACCTCTGCGACCCCGCCGCGATCGAGGCTCTCGAACTGTCACGCCGGCGGGTGGACATCCTGGTGAACTGCGCCGGCGTCCAACATGTCGCGCCGGTCGAGCAGTTCGACTGGGCGCGGTTCGAGCAGGTGCATCGGCTGATGCTGCACGCGCCGTTCCTGCTGGCGAAGGCGGTGCTCCCCGGCATGTACGAGCGAGGCTGGGGCCGCCTTGTGCATGTCTCCTCGGTCCATGGCCACCGGGCGTCGTCGTTCAAGGCCGCCTATGTCAGCGCCAAGCACGGCATCGAGGGCCTCTCCAAGGTGATCGCGCTCGAGGGCGCGGCCAAGGGAGTCACGAGCAACACGGTCTGTCCGGGCTATGTGCGGACGCCGCTGGTCGACGGGCAGATCGCCGATCAGGCCAAACACCACCAGGTCCCGGCCGAGGAGGTCGTACGGGACGTGCTGCTGACGCGTACCCCGGTGAAGCGGCTGATCTTGCCCGACGAGGTGGCCAACCTCGTCGCCTTCCTCTGCGGGCCCGGAACCGCGTCGATCACGGGCGCCTCCTACCTGCTCGACGGCGGCTGGGCAGCGACCTAGTGGCCCGACCAGGACCTCACCCAACCCTCAACCAACGACCGCGCGAACCGAGAAGGACGGCAAAGACGAGCATGACCGACAACGCAGATTCCAACCCCGAGATCGGCCGCATGATCGATGCGGGCGGCATCCTGACGAACGTCCACGACATCGACACCGCGGCTGCCGGAGCTGACACTGTCGTCCTTCTGCACGGGTCCGGCCCCGGGGTGTCGGCGTGGGCGAACTGGCGGGCGACGATCCCCGCCTTGGCGAGGACGATGCGGGTGGTGGCGCCGGACATCCTGGGATTCGGCTACACCGAGCGTCCCGCCGGCATCAGCTACTCGCCGGAGACCTGGCTCCGGCACCTCGTCGATCTGCTGGACGCGCTGGAGATTCCGACCGCCTCCGTCGTGGGCAACAGCTTCGGCGGCGGCCTCGCCCTCCGGTTGGCGACGGAGCATCCGGATCGTGTGGATCGACTCGTGCTCATGGGCAGCGCGGGCCACCGGTTCGTGGCCACCGAGGGGCTCGCGCGGGTCTACGGATACAAGCCCTCGGTCGAGAACATGCGGGCGATGATGGATCTCTTCGCCTATGACCGCTCGCGCGTCACCGACGAGCTGGCCGAGCTCAGGTACGAGGCCTCGGTCAGGCCGGGTGTCCAGGAGGCGTTCGAGGAGATGTTCCCCACGCCCTACCAGGCCGTGGTCGACAAGCTGGCGATCGCCGAGGACCGGTTGGCGCGGCTGCCGCACGAGACCCTGCTGCTGCACGGCAGCGACGATCGGGTCATCCCGGTCGACTCCTCGCTGCGACTCTTTGAACTGATCCCCAACGCCGAGCTCCACCTCTTCAGCAAGTGTGGTCATTGGACCCAGATCGAGCACGCGGCCTCGTTCAACGCTCTCGTGACCGGCTTCCTCAGCCGCGGAGCCGACCGTGCCCGCTAGCGGTAGCTCCCTCGTCGTCGACTTCCACACGCACGCGATCGCGCCGAGCCTGCCCGATCTGGAGCGCTATTCCTACGCGAGGTGGCCGCGCGTGAGCCGAACCGGCGACGCCACGGCCGAGATCTCGGTGGCGGGGCGGCCGTTCCGCGAGATCGATGATCGTTGCTGGCGACCTGAACGCCGGCTCGAGGACATGCGTGCCGAGGGCGTCGCGGTGCAGGTCCTCTCGCCCATCCCCGTCACGCTCTGCTACGACGCCCCGGCCGAGGGTGCCGCCGTCCTGGCTCGCGCCCAGAACGACTTCCTCGCCGACATGGTGGCGCGGCGGCCGGACAGCTTCCGGGCACTCGGTACGGTGCCGCTCCAGGACGTCTCGCTGGCGGTCGAGGAACTGCGCCGGTGCGTCGACGAGCTGGGCTTCCTCGGCGTCGAGATCGGTACGACGGTAGGCCCCCGCGAGCTCGCGGAGGCGAGTCATGCGCCCTTCTTCGAGGCGGCCGAGGAACTGCGGGCGCTGCTCTTCATCCATCCCACCGCCGTACCGGGAGCGTCCCGGCTCGACCCGTACGGGCTGACTTTCGGAGTCGGGATGCCGACGGAGACCGCGACCGCGGCGGCGATGCTGATCTCGAGCGGGGCCTTCGATCGCTGGCCGGACCTGCGGGTATGCCTGGCGCACGGCGGCGGCGCGCTGGCTCAACTCCTGCCGCGCATGGACAAGGGCTGGGAGCTTCAGTCCCGGTCGGGTCAGCAGCGGTGTCGGCGCGCGCCGAGCGACTACGCGCCAGGAATATGGGTGGACTCGCTGACCTATGACGCGGCGACGATCGAGTTCCTCCTCGCGCGATTCGGCGCCGACCGCGTGGTGATCGGGAGCGACTACCCGTTCGCGGCGCGGGAGAGCCCCGCGGCCGGGTCGGTCGCCCGCGCGCGTCTCGACTCGGAGACGACGCGGGCGACATATCGGGGGCACGGCCTGCTCCAGCGGCACCGGGACCCGAGTCTCAGCAATTCATAGCGACGACGATTGGAGTGAACATGGGTCAGGTGCTTGGCCTCGGAATAACCCACTATCCGCCGTACGGGCTCATCGACGGGCATATGGCGAACCTCCTTCGGTGGACACTGGAGGACCCGGATATCCCGGTCGAGGTGAAGGACATTCGCGCGTGGCCCGAGGCCATGCGCGAGGAATACGGATCCGACGGGGGCGCTGCGGCCGCCGCTCGCCATCGGCAGGTGCTTCGGGCCGGCTTCGCACGTGTCTATGACGCCTTGAACGCCTTCAACCCGGACGTGGTCTTCATCTGGGGCGACGACCAGTACGAGAACTATCGGGAGGACGTGATCCCCCCGTTCAGCGTGCTCGCCTACGAGAAGGCGGTCTTCCGGCCGTGGGACCACGACTTCGGGACGCCCAACGTGTGGGACGAGCCGCGTGATCTCGAGGTCAGCGTCCCGGGTCACCGTGACGCCGCGAAATATCTCACCTCGGCGCTTCTCGACTCCGGTATCGACATGGCCTACGCCTACGAGCCCCTCCACCGCGGTTGGGGACACGCGTTCGCCAACACCGTGATGTTCATGGACGACGAGCGGAAGGGCTGGCCGTATCCGACTGTCGGGATCCACATCAACTGCTACGGACGCAAGGTCGTCTCGGCCCACGGCCGACCCAGCCGGTTCGCCGAGGACCCCGAGACCGCGCACCTGGATCCGCCGTCGCCCTCTCCGTCGCGATGCCTCGAGGTCGGACGTGCCATGGGCGAGGCCCTCCGCGACAGCCCCTGGAGGTGCGCGGTCATCGCGTCCTCCAGTTGGTCGCACGCGTTCCTCACCGACAAGAACTGGCGGCTCTATCCCGATATGGAATCGGACCACGCCTATTACGAGTCGCTGGCGAGCGGCGACTTCACCAGATGGCACGAGGCGAAACTCCATCAGCTCGAGGAATCCGGCCAGCAGGAGATGCTCAACTGGTTCTGCCTGCTCGGCGCGGTGGAGGCGCTGGATCTGCGCGCCACCTACACCGAATACCTGGATTCGCACGTCTTCAATTCAAACAAGTGCTTCGCGATCTTCGAGTGAGCGGGCAGTGAGAGGAAATATCTGAAATGAGCGGATCCCGGAACAGCGACAGCGACGGCGCCTTCGTCATCGAGGCCGTGACCGTCTTCGACGGGGAGCGAGTCCTGTCTGACCCCGCGGACGTGTACGTGAAAGGCTCGGAGATCGCTCAGGTCGGGCCGTCGGTGGACGTCGACGCCTCGGTACGACGCATCGACGGGCAAGCGCTCACCCTCCTGCCCGGCCTGCTGGACTGCCACACTCACTCCGCCAACGACGCCACTGAGATCGCACTGCGATTCGGCGTCACCACCGAGCTCGACATGAACTCGATGCCCTCGTGGATGGACGACCTCCGGCGTGAGTCGCGCGAGCGTGACGACGTGGCGGACGTCAGGTCTGCCTCCACGGGCGGCACCGTGCGTGGAGGGCACCCGACCTACCTCATGCCGGCCGATCACATCCAGCACTTCCCCTACATCGACGACGCCGCGATGGCCGAGCGGTTCGTCGTCGATCGGATCGCCGAGGGCGCTGATTGGATCAAGGTGTTCATCGAGGACGGCACCGTCACCGGTGCCGGCCCCATTCCCATGGTCACCCCCGAGATCGTCCGCGCGGTCGTGGCTGCCGCTCACGCCCACGGCCGCATGGTCGTCGCTCACGCCACTGCTCTGGCGGCCGCCCGGACGGCGGTCTCGTGCGGTGTGGACGGTCTCGTCCACATCTTCATCGACGAGCCGGCCCCCGAAGACTTGTTGGACGAGATCGCCGAGAAGGACGTCTTCGTCGTCGCCACTCTGGCGACGCTGGGCTCACTGAGCGCACGGCGCTCGGGCGAGCATCTCGCCGACGACCCGAGGGTCGCGCCGTTCCTGCCCGAGGAGTGGCGCGACAACCTCCGGCACACGTGGGCGCGGACGGACCGCGAGTTCCACCTGGAGGTCGCCATGGAGACGGTTCGTCGATTGCACGACCGCGGCGCGCGTGTCCTCGCGGGCAGCGACGCGGTCCGCGTCAAGGCCGGACCGGGAACGGCGCACGGGGTGTCACTTCATGACGAGCTGGTGCTGCTGACGCGAGCGGGGCTGACCCCGACGGAGGCGTTGCGAGCGGCGACCTCGCTGGCCGCCGACACATTTTCGCTCAACGACCGCGGTCGGATCCAGCCGGGCAAGCAGGCCGACCTGCTTCTCGTCCGAGGACGCCCCGACGTCGAGATCGACTCGACGCTGGACATCCACAAGGTCTGGCGGCGCGGAGTCGAGCTCGACCGTCGGCCAGCCCGGGTCGGCTAGCCCCGTTCGGGCCCAACGCGCATTCCTCACAGTTTCTCAGGAGAGATCATGAACCACGCCGATACCTCTGCCGGCACCGGGCACGCGGAACCCACGGGTGAGATCGATGTCGACGTCCTCATCGTCGGCGCCGGTCCGGTGGGGCTGATGCTTGCGCTCGACCTCGGTTCCCGAGGTGTCCCTTGCCTGCTCATCGACAGGATCGTCGACCAGCCCGCCGGGATTCGCGAGCACCCGCGCGCGGCTGCCATCGCCGCGCGCACGATGGAGTTCTGCCGGCGATGGGGCCTCGCGGACGCCGTACGCGGTGCCGGTTTCCCCGAGGACTTCGCTCCGAACGAGACCTACTGCACGACCCTGGACGGCTATCCGCTCTTCGTCGTCCACGCGCCGTCCGCGCTGGAGCGTGACCCGATCCCGTTCAGTCCGGAGACACGCGAGCGGTGCCCGCAGATCTGGTTCGATCCGATCCTGGAGAGTGGTCTGGAGCAGTACCCATCGGTGGTGAAGCGGCGGGGCTGGAGCCTGGAGTCCTTCGAGGACCTCGGGTCCGCCGTGCGCGCGGTCGTTCGAGAGGTCGACTCCGGCCGCGAGCACCGGGTGAGGTGTCGCTACCTGGTGGGTTGCGACGGTCCCGGCAGCAGCGTCCGCAAGGCGCTCGACATCGGGGTGACGGGCCGTGGCGTCGTGAGCAACGCCGTCAACGTCATCCTTGAGATGCCCAACTTCCTGTCATCGCACGACATGGGTCCCGCCGAGCGCTACTACTTCCTGGACGACGGCGGGACCTGGGCCATCCTCTCGGTCATCGACGGCCGCGAGAAGTGGCGCTTCACGCTCAACTCCGCCACGGGCCTCGGCGACGACGACTGCGAGGCGGCGATGCGCCGCGCCTTCGGCCCGAAGGTGGAGTTCTCGACCGCCGCGAAGGTGGAATGGCGCCGCACCGAGGCTGTCGCCGATGCCTTCCGTGCCGGTCGCGTGTTCCTGGCCGGCGACGCGGCCCACACCATGCCGCCCGACCTGGGTATGGGCATGAACACCGGTGTCGCCGACTCGGTCAACCTCGGCTGGAAGCTCGAGGCGGCCCTCGCCGGTTGGGGCGGTGAGCGACTTCTCGACTCCTACGAGATCGAGCGCCGGCCCATCGCCGTGCATGTCGCGGGCGAGGCGCGAGGCGCGCACGAGAAGCGCGGCACCGCCGCGCGAGGACAGGCACACGTCCTCGAGGACTCGCCGAGAGGCGAGGCGGCACGTCGGGCGATCGGGGCCAGGCTCGCCGAGATGTTCCCCGGTGGGTGGGACACCAGCGCGCTCGAGTTCGGCTATCAGTACGACGAGTCGCCCGTCACCTTTCCCGATGGCACGCCCCGGCCGGCCGTGACCGGCCTCGCGGACTACACCCAGACTGCCCGGCCGGGCGCTCGCGCTCCGCACGCGTGGCTGCCCGACGGTCGTTCGACGCTGGATCTGTTCGGCCACGGGTTCGCTCTGCTCCGGATCGAGGCTCCCGACGTCGAGGTCCGAGCGTTCGAGGAGGCCGCCGACCTGCGTGGCGTGCCGCTGACCGTCCACGACATCGACAGCCCCGAGGTACGCGCGCTCTACGAGAGCCCGCTCGTGCTCGTGCGGCCGGACGGGCACGTCGCGTGGCGCGGGGCCACCTGCCCGGACGCGCGAGACAGTCTGGACATCATCGATCGACTCCGAGGTGCCGCCTCCTGACAGGATGCGAAGCATGAGCTTCGGACTCCGCTTCCTCGAGATGCTCGTTGCGGGCGAGTCACGTGTCGACTTCGACACGGCCCTCAGAGACGCCATCGCCGGCGAGGATGACCCGGACGGTCAGGCCACGCTACGCCGGGAGTACGAACTGGCGTTGCAGATCCGTGACCAGATGGCGAATCAGCGCAACCGCGAAGTGGTGATGACGAGGCTGAACGACATCGCCACCGGCCTGGGCGAGATTCGTGACTTCGACCAGGTCCTCGATGAGATCGTCCTTCGGGCCAGGCAGCTTCTGCATGCCGACATGACCTATCTGGCTCTCAACGACGAGGCGGGCGAGACGTCCTGTATCAAGGCGGCGTACGGCGCCCACACGGATCGGCTCCATGGCCTCGCGGTTCCCCTGGGGACGGGCCTGCTCGGCCTGGTCGCGGAGGGCGGCGAGCCGCACACGACGGCCGACTACCGGTACGACATGCGGTTCCGTCACGAAGCGCGGGTCGACGCGGCGGTGACGGCCGAGAACATCCGGGCGATCCTCGGCGTTCCTCTCCGGGTCGGTGGTCGAGTCATCGGCGTCCTTCTCGCGGCGCATCGGCGGGTCCGGAGGTTTCCGCCCGCGGAGAAGGCGCTCCTGGTCCACTTCGCCGAGCACGCCGCGATCGCGATCGAGAATGCTCGTCTCTTCGAGGAGAGCTCCAACGCGCTCTCGGCGCTAGGCGCGGCGAATGCCGAGCTTCGGGTGCGGCAGGACGAGACCGAGCGATCGAGCCTTGCCTACGATCGGCTCACGGACGTGCTGCTGAGCCAGGGAGACGTCGATCAGGTCGCCATCGTCGTGACGTCGGTCCTCGGTGGGAGCCTCGGCGTCTTCTCCGACGACGGCCTGATCGAGGGAGAGCCGGGCGGCCTCGACGACGCCGCGCGGGACGCCGCTGTCGCGGCCCGCGGCCGGTGCGTCCACGTCGCTCCCGACGGCTGGGTCGTGCACGCGACCACCGCGGACGACCATGCCGCGACCTTGCTGCTGCGGCGGGATGCGCCGCTGGACGTGGGTGAGCAGCGGACGCTGGAGCGCGCCGCGTCGGTGACCGCGCTGATCCTGCTCTTCCGCAGCGTGGAGATCGACGCGGAGTGGAAGGTGCGTCGAGAGCTGCTGACCGACCTGATCGGCAAGAGTGACGTCGACCCCGTCAAGCTTCGGGAGCGGGCCCGGCGACAGGGCGTCAGCCTGGACGCCGACCTCTCGATCGCCGTCGCGCGGCCGGTGAGCGGTCGTGCCCAGGAGAGTCAGACCGGTCGGGTAGCAGCGGTGCTGGCCAGCGATCTCAAGGGCCTCGCGACCGTGCACCGCGGCTCGGTCGTCGTGCTGGCCCCGACCTCGCCCCACGAGTTGGGCGAGCGAGTAGCGGCTCGCCTGGTCGGCGCGACGGTGGGTGTTGCTCGGTGTGGCCCGGGCCCGGCCGGCATCCCGCAGGGCTGGACAGACGCCGAGCAGACCCTGGTGGCACTGCTCCGGCTCGGCCGTGTCGGCGAGATCAGCGACTCGGTCGGGCTCGGGCTTGCCCGCCTCCTGCTCGGGCACAACGGCAGCGCCGAACTCGACGACTACATCGGCAGAACCCTCGGGCCACTCATCGAGCACGACGAGCGCCGGGGTACCGAGCTCATCGACACGCTGACGAACTGGTTCGCGACAGGCGGTTCCGTGCGCGAGACGGCGGATCGGATGCATGTCCATCCGAACACCGTCAACCAGCGCTTCGATCGCATCGCGAAGCTGGTCGGCCAGAGCTGGCGTGACCCCGAACGCCGTATCGACCTGCAGGTCGCGCTGCGCCTTCGCCAGCTGCAAGGCCCGGGGAACTAGCACGTAAATACGCGAGAACTATGTGTTCACGCACATGGTTCGGGCGGCGTGACCCCGCTCACAATCGGGCTCATGGAGAGGTTCACCAGCCCGGCCGCGCTCGTCTCGGCCGGCAGCTCTGGGACCGCCTTCCGTCACTGATCAGCCTGTCCGATTCGTCCAGGCTCCGGGCTGGGCATGTCCACAACACGAAGGACCGAACACATGAAACTCCGCCGGCTTCTCCGCACGGGAGCGATGCTCTCGGCGACATGCCTCGTGGGATCCGTCGCGCTGGCCGCCTGCGGCGGATCCTCCGATGACACGAGCACGGGCGACTCGTCCGCGAGCGACTCGTCCCAGGGTCAGAACTCGGTCGCCAAGGAGGCCCGGGACCGGCTCGCGACCTACTCCGAAGAGGTGGCCGCGTCCGTTTACGAGTCTTTCGACGGCACTCCTTTCGACGCCTCGAAGGCCAAGGGCAAGACGGTCTACTACATCCCGCTGATCTACAAGGCGTCCTACTTCCCGCTCGTCACCGCGTCACTGGAGGCTGCTCTCCAGCGGGCCGGCGCCACCCTGCACATGTGCGACGGCGGTGGTACGCCGACCGGGATCGCCAGCTGCATGAACCAGGCGGTCGCTGGTAGCGCGGCGGGGGTGATCACCGACTACATCCCCTACGAGATGGTGCCGACGTCGTACGACGCCCTGACCGCGAAGGGCATCCCGGTCTATCTCTCCGCCTCGCTGGCCCCCAACGACCAGCCCAACACCGCACAGATCGCCTACGGCAGCCCCGATCCGACCGGCTTCGCCTCCGTCGAGCTCGCCGCCGACTCGATCATCTCAAGCTCCGACGCGCAGGCCGAACTCATCCTCCTCAAGGTGGCGACCTCGGCCGGCATCGAGCGCACGGCGGACCACGCGGAGTCCTACCTGGAGAAGACCTGCCCTTCGTGCGAGGTTCACACGATCACGGTGACCTCGGCGAACCGCGACAAGGTCGCCTCGCTGATCAGCAGCACGCTGCTCAAATACCCGTCGTCCACTTACGTCCTGGTGCAGACCGAGACCTATCTCAACGACGTCATCAGTGGAATCAGCACGTCCGGCCGCACCGGCAAGGTGAAGATCGCGACGGCGAGCGCGGCGTTGGCCGGCCTCCAGAAGCTCGAGACCGACCCCGACCTGCTGGTGGACGTCGGCCTCAATCCCGCCTACATCGCCTGGGGGGACGCGGACGCGATCCTTCGCATGATCGCCGGTGAGGTGCCACCGAGCGACTACCCCGCGGCGGTCCGCGCGTTCACTCCCGAGAACGTCGGCTCCCTCGAGCTGACGGATGAGGCGGCGAAGGGGCCCGACTGGTTCGGCACGCCGACCTACGAGGACTCCTTCGTGAAGCTCTGGGGCCTGAGTTGACCGCCGGCGGGACCATCCCGCTCGACATCTCGGGTCTGACGAAGAGCTTCGGAGCACGGCAAGCACTGATCGACGTCGACCTGGTGGTCCGCGGCGGGGAGGTCCACGCGCTGGTCGGGCAGAACGGATCGGGCAAGTCGACGCTGGTGAAGGCCCTGGCCGGCTATCACGCGCCGGACTCGGGCACCATCAGCCTGGCCGGTCACGACCTGCGGCTCCCGGTGTCGCCGCAGGACCTTCGGGCCGCCGGGGTGTCGATCGTGCATCAGGATCTCGGACTGCTGGCCGATCTGACCGTCATGGAGAACGTGGGCATCGGCAACCTGAGCCATGCCAGGCTCTCCCGGCGGGTGGACTGGAAGGCCGAGGAGCGCCGTACCAACGAGATCATGGCGCGGCTCCATGCCTCGGTGTCGCCGAGAGCCAAGGTCTCGAGTCTGGGACCGCTGGATCGATCGATCGTGGCCATCGCCCGAGCTCTCACCTCGCAGAAGCCCGGCGAGGGCGTCATCATCCTGGACGAGGCGACGCGCACCCTGCCACGTGACGCGCTCGCGGGTTTCCACCTCATGCTGCGCACCATGGTCGCCGCCGGCGGATCGGTGCTGCTGATCTCACACAACCTCGAGGAGGTGCTGGAGCACGCCGACCGCGTCACGGTCCTGCGTGACGGCCGGGTCGTCGGAGCGGGCGTCCCGACGAAGGGCCTGACCGAGCAAGGGCTGGCACATCTCATGCTCGGCCGCGAGGTCGACGAGTCGCCGGAAGCGGGAGCCGCGACGCATTCGCTGGGTCCGCCGATCTTGATCGACGGTGTCCGGGGAGCGCTGGTCGAGGACGCGTCGTTCACGGTGAGCCCGGGCGAGGTCGTCGGCCTGACGGGCATCGCCGGCGCCGGCTGGGAGGAGGTCCCCTACCTCCTGGCCGGGGCGGTGCCGGCCCGCGGCGGGACGGTCTCCATCCAGGGGGAGCGGCCGCTCTCGCTGCGCACCTCGAAGTTGCGTGACAGCCTCCGGCGCGGCATCTCGCTGCTGCCGGAGCGCCGTATGGAGGAAGGACTCGCCGGCGCGCTGACCGTGCTCGACAACCTCACTCTCCCGCGCATCGGGCACAAGGGACGCCCGTGGTATGTCGGCCGGGCCTGGCAACGTCAGGAGTTCGAGATCCTCCGCGATCTGGACATCCGTCCACTCGACCCGGACATGCCGGTCGGCAAGCTCAGCGGCGGCAACCAGCAGAAGGTGCTGCTCGGCAAGTGGCTGGCGGGTTCACCCCGACTGCTCCTCCTGCACGAGCCGACGCAGGCGGTCGACGTCGGTGCCCGCAACGACATCCTCCACGCCGTCCGCGACGCGGCGAGCCGTGGCATCGCCGTCGTCGTCGCGTCGATCCACCCCGCCGACCTCTCGGCCGTCTGCGACCGCGTGATGGTGATGAGCGGCGGCGTGGTGGTGGACGCCCTGGAGCGACCAACCGAACAAGCTCTCCTGGAGAGGATCTACGCAGCATGAACCAGCACCTACGTGGCGTCGAGCACGAGGATGCCGTGGCCCCGGCAGCAGATCCGCCGGTACCGGCTGAGCCCGCTCCGACCGAGGGCCCGACCAGCGCCCCGGCGACCAGCGACCCGCGCCATCGGCTGACCACCTTCGGGACCCGTTACGCGGTGGTCGGCATCTGGCTGGCGGTCGCGGCGCTCTACGGCGTGCTGATGCCGGACATCTTTCCGCGCGTGTCGACCTTGCAGAGCATCCTCGGATCCCAGCAGGCCATGGTGTTCCTCGGCCTGGGCGCCCTGGTCGCCTTCGTCGTGGGGGAGTTCGACCTGTCGATCGCGTCCACCCTCGGGCTGTCCGCGACGCTCGTCCCCGTCCTGTCGGTGACTCACGGCGTGAACCTGTTCCTGTCGTGCGTCACCGCCGTCGTCGTCGCGGCCCTCGTCGGCCTGCTCAACGGGGTCCTGGTGGTCAAGGTCGGCGTCGGGGCGCTGATCGTGACGCTGGGGATGGCGACCTTCCTGCTGGGCATCGCGGCTCTCATCTCGCACTCCCAGACGGTCGCCGGTCTGACCCCCGGGTTCTCGAAGATAGCGCTGACCGAGATCCTCGGCCTGCCGATCAGCTTCTACTACGGCCTGATCCTGGCCGCTCTGATGGCCTACATCCTGACGATGACACCGCTCGGCCGTCATATGAGCTTCGTAGGTGCCAACCCCGAGGTCGCGCGACTCGCCGGCGTTCGGGTCGAGCGGATCAAGATCCTCTCGTTCGTCGTCGGCAGCGCGATCGCCGGCCTCGGAGGAGTCATCCTGGTCGCGTCCGTCGGCGGCTATGACTCGACGGTGTCGGCGAACTACATCCTGCCGACGTTCGCCGCCGTCTTCCTCGGGACCGCGGTCGTCCGGCCGGGCCAGTTCAACGCGCTCGGGACGCTTGTCGCCATCTACTTCCTGGCGACCGGGATCATCGGCTTGCAGATGCTGGGGTACAGCGGCTGGGTCGAGAACGTCTTCTACGGCGCGGCCCTCGTCCTCGCGGTCTCGGTGGCGACGACGATCCGGCGCCGCGGCGCGGGTGGCTGATGATCGCCGTGAGCGCCGGGCCTAGGCCAGCAGCGACTGGATGGCGCCGACCACGGCGGGGTCCTCGGGGTCGGTGCGCGGGCCGAACCGCTGCACCACGTTGCCGTCGGCGTCGACCAGGAACTTCTCGAAGTTCCACTGGATGTCGCCGGTGGTGCCCTGCTCGTCGGCCGCCTCGGTCAGCGTCGAGTAGATCTCGTGGCGGCCCTCGCCGTTGACGTCGATCTTCTCGGTGAGCGGGAAGGTGACGCCGTACGTCGTGGAGCAGAACTCCTGGATCTCCTCGGCCGTGCCAGGCTCCTGGCCCATGAACTGGTTGCACGGGAAGCCGACCACCGCCAGGTCGGGGTAGGTCTCGGCGATCCGCTCGAGACCCTCGTACTGCGGAGTGAGGCCGCACTTGCTGGCCACGTTGACGAGGAGTGCCGGCTTGCCGCCGGTGAGCTCGGCCAGCGTGGCCGGGGTGCCGTCGAGGCGCGCGATCGAGGCGTCGAGAATGCTCATGGCCCTAGCGTACCGAGGGCAGGGTCGCCGGCCGGTTGTCGGTGCGCGCGGGTACGGTCGCACGGGTGAGCTTCGTTCCACTCGGCGGCCCCGCGGTCTTCACGCCCGGCGAGCGGCCGCGCGAGGGGACGGTCTCCTTCTCCGACGTACGGCGAACGGTGCCGTTGCCGATGCCGGCGGCGATCCCGGTGCTCAGCAAGGCGCTGGCCCGCGACGACGCCCACCCGAGCGTCGGGCTGCTCGCTGCCGCGACCCACTTCGCGCTCCGGCTGGTGGCGGCCGGCCGGTTCGAGCCGGCCGGCGCCGGCTGGGCGCCGGTGCTGACCGTCGAGGACGCGGAGCGGCTGCGGCTGCTCGCCGTGGCCAGGGCGTACGACGACCTCGACGCCGTGGCCGCCGAGGAGCTGGTGCGTGGCGTGGTCGGGGCCGTGGTCGACGCCATGCCGCAGGGCGCGCCCCGGCCCCGGCCGGTGGCCCCCGCCCGGGACTCGTCGGCGGGCACCTCCGACAGGCCGGCCGGCGACTTCGCGGCCCGGCTCCAGGGGCGGCTGCACCGCCACCTGGTCGCCACCGCCGAGCCGGACACGCTGCCGCAGGTCGTGACGATCTCGCTCCGAGTGGAGACCGACGAGGAGTCGCTCACTCACGGCAACATCAGCCTGGTGCTGCAGGTGCACGACGAGGCCAACCCGCTCCACGTCGTCGACGCCGCGCTGCTGTGGACCGCCGCCTCCTCCGAGCACGGCTTCTCCGAGCGTGCCCGCACCCACGTCGCCGTGCAGTTGCGTGGCGCCGCGCTGGCCTGGCCGCCGCTGGAGCGGCTGCAGGAGCTGACGGTGCCCGACCGCCTCACCCTCGACGGCGACGAGATCGGCAGCCTGCTCGAGGAGGGTGTCGCGGCGCTGCGCGACCGCGGCGTCGACGTGATGTGGCCGCGCTCGCTCGGTCGCGAGCTGACCGCGACGGCGGTGCTGGACCGCCGCCCGACGAGCCCGCGCGAGGAGCAGCTCAACACCGGCCTGCTCGCCCAGGACGCCGTCTTCGCCTTCAACTGGCAGCTCGCGCTGCACGGTCAGCCGCTGACCCCGGAGGAGATGGACGAGCTCGCCAGAGCCGCCACGCCGGTGCTGCGGCTGCGCGGTCAGTGGACGGTGGTCCACCCCAGCATCGCCCGGAAGGCACGCAAGCGACTGCTGCGCACGGTCGCGCCGGCCGAGGCGCTCGGCGCGGCGCTGACCGGCGTCGCCCAGGTCGGCCCGGGCTCCGAGGAGGAGCAGGTCATCGTCGGCGCCACCCTCACCCGGCTGCGCGACCAGGTGCGCGACGCCGGCAAGGGCGAGCCGCTGGCCGAGCCGGCCGGCCTGCGGGCGAGCCTGCGGGACTACCAGCGCCAGGGGCTCACCTGGCTGGCCGACCTGACCGGTCTCGGTCTCGGCGGGTGCCTGGCCGACGACATGGGGCTCGGCAAGACCATCACCCTCATCGCGCTGCACCTGCACCGCGGCGGCGGGCCCACGCTGGTGGTCTGCCCCGCCAGCCTGCTGGGCAACTGGGAGGCCGAGTTCGCGCGGTTCGCGCCCGAGGTGCCGGTGCGGCGATTCCACGGCACCGCCCGCGATCTCGAGCAGCTCGCCCTGGCCGACGAGAGCCTCGTTGGGGCGGTGGTGCTGACGACGTACGGCACCATGCGCCGGGACGCGAAGACGCTGGCGGGCGTCGACTGGGACCTGGTGGTCGCCGACGAGGCCCAGCACATCAAGAACCCGCTGTCGGCGACCGCCAAGGCGCTGCGCACCATCCCCAGCCACGCCCGGGTGGCGCTCACCGGCACGCCGGTGGAGAACGAGCTAGCCGAGCTGTGGGCCATCCTCGACTGGACCGTGCCCGGTCTGCTGGGCAGCCGCAACGCCTTCCGCAAGGCGTGGGCGGCGCCGATCGAGGCCGGCATCGCCACCACGACGCGCCAGTTCGCCGACCTGATCGGGCCGTTCCTGCTGCGGCGGCGCAAGTCCGACCCGGGCATCGCACCGGAGCTGCCGGCCAAGACCGAGACCGATCACCTGCTCACCCTCACCAAGGAGCAGGTGGTGCTCTACGAGGCCTACGTCCGCGACACCATGGCCCGTATCGAGCGGTTGGAGTCGACCGATCCGCAGCGTCGCGGCATGGTGCTGATGATGCTGACCGGGCTGAAGCAGATCTGCAACCACCCGGCGCACTTCCTCAAGCAGGCCTCGGCACGCGTCGAGGGGCGCAGCCAGAAGATCGACCTGCTCGACGAGGTGGTCGCCACCGCCACCAGTGAGGGCGGCGCGGTGCTGGTCTTCACCCAGTACGTCGCGATGGCGCGCTTGCTGGAGAGCCACTGGTCCGCCGCCAATATCGCCCACCAGTTCCTCCACGGCGGCACGCCGGTCAAGGAGCGGGAGCGGATGGTGGCCCGCTTCCAGGCGGCCCCTCGCGACGGGCAGAGCGTGCCGGTCTTCCTGCTCTCCCTCAAGGCCGGCGGCACCGGCCTCAACCTCACCCGCGCCGACCACGTCGTCCACGTCGACCGCTGGTGGAACCCCGCCGTCGAGGACCAGGCCACCGACCGGGCCTACCGGATCGGCCAGGACAAGCCGGTGCAGGTCCACCGGCTCATCATGCGCGGCACCATCGAGGAGCGGATCGCGCTGCTGCTCGACCGCAAGCGCTCGCTCGCCGACGCCGTGCTGGGCCGCGGCGAGGCGGCGCTCACGGAGCTCTCCAACGACGAGCTGCGCGACCTGGTGACGCTGCGCCGCTGAGCGGGTGTCATACGAACTGGCTGCCCGGGCGACCGACTCGGATGACGTTCGCGACCGGGTGTCGGTTCTCGCGGGCACACTTGTCACCGTGAGCGCCACGGTCCATCCCCGCCAGTCGGCGCGCAAGGGCGGCGTCCGGCTCACCGGCTGGTGGGCGAAGGCGTGGCTGCGCGCCGTCGAGGAGACGGCGTACGACGAGCGCGAGCTCGCCGCCGGCCGAGCGCTGGGCCGCGGCGGAGCGGTCGGCGGGATCATCGTCGACGCCGGCTCCTTCGCGGCCGCCGTCGAGGACGGCCGGGGGATGTGGACCGTCTCCGGCACCCTGCCGGTGCTCGACACCGCCTCGGTCGCGGCGCTGGTCGAGGCGGTCGCCGCCGTACCGGCCCGGATCGCCGGCCTGCTCGCAGGCGACCTGCCCCACGAGCTGGTCGAGCACGCCGAGGAGCTCGGCGTGGAGCTGCTGCCGTTCGGTGGCGAGCTCGGCTCGGTGTGCAGCTGTGACGCCTGGGTCGACCCCTGCGTCCACGCGCTGGCGGTGATGACCCAGCTCGGCTGGCTGCTGGAGCGTGACCCGTTCGTGCTGCTCCAGCTGCGCGGCGTGGGCCGCGAGGACCTGCTCGCCCGGCTGCACGCTTTCACGCCGGCGCCGGCGCTGCCCGACTCGGCCGGCATCGACGACCTCGATATCGCCTTCGACGCCGCGGTGCGTGCGGCGCGCCTGCTCCAGGAGTGACAGTGCGGTAGATCCGAGTCACCACGTGACTCGGATCTACCGCACTGTGGTCAGCAGCGGCACGATCGCCCCCCAGGCGGCGACCCCGAGCCGCCGGTCGGCCGCTTCGGTGCCACCCCGCCGCAGCTGGATGCCGGCGGTGACCGGCTCCTCGCCGGGCAGGATCGCGCGGTGGCCGGCCTCGGGGTCGGTGACGAGCGTGGTGGAGCGGCCATGGGCAGCGCGGCGGGTGGCGATCCGCTCGGCATGGAGGTTCGCCGGCCAGACCTCGTCGTCGCCACCCGCGACGAGTACGACGCTCGGGATCTGCTCCACGGCGATGGTCGCGGCCACTACGGCATCGGGGAAGAGCTCGCGCGAGCGCAGGTAGAGGCCGCGATAGGCCGGCGGATCGTCGTCCGGCTCCCAGTCCTCCGCGAACGGCACGAACGGCAGCGGCTCCCCGGCCAGTGTCCAGTGCGAGGTCTGACTCCCATCAGGTCGTACGCCGGCCCAGACGACGTCCAAGGGCGAGAAGGCGACCACCGCCTCGACCTGCGGCGTGTACGACGCCACCACCAGCGCGGCCTCGGCGCCGAACGACAGGCCGGCCACGACGACCCGGTCGCACTCCCGCGCCAGCGCCGCCACCCGGTCCTGGATCGTCTCGACCGGGATCTCCCAGGGCGCCTCGTGCTGGCCCGGCCCGCCGAACCACTGGATCGACTCCGCGATCGCCCCCTGCGAGGCGAACAGCCGGGCCCGCGCCGGGTCGGCCTGGCCCCGGGACCCGGCCAGCACCAGCACGCCGACCCCGGAGGGTCGGTCGGGGAGCCAGCGGATGCCGGGTGGATCGGAGAGCCTCTCCTGCCGCATGGCGCCAACCTACGTGGCACCTGTCACGCTCGTAGCATGCTGTCCATCGCGCCGGGAGAGCAGACGCTGGCGCTGGTCGACGCCACCACCAGCGCGGCGAGACCGGCTCCAGGAGTCGCGAGTCGGCAGAAGTGCAGGTCCCACAGGGTCCGAGTCGGCAGAAGTGCAGGTCCGCCACCAGCACTTATGCCGACTCGGCGGTTCTCAGGCCAGCACTTCTGCCGACTCGGCGGTTCTGAGACCCGCACTTCTGCCGACTCGGCGGTTCTGAGGCCAGCACTTCTGCCGACTCGGCGGTTTTGAGACCCGCACTTCTGCCGAGTCGGCGGGGTGGGGTTGCTAGGAGAGGGCCCGCAGCGCCATCGAGGCCATCGAGGTCAGCACCGTCCGCATCTCGTCCTCGGGCAGCAGGCCACTGTGCGGCGTGGAGTTGATCAGCCCGAACGCGGCGTGCGCCATCGCGTGGGCGGTGTCGTCGGCCAGCGTCGGGTCGGCCAGGCGCAGCTGGGCGGCCCACAGGTCGACGTACTCCCGCTGCAGCTTCCGGACCAGCTCCCGGTCCTCGTCGGGCAGCGAGGACCAGTCGCGGTCCTGGACGACGATCAGCGCCCGGTGCCGCAGCGCGAAGTCGACGTGCCAGTCGACCAGCGCGGTGATCGCCGCGCTCGGCGACCCGGCCGCCGCCACCCGCGCCAGCCCCTCGGCCAGCAGTCGCTCGCTGATCTGCACCAGCATCTCGGCCAGGATGGCGTCCTTCGACGCGAAGTGCTTGTAGAGCGCCGGGCCGCTGATGCCGCAGGCCGCGCCCAGCTCGGCGACCGAGACGCCGTGGAAGCCGCGCGCCGCGAACAGCTCGGCGGCGGTGTCGAGCAGTTGCTGGCGGCGGTCGGTCACGGCCACTAGGTTAGAGCGCGCCGTCGGAGCCGGAGTTGGTGGACGAGCATGGTTAACGTTCATTAACCTGGTGGCGTGGATCTGAGAGAGCTCACCGAGGAGCTGAGAGAGCGGCTGGCCGTGGCCCGGCTGGGCGGCTCGGAGTCGAGTCGCCGGCGGCACACCGAGCGCGGCAAGCTGCTGCCGCGCGAGCGGGTCGACCGGCTGCTGGACCCGGGCAGTCCGTTCCTGGAGCTGAGCCCGCTGGCGGCGTACGGCATGTATGGGGGACCCCAGGAGACGAACGCCGTGCCGAGCGCCGGGATCGTGACCGGCATCGGCCGAATCGCCGGCCGTGAGTGCGTGGTGGTCGCCAACGACGCGACCGTCAAGGGCGGCACCTACTACCCGATGACGGTCAAGAAGCACCTGCGGGCCCAGACCATCGCAGCGGAGAACGGCCTGCCGTGCGTCTATCTGGTCGACTCCGGCGGCGCCAACCTGTCGATGCAGGACGAGGTCTTCCCCGACCGCGAGCACTTCGGCCGGATCTTCTTCAACCAGGCCCAGATGTCCGCTCGCGGCATCCCGCAGATCGCCGCGGTGCTGGGCTCGTGCACCGCCGGCGGCGCCTATGTCCCGGCGATGAGCGACGAGACCGTGATCGTGCGCGACCAGGGCACCATCTTCCTCGGCGGCCCGCCGCTGGTGAAGGCGGCGACCGGCGAGGTCGTTACCGCCGAGGAGCTCGGCGGCGGCCTGGTGCACGCCACCAGGTCCGGCGTGGTCGACCACCTCGCCGACGACGACGCGCACGCGCTGCAGATCGTCCGGGGGATCGTGTCCACCTTCCGCGAGCAGTCGCAAACTGACGCCCAGATCCCGCCGAGCGGTCGCAAACTGACCGAATCCGTGGGCGAGGAGCCGCTGGAGGACCCCGAGTCCATCTACGACGTGGTCCCCGCCGACCCCCGCACGCCGTACGACGTCCGCGAGGTGATCCGGCGGATCGTCGACGGCAGCAGGCTGCAGGAGTTCAAGCGGCTCTACGGCGAGACGCTGGTGTGCGGCTTCGCGCAGATCTACGGTCACCCGGTCGGCATCCTGGCCAACAACGGCATCCTGTTCAGCGAGTCCGCCCTGAAGGGCGCGCACTTCATCGAGCTGTGCAACCAGCGCGGCATCCCGCTGGTCTTCCTGCAGAACATCACCGGCTTCATGGTCGGCAAGGACTACGAGAACCGCGGCATCGCCAAGGACGGCGCCAAGCTCGTCACCGCGGTGGCCTGCAGCGTGGTCCCGAAGCTCACCGTCGTCATCGGCGGCTCCTATGGCGCCGGCAACTACGGCATGTGCGGTCGCGCCTACGACCCGCGGTTCCTGTGGATGTGGCCCAACGCCCGGATCTCGGTGATGGGCGGCGAGCAGGCGGCTTCGGTGCTCGCCACCGTCGCGGGCCGAGAGACGGAGGAGGAATTCAAGCGGCCGATCCGGGAGCAGTACGAGACCCAGGGCAGTCCCTACTACGCCACCGCCCGACTGTGGGACGACGGCGTCATCGACCCCGCCGAGACCCGGCGCGTCCTTGGGCTCGGCCTGGCCGCCGCCTCCCATCAACCGATCCCCGAGCCGTCGTACGGCATCTTCAGGATGTGACCGTGAGAGTCCTCATCGCCAACCGGGGCGAGATCGTCGCCCGCGTCATCCACAGCTGCCACGAGCTCGACATCGAGCCGGTCGCGATCTACACCGACGTCGACGCGCAGGCGCGACTGGGCTACCTCGACGGCAACACCGAGGCGGTTCGCGTCGAGAGCTACCTCGACGCCGCCGGCATCGTCGCCGCCGCGCAGGAGACCGGCGCGAGCGCCGTGCACCCCGGCTACGGCTTCCTCTCCGAGAGCGCCGACTTCGCCGAGGCCGTGATCGCGGCCGGGCTGACCTGGATCGGCCCGCCGCCGAGCGCGATGCGGGCGATGGCGCGTAAGGACCACGCCCGCGAGATCGCCGAGCGCGCCGGGGTGCCGGTCACCCCGCGCTACCAGCCCGACGCGGTCCCGGCCGAGGCCTATCCGGTGCTGGTCAAGGCGGCCGCCGGCGGCGGCGGGAAGGGGATGCACGTCGTACGCACTCCGGCCGAGCTGCCCGAGGCGCTGACCCGAGCCGCCCGGGAGGCCGGCAGCGCCTTCGGCGACGACACCCTCCTCGTGGAGCGGTACGTCGAGGGCGGCCGCCATGTCGAGGTGCAGGTCGTCGGCCTCGCCACCGGCGAGGTCGTCCACTTCGGCACCCGGGACTGCTCGGCGCAGCGCCGCCACCAGAAGGTGGTCGAGGAGGCGCCCGCGACCGACCTCCCCGACGAGTTGCGCGAGCTGCTCCACCGCTCCGCCGTCGCGCTGGCGACCGAGGTGGGCTACCGCGGCGCCGGCACCGTGGAGTTCTTGGTGCACGGCCAGCACGCCTACTTCCTGGAGATGAACACCCGGCTCCAGGTCGAGCACCCGGTCACCGAGGAGGTCTACGACGTCGATCTCGTCCAGCTCCAGCTGGAGGTCGCCGGCCTGGTGCCAGCAGAGACGACCACACCCTCGGCGGCGCGGGGCCACGCGATCGAGGCCCGCATCTACGCCGAGGACGCCTACGCCGGCTTCCTGCCGCAGGCGGGCACGCTGACCGGCCTCCGGCTGCCGCGCTACCTGGACGTCGCCCGGGTCCATCCCAGGGCCAGGCTCCGGATCGAGACCGCGCTGACCGCCGACACCGTGGTCGGCACCTCCTACGACCCGATGCTGGCCAAGCTGGTCGTCTGGGGCCCCGATCGGGAGGTCGCCCGGCGGGCGCTGATCGCGGCGCTCGACGAGTTCGCCGTCGAGGGCGTCGTCACCAACGCCGGCTTCGTCCGCGCCCTGGTGGCCTCCGAGGAGTTCCGGGACGGCGAGGTCCACACCGGCTGGCTCGACGAGCACCCGCCGGTCGCGCCCGACCCCGGTCCGGCCCGACAGCTCGCGGCGCGCCATCTCCTCGACAGGCACTGCGAGGTCGACGGCCCCTGGGCGAGCGACGGCTTCCGGCTGGGCGGACCGCCGGCGCCTGTCGTGGTGCAGGTGGACGTGCCGGTCGAGGTCACCGGCGAGGCCCTCGACGGCGAGGCCACCAGCCGCGGCCGGATCGTCGAGGTACGTCGCGACGCCCAGTCCTGGCGCTTCGAGGTCCCGGACCCGTTCGACCGTGAGCACCAGCAGGCCGGTGACGGCACCGTGACCAGTCCGATGCCCGGCACCGTCCTCGAGGTCCGGGTCAGCGAAGGGCAGAGCGTCCAGCAGGGCGACGTGCTCGCCGTCCTGGAGGCGATGAAGATGGAGCTCTCCGTCAAGGCGCCGCTCGCGGGTAGGGTCGATCGGGTCGCCGCCGCTGCCGGCGACCAGGTGGCACTGGGCGCGGCGCTGTTCGAGATCGGAGCCGGGGATGAGTGAGCTGCCCGCCGTCGTACCCGAGGACGGGCTGCCGCCCCGCGTCACCATCTACGAGGTCGGCCCGCGCGACGGCCTGCAGAACGAGTCGGCCATCGTGCCCACCGAGGTCAAGGCGGAGTTCATCCGCCGCTTGGTCGACGCCGGGCTGCCGTTCGTCGAGGCGACCAGCTTCGTGAGCCCGACCTGGGTGCCGCAGCTCGCCGACGCCGCCGAGCTGATGAGGATGCTCGGCGAGACCGGGCGGGAGATGCCGGTGCTGGTGCCCAACGAGCGCGGCCTGGACCGCGCGCTGGAGCTCGGCGTGCAGTGCATCGCGGCCTTCGCCTCCGCCACCGAGACCTTCGCCAAGCGCAACCTCAATCAGTCGCTGGAGGGCCAGTTCGTCATGTACGAGCCGGTCATCCGCCGCGCCCGCGACGCCGGCCTGGCCGTGCGTGCCTATGTCTCGATGTGCTTCGGCGACCCCTGGGAGGGCCGGGTGCCGATCGAGCAGGTGGTCGCCGTCGGCAAGGGGCTGCTCGACCTGGGCGCCGGCCAGCTCTCTCTCGGCGACACCATCGGCGTCGGCACCGCCGGCCACGTCACCGCGCTGGTCCGTGCCTTCGAGGACGCCGGCGTGGCCCGGGACCGGCTGGCGCTGCACTTCCACGACACCTACGGCCAGGCGCTCACCAATACCTACGCCGGCCTGCGGGCCGGCATCACCACCTTCGACGCTTCCGCGGGCGGCCTCGGCGGCTGCCCCTACGCCAAGAGCGCGACCGGCAACCTCGCCACCGAGGACCTGGTCTGGTTCCTGACCGGTCTCGGCATCCGCCATGGTGTCGACCTGCCGAAGCTGCTCGACACCAGCGTGTGGATGTCGGGGCAGCTCGGCCGGCCCAGTCCGAGTGCGGTGGTCAGAGCGCTCAGCGGGAGGGTCTAGATGGTGGTCGCCTCCTGAGACTGGTAGGCGGCGATCGCCAGGTCGGTGGTGAGCTGGATGTGGTCGCCGACCAGCTTGGCGCACAGCTCGGGGTCCCGCGCGACCGCCGCGTCGAGAATGGCCCGGTGCTCGCCGGCGAGGTCGCGGTGCATCCGCTCGCCCTCGGCCGCGGTCCAGTAGCGGTAGACCTCGGCGATCGCCCGGAGTCGCACCGCGATGGAGTAGAGGTGTTCGTTGTTGCACCCGCGCAGCAGCGTCTTGTGGAAGTTCTCGTGGTGGGTGATCCAGTCGGCGCGGACCGGCAGCAGCTCCCCGCGGTCGGCGGGATCGCGGGTGGACCACTCTTGGAGGTATTGCTCCTCGTGCCAGTGAGTGCGGGCCAGGGAGTGATGGGCGGCCACCAGGTTGGCCTCCCAGCTCAGGTCGCCGACCTCGACCGCGCGGCGCGCGACGAGCGACTCGATCGCGACCCGTGCCTCGGTCAGGGAGCGCAGCTTGCCGACCGACACCGTCATCACCCGGAAGCCGAGCTGGGACTCGCTGGTCGCCAGACCCTGCTCCACCAGTCGCGGCAGCACCTCGCGCAACACCCCGGTGCTCGCCTGATACCGCGCGCCGAGCTCGGCGAAGGCCAGCTTCGACCCGGGGGAGAGGTCTCCGCCGAGGATGTCGAGGCGAATGCGGGCGAAGATCTCATCCGCTCGTGTCGTGCCGGAGGTCCGTGCCATGGCCGCATTTTGCCCGAATTCGTCCAGGAGCCATAATTTCGAAATAGTCTTGACTTCTCGAAAGGACCTTGTGTCTACTGCTCACGTACGCGTGACGTGCGTCACGCATCCAGAAGGAGAGACCCGTGGATACGACGACGTCTGCTGCCACGCCCGACGCTCTCGAATGCGATGTGGCGATTGTCGGAGCCGGGCCGGTTGGCCTCTACCTGGCGCTGCTGCTGGCCCGGAAGGGCCATCGTGTCATCGTGCAGGAGCGGCAGCCGGCGCCGTACCTCAGGCCGCGCGCGGTGCACTTCGACTTCGAGGTCGGCCGGCTGCTCGCCGCGGTCGGCATCGGTGATGACCTGCGGGCCATCTCGGACAAGGCCGACGTCTACGACTGGCAGAACAAGGAGCGCAAGACGCTGCTGGCCTTCGACTGGGGCGGTGTCGGCCCCTCGGGGTGGCCGTTCGCGACGATGTTCAACCAGCCGCAGCTCGAGGGCATTCTGGAGCGACACGCCAACGAGCATCCCAACGTCGTCGTCCGGCGGGGCGCCGAGGTCTCCCAGGTCACCGTGGACGAGGACGGGGTGACCCTCCTCGCCCATGGGCCCACCCTCGGGGACCATCGGGTCCGAGCGCAGTACGTCGTCGGCTGCGACGGCGCCAACAGCTTCGTGCGGAGCCACCTGGGCACCACCAGCACCGATCTGGGCTTCGTCTTCGACTGGCTCGTCGTCGACCTCGTGCCACACGACGACCGGGTCTGGTCTCCCACGAACGTCCAGATCTGCGACCCGCAGCGTCCCACGACAGCGGTCTCCGGCGGCCTCGGCCGACGCCGCTTCGAGTTCATGCGGATGCCAGGCGAGACCATCGAGGAGCTCGAGAACGACGAGCGGGTGTGGGAGCTGCTGGCGCCCTGGGACTACACCCCGGAGAACACCGAGCTCGAGCGGCGGGTGGTCTACACCTTCGAGGCACGCTGGGCCGACGTGTGGTATCAGAACCGGATCGCCATCGCCGGCGATGCTGCCCATCTCATGCCTCCCTTCGCCGGACAGGGCATGTGCTCGGGCATCCGCGATGCCGCCAACCTGGCCTGGAAGCTGGACCTGGTGCTGAAGGGGGTCGCCGAGGAGGCGCTGCTGACGACCTACACCACCGAGCGCTCGGTCCACGTCAAGAACGCCATCGAGCAGTCGGTCGCCCTCGGCGAGGTGATCTGCGTGACCGACCCCGAGGCGGCCGCCGCCCGGGACGCCTTCTTCCTCGAGCACGGGCCCAAGCCGGAGAACGTGCTGCCGCCGGTCTCGCCGGCGAGGCTGGGACCGGGCGTGGTCCAGCTCGGCGCCGACGGCGCCCCGGCGGGCACCAACGGAACGCTCGCCTTCCAGCCCTACGTCCGGGTGACCGGCGGGGAGCGGGCGCTGTGGGACGACGTCCTCGGCGCGGCGGCGTTCACGGTCGTCAGCCCGCTCGCGGTGGTCGACGTGCTCGATGCCGACCGTCGGGCGGCGCTGGACCGGCTCGGGGTTCGGTGGGTGCAGGTGGTGGCCGCAGGTGCGGAGATCCCCGTCGGTGCGGTCGAGGACTGCGACGACGTGCTGCTCCCACACCTGACCGAGGTCGGCCACGTCGCAGCGGCGATTCGGCCCGACAACTACCTCTTCGGCACAGCCAGTACGCCGGCCGAGCTGCCGGCCTTCGTGGACGACCTGATCGCGCAGGTCAGCGGCAGCGTGGCCGCGGCCGAGGATCTGCCGGCCAAGGCGACGGTCCCGGCGTGAGTGAGCTTGCGAGCGAACCGTGGGCATCGCGCCGGCCACGAGCGCAGCGAGGGGTGGCGGCGTGAGTGAGCTTGCGAGCGCGCCGACGGCGAGTGGCCAGGCATTCGACCAGACGGCCTTCGACGCCGCCTCGATCGGGCGGTTCGCTCGCTTCGTCGCCGCCAGGTCGGGCCGGGAGCTGACCGACTTCGCGTCGCTGTGGCGGTTCTCGGTCGATCATCCCGAGGAGTTCTGGGCGGGGATCTGGGACTACTTCGACATCCGCGCCTCCCGGCGCTATGACCGGGTGCTCGGCGCGACGACGATGCCCGGCGCCGAGTGGTTCCGCGGCGCTCGGCTCAACTACGTCGACCAGGTGCTCCGCCACGCGGACCGCCCCGGGACCGCGGTCGTGTCCATCGCCGAGGACGGCTCGCGGGTGCAGACCTCGTGGGCCCAGCTGGCCAGGGACGTCGCCGGCTTCGCCGGCACCCTGCGCTCTCTCGGCGTCCGGCCCGGGGACCGGGTGGTCGGCTACCTCACCAACGCCGTCGAGCCCATCGTGGCCTTCCTCGGCACGGCGGCCGTCGGCGCCGTCTGGGCGGGTCTGGGTCCCGACTACGGCTCGGAGGCCGCAGCCGACCGTCTCGCCCAGCTGGAGCCGAGCGTGCTCGTCGCGGTCACGGGCTACCAGTTCAACGGCCGGGTCTTCGACCGCCGCGAGGAGGTCGTCTCGCTCGCCCGCCGACTGGGCGGAGAGCTCCCCGTCGTCGTGGTCGAGCGGTGCGGCCTGGCCCTCGATACCGAGGCATTGCCCGGGAGGGCGCTGTCCTGGGCCGAGGCGGTAGCACCCGACGTACCCCTCGTCACCGAGCAGGTCGCGGCCGACCACCCGCTGTGGGTGTTGTTCTCCTCGGGCACGACCGGCGTGCCGAAGGGCATCGTCCACGGCCACGCCGGCGTCCTGGTCGCGCAGCTGTGCGGTCTCGGGCTGCAGTTCGGCGCCGAGGCGGGTGGCACGTTCTTCTGGTACACCTCGACCAACTGGATGATGTGGAACCTGGTGGTCTCCGCGCTGCTCACCGGCGCGACGACCGTCGCCTACGAGGGCAGCCCCGGCTACCCGTCGATGGACCGGCTCTGGCGGCTCGTCGCCGAGGAGCGGGTCACCACCTTCGGTACCAGTCCCGGTCATCTGCAGCTCTCGGCCGGCGCCGGGCTGCGACCCGGCGCCGAGCACGACCTGTCGGCGCTGCGGCTGATCGGGGTCACCGGCGCCCCGGTTCCGCCGGCGCACTATCGCTGGGTCGCCGACCAGGTGAGGGCGGATCTCCCGCTGGTCTCCACCAGTGGAGGCACCGACGTCGTCGGAGCCTTCATCAACTGGGCGCCCGGACTGCCGATCTACCCCGGCGAGATGCCCGGCCCGGCGCTGGGCGTGGCGGTCGAGGCGTTCGACCCCGAGGGGCGTCCGGTCGTGGACGAGGTCGGCGAGCTGGTGGTGACCCGGCCGATGCCGAACATGCCGGTCGCGTTCTGGAACGACCCGGACGGGTCGAGGTACCGGGCGGCGTACTTCGAGGTCTATCCCGGCATCTGGCGGCACGGCGACTGGCTGACGCACACCAGCCGTGGCACCTACGTCATCCACGGTCGCTCCGACTCCACCCTCAATCGCGGCGGAGTGCGGATCGGCTCCGCGGACCTGTACCGCGTGGTCGAGGCGATGCCCCAGGTCGTCGAGGCGCTGGTCCTCGGCGTCGAACTGCCCGACGGCGACTACTGGATGCCGATGTTCCTGGTGCTCGCCGACGGCGTCGAGCTCGATGGCACCCTGCGTGAGGAGCTGCGCGCTCAACTGCGCTCCAAGGGGTCGCCCCGGCACGTGCCCGACGACTTCTACGCCGTCGCGGCCATCCCGCACACCAAGACCGGCAAGAAGCTCGAGGTGCCGCTGAAGCGGATCCTCCAAGGCGCCGATCCGGCCGACGTCGTCAGTCCTGGGGCCGTGGATCGGCCCGAGCTCATCGACTGGTACGTCGAGCTCGCCCACGCCGGACCGCGCTGAGCGGGTGACCGAACGACGGGCAAAAGATGATCCGACACCCCTTTTGATTTTCGAAATTGTCTTGACATACCGAATCCAGTGATGTTGTGTGAGTCGCAACCGATGTGACCGACATCACGACACCCGAAAGGAATCCTCGTGCATATCGCCTCAGTTCAGGGTCGTGCCGTGTGGGTCGACACCGCCAGCGGCCTCGCCGTCGACATCGCCAAGGCCAGCGGCGCTCGCTTCGGGCCGGAGCCCGCGGCCCTCTACGACGCCTGGCCGGACTTCGTCGGATGGGCCGCCACCGTGACCCCCGACTTCGCCGCCGACGGCACGCCCTTCGTCGCCAGCGAGGCCGACGCGCCATCGCCGGCACCGCGCCAGGTCTTCGCGATCGGGCTCAACTACAAGGACCACGCCGACGAGTCCGGGTTCTCCTACCCGCCGGTGCCGACCGTCTTTACCAAGTTCGTGGGCAGCTTCGCCGGTCCCGAGGGCACCTTGGTGCTGCCCAACGACACGGTCGACTGGGAGGCCGAGCTCGTCGTCGTCATCGGCAGGCCGGCCAAGGACGTCGCCCGAGCCGACGCCTGGGAGTACGTCGCCGGACTCACCGTCGGGCAGGATTACTCCGAGCGCACCCTGCAGCTGTCGGGACCGGCGCCGCAGTTCTCGCTCGGGAAGTCCTACCCGGGGTTCGCCCCGCAGGGCCCGTATCTCACCACGGTCGACGAGCTGGCCGAGCCGGCCGATCTGGAGATCGCCTGCACCGTCAACGGCGAGCAGGTCCAGGGCAGCCGCACCAGTCGGCTGATCTTCGACATCCCGACCCTCATCGAGCACCTCTCCGGAGTCGTCCAGCTCTATCCCGGCGACGTCATCTTCACCGGCACCCCGGCAGGCGTCGGTGGTGCTCGCGAGCCGAAGTGGTTCCTGAAGGACGGCGATGTCGTCGAGACGACCATCGAAGGCCTCGGCAGCCTTCGCCAGACCTGCGCGAGCCAGCGCTAGCCACCAGAAGATCGCATGGCAAGGAGCCGAGGATGCCGCTGCACCGCATGACCCGCCTGACCATCGGCGTTCCCAACGTCGAGGAGACCAAGGCCTACTACGCCGAGTTCGGCCTGACCCCCACCGAGACGGGCGGCTTCGCCACCGTCGACGGTGGCGAGCAACTCCGCATCGAGTACGCGCCGCAGCGGCGGCTCGTGGCGCTCGGCGTGGGCGTCGACGACCGGGACGACCTCGATCGCGTCGCCCGTCAGCTCGAGAAGCTCGACCTGCACGTCTCCGACGAGGGCGACGCGATCGTCACCACGGAGCCCATCGCCGGCATCAAGGCCACCGTCTCGATCGCACCACGCATCGACCAGGACGGCGCCGCGACGCCGTACAACTTTCCCGGGGTCGCGGAGCGGCTCAACAACCGCGCCCCGGGGATCGAGCGCGAGTCCGCGGTGAGGCCGCGCAAGCTCGGCCACACCGTCATCGGCTCGACCGACGCCGAGGCCACCCAGCGGTTCTTCACCGAGGGGATCGGCTTCAAGGTCTCCGACGAGGTGCCCGGGATGGCCGCATTCATGCGCTGCTCGACCGACCACCACAACGTGCTGGTCCAACAGGCCCCGCTCAACTTCCTGCATCACACCTCCTGGCAGGTCGACGACATCGACGAGATCGGCCGCGGTGCCACGGCGATGCTGGCCGCGGACCCCGCCCGCCACGTGTGGGGGCTGGGCCGGCACTACATCGGCTCGAACTTCTTCTGGTATCTGCGCGACCCGGCCGGCAACTACTCCGAGTACTACTCGGACCTCGACTGCGTGGTCGACGACGAGCTCTGGAAGCCCGGGGTCTTCGACGGCGCGCGTGCTCTGTACGCCTGGGGGCCGCCACCGCCGCCGTCCTTCCTCGCGCCGGAGGACCTGGCCGCTCTGATGACCGGCACCCATGCGCCGAGGCAGGGATGAGCGTCGAGGTCAGTCTCCGAGGAGTCGACAAGAGGTTCGGCGGCGTCCACGCGGTCAAGTCCTTCGACCTGGAGGTGCCCGCCGGAAGCGTCGCGGCGATCATCGGCCCGAACGGCGCCGGCAAGAGCACCGTGCTGAAGATGATCGCCGGCCAGTACCGGCCGACCTCGGGTGAGATCTACGTCGGTGGCCGCCGCGTCGACCGGCTCGGCCGGCACCGATACGCCCGCACCGGCATCGGCGTCGCCGCGCAGATCCCACGTCCCTTCCTCGACCTGACGGTCCGCCAGAACATCGAGGTCGGTGTGGGCGCGGCCCGCCGCGGCGCCGACGTCGAGGAGATCCTGCGCCTTACCGGGCTGGCCGGGCTCGCCTCGCGCCCGGCCTCGAGCCTGGGGGTGCTCGACCTGAAGCGCATGGAGGTCGGCCGCGCGCTCGGCTGTCGTCCCGAGCTGCTGCTTCTGGACGAGATCGCCGCCGGCCTCGTAGGCAGGGAGCTCGACGCCGCCGTGGAGCTGGTGAAGGGCATCCACGAGACCGGGGTCACCGTCATCCTGGTCGAGCACGTCGAGGGCGTCGTGGAGTCGGTCGCCGACCAGGTGACGGTGATGAACTGGGGTGAGGTGCTCACCACCGGCACCCCTGCCGAGGTCCATGCCGACCAGCGGGTCCGGGAGATCTACCTGGGCTCGCGGGGCAGCGGGACCGTGGTCGAGGTGGACCGGCGCAGCGCGAGCGTCGCTGAGCCCTTGCTGGCGGTGCGTGACCTCAAGGCCGGATACGGCCGGCTGCTGGCGCTCCACGGTGTCGACCTGGACATCAGGCCCGGTGAGGCGGTCGCCATGCTCGGCGCCAACGGTGCCGGCAAGAGCACCCTGTGCGGCACCATCAGCGGAGTCCTCCGCACCAGCTCCGGAACGGTCGAGCTCGACGGCAAGGACATCACCGCGATGCCCGCCCATCGGCGCAACGAGGCCGGCATCGCGCACTGTATGGAGGGGCGCCGCCTCTTCGCCGACCTCACCGTCAGCGAGAACCTTCAGCTCGGGGCCGGCCGTCGCGCCCGGCGGGACCAGATCCGGGAGCGCATCGCCGAGCTGCTCCAGGTCTTCCCGCAGGTGGAGGGCAAGCTCGCCGCCAAGGCCGGCTCGCTCAGCGGCGGCCAGCAGCAGATGGTCGCCATCTGCCGGGCGCTGATGTCCGCGCCACGGCTGCTGCTGTGCGACGAGGTGTCGCTGGGCCTGGCGCCCGTCGTCATCGACGAGCTGTACGACGGCCTGGACAAGATCCGCGCCAGCGGCACCGCCCTCCTCATCGTCGAGCAGAACATCGGCCGCTGCCTCGACTTCGCCGACCGTGCCTACGTGCTCAACCGCGGTCGGATCAGCTTCTCGGGAGACCCACGACTCCTCCGTGACGAAGAGGCCCTGGATCGCGCCTACTTCGACTCCCTCACAGGCAGCTAGCTCGCCAACCACCCAAGAAAGGGGGCGCACATGTCGCGCCTTTCGCAGTTCGCCGGAGTAGGCCTCAGCACCACCCTGGCGCTGGCCTCGCTGAGTGCGTGTGGCTCCTCGTCGTCGTCCTCGTCCTCGAGCGACGACACGATCAAGATCGGGGTGAGCCTCTCCCTGACCGGCGACCTCGGGCCGATCGGACCCATTCAGAAGGCAGGTCTCGACTATGCCGTGAAGCGGGTGAACGACGCCGGTGGCATCGAGGTCGACGGCGAGACCAAGAAGGTCGAGCTCATCGTCCAGGACAACAAGAGCGACTCGACCCTGGCCGGCAGCCAGGCCCGCGAGATGGCGCTGAAGGACGGCGTGTCCGCCTTCCTGACCGGCTGCACGCCGACCGCGGTGCTCCCCGTCGTACAGGTGGCCGAGGCCCAGCACGTCCCGGTGATCGCCACCTGCAACCCGATCGGCGTCTTCGAGACCTTCTCCAAGGAGGGCTTCAAGTACAGCTGGGACATGTTCTTCGCCGAGACCGAGCAGGGCACCGACATCTTCCAGACCTTCGACCAGGTCGAGAGCAACAAGAAGGTCGCCCTCTTCACCGACACCGAGCCCGACGGCGTCGCCCAGCGCGAGCTGTTCAAGAGCGCGGCCACCGAAGCGGGGTACGACGTCGTGGGCGACTACAGCTTCGCCGTCGGCACCACCGACTACAGCTCCTTCATCAAGGACGCCAAGTCCAAGGGCGCCCAGCTCGTGCTGAGCCAGACCGTCATCCCCGACGGCATCGCGCTCTACAAGCAGATCAAGGCACTCGAGCTCAAGCCGGTCGCCGCGCTGGCGGCCAAGGCGGGCTCCAGCGGAGCCTGGTGGGACGGCCTCGGCGACACCGCCCAGGGCACGCTCACCACGGCGTACTGGGCCCCGGGCGGGATGCTCTCCGACGATCTGCAGGCCGCGCTGACCGAGCAGCTGCCGACCATCCCGGACCAGGGCATCGCGGTCTCGTCCTTCTCTGCGGCGTACGTCCTGTTGGACGCGATCGCCAAGGCGGGGTCGAGCGAGCCCAGCGAGATCAACGACGCCATCGCCGCCTCGGACCTCGACACCCCGGTCGGTCACATCGCGTTCGACCCCACCACCCATGTGTGCGCCACCGACCTGTACGTGCTGCAGTGGAACGAGGGCTCGGCCGACCAGGTCTTCCCGGCCGACGCGACGGGCTCGGTGCCGTTGGTCGCCCCGGTCGCCGGTCTGCAGTGACCGGGTGAGCTGAGCCATGCACCTGTGGGATGCCCTGATCCAGGGTCTGCTCATCGGCGGGCGCTACACCGTCACCGGCCTGGGCCTGATGCTGATCTTCGGCGTCCTCCGCCTGGTCAACCTGGCCCACGGGGAGTTCGTCCTCATCGGCGGCTACCTGGCCTATGTGGTCTGCGGGCACACCAGCCTCGATCCGCTGCTGGCCCTGCCGGTCGTCGCCCTGTTGGCGGCCGCCGGCGGCTGGGCGCTGCACCGGGGGCTGCTGAGCCGGCTGACCGCAAGCGGTCCCGACGCGCCGGTGGTCGCGACCTTCGGCATCGCGCTGCTGCTGCAGGCGGCGTTCAGCGGCCTGGCCGGCAACGACGCCAAGACCCTGCCGGCGTCGTACGCCGACAGCGGCATGTCCCTGCTGGGCGTCCGGGTGCAGACGGCCTATGTCATCGTCTTCGCGGTCGGCGCCGTCTGCACCGCAGCGGTGTGGTGGGCGATCCACCACACCCGGTGGGGGATGGCGGTCCGCGCGTCGGGCCGCGATCCGGTGGTGGTCGGCGCCGTCGGCATCGATGTCCGGGCGCTGCACGCGACCGTCTTCGCGCTGGCGACCGGACTGGCCGCGATCGGTGGCGTGATGGTCGGCATCAGCAGCAGCTTCAACCCCTCGGCCGGCGCCTCCTACCTGGTCTTCGGATTCGCCGTGGTCGTGCTCGGCGGACTGGGCAATGTGTCCGGGATGTTCTTCGCGGCGCTCGGTGTCGGGGTGCTCCAGGCGATGGCGACCGAGGTGATCGGCGGGGAGTACCGCGATCTCCTCGTCTACCTGCTGCTCCTGCTGCTGTTGGCATTCCGGCCTCAGGGCCTGATGGGAAAGGTGGTCAGGGCATGACCCGGCGCCCGATGCTCCTCGGCCTGGCCGGCTGCGCCGCGGCCTTGGTCGTGCTCCTTCTCGTCGGCGGCGGCCTGACGCCGTACGGCCTCGACATGTGGACCTCCCTGCTCACCGTCATCGGCGTCGCCCAGGCATGGAACCTGCTGGCCGGCTTCTCGCGTCAGTTCTCGCTCGGCGTGGGCGCCTTCGTCGGCGCCGGGTCCTACACCGCGGCGATGGTGACCATCCACTGGGAGTGGGGGCCGATCCGGACGGTCCTCGCCGGCGGCGTGGTGGCGGCCGTGCTCGCGGCCGTCCTGGCCATCGCGCTGCTCCGGCTGCGTGAGGACTACTTCACCATCGGCTCGCTCGCCGCGGCGCTCGCGCTGCAGACCTTCGTGATCAACAGCGAGCCGCTCGGCCGCTCGGCCGGGCTCAGCCTGCCCTTCTCGGTGCTCCCGACGCCGATAGGGCTGTTCCAGCTCGCCGCGGCCTGCGTGTTCCTGTGCTCGGTGGCCACAGTGTGGCTGAAGTTCAGCGCGGTGGGCCTGCGGATGTCGGCCGTGGGCCAGAACGAGGACGCCGCGGTCTCGCTCGGCGTCGGCGTGCGCGGGATGCGGCTGACCGCGCTCATGCTCAGCGGCGGCCTGATGGGCCTGCTCGGCGCGGTGGTCGCCTTGCAGCAGGTGGCCGTCGAGCCCATCGGCGGCCTCGGCATCACCTGGACCATCGGCGCGATCGTGATGACCATCATCGGGGGCGTGGGCACCTTCTTCGGTCCCGTTCTCGGCGGCGCGCTGGTCTACCTCGGCCTGACCAAGCAGCTGGGCGGCCACCCGATCCTGGGCCTGGTCGTCGAGGGAGCGGTGCTGATCGCCGTCGTGACGCTCGCCCCGCGAGGCATCTGGCCGCTCCTCGTGGACCTCGCCCGGCGCGGCTGGGGCCGGCTGCGACCGCCACGACAGCCACAACCGGCCGTGTCGAGCGACGACGACCTGGTCGCGGTCTGATGGGGGCGCTTGCGCCCGGTCGACTGATCGACGTCCACAGCCATGTCGTCACCGACGCCTACCGCGCCGCGTGTACGGCGGCCGGCATCGTCCAGCCGGACGGCTTCCCGGCGCTGCCGCCGTGGTCGGCCGCCGAGACGCTGGCACTGATGGACGCCCACGGCATCGATGCCGCGGTGCTGTCCGTCTCCTCGCCCGGGATGGTCATCGACGCGACCACCGACGTGGTGGCGCTGGCGCGAGGCGTGAACGACGAGATCGCCGCAGTGGTGGCCGACCATCCCGGTCGGTTCGGCCAGGCCGCCGCGATCCCGATGACCGAGGTGACCGCGGCGATCGCCGAGTGGCGGCGGGCGCGCGACGAGCTCGGTGCCGACGCCTGCGGCCTGATGACGAACGCCGCCGGCCGCTACCTCGGCGACGAGGCCTTCGAGCCGCTGATGGCCGAGCTCGACGCCACCGGGGCCGTGGTCATCGTGCATCCGACCTCGCCGGCGTGCTGGCAGGCGGTCTCATTGGGAAGGCCCCGGCCGATGCTGGAGTTTCCCTTCGACTCGACTCGCGCGGTGAGCAACCTGCTCTTCAACGGCGTGCTGCGCCGCTACCGGGACATCCGCTGGGTGATCCCGCATTCGGGCGGGACCCTTGCGGTGCTGGGCGACAGGCTGACCCTCTTCCCGGCCATGCTTCCCGGCGTGCCCGACGACCTCGACGTGCTCGCCGAGCTGTCCCGGCTCTACTACGACTGCGCCGGAACCGCCTTTCCGCGGGCAATGCCGACGCTGGCCTCGATGGTCGGCACCGAGCGGCTGCTCTACGGCACCGACTTCCCGTTCGCTCCGGCGGCCGGCGTCGAGGCCGGCGCGGCCGCGGTCGCCCGGGCCACGCTCGGAGGCGCACCGGCGACCGACCTGTTCCGCGCCAACGGCGCGACGTTGTTTCCCCGACTGGGCAGCTCGATGGAGGAGATTCGATGAGGTGGGTGACCTATCTGGCCGGCGACGGTGCGGCCCGGCCCGGTCTGGTGGTCGGCGACCACGTGCTGGGCTACCCCGGTGACGGCGGGCTCCTGGGTCTGCTGGGCGAGCGCGGGGAGCGACTGCGGGAGGCCGCCGCGCAGACCACCGCCGCGCCGCGAGAGGAGGTCGCCCTGGCGGCTGCGGAGCTGCTGGCACCCATCCCGGTCCCGCCCGCCGTACGCGACTTCATGGCCTTCGAGGAGCATCACGTGACCTCCACCCGAGCACTGGGCGCCGAGGTCGACCCGGGCTGGTGGGACCAGCCGGTCTTCTACTTCCAGAACCCGGCCGCGATCTGGCCGCCGGACGCCGAGGTGCCGATCGCGCCCGGCTCGACGGCCTACGACTACGAGCTCGAGGTGGCCGCGATCATCGACCGCGACTGCGCGGACGTGACACCGGAGGAGGCGGAGGACTACATCGCCGGCTACACGATCTTCTGCGACTGGAGTGCCCGCGACCTCCAGGCCACCGAGATGCGCCAGCACCTCGGACCGGTCAAGGGCAAGGACACCGCGACCAGTCTCGGTCCCTTCCTGGTGACCCCGGACGAGCTCGCCGACGTTGCCGCCGGCAAGGGCTTCGACCTTGCCATGACCGCGACGGTGAACGGCCGCCCCTACAGCGCCGGCAACTGGAAGACGATCCACTGGTCCTTCGGCCAGCTCATCTCCTATGCCGCGCGCGGCACCACGCTGCGCCGCGGCGACGTCGTCGGCAGCGGGACCGTCGGCACCGGCTGCATCCTGGAGCTCTCCCGGGTGCACGGCGCCGACGCCTATCCCTGGCTGGCGCCGGGCGACGAGGTCGAGCTCGCCGTCGAGCGACTGGGCAGCATCAGAGGCAGGCTGGTGGCCACCCCCGCTCCCGCGCCGCTTGGCTAGTGGTCGTCTCCGGAAGTTCGTCCCGGGTCTGCGCGGCCCAGGCACACCCATCGCGGCGTTGGCGCCGCTCGGAAGACGCCCGGTATGCCGTCGCGACGCCGCCTTGCGCTGCGCGCACCTG
>NZ_JASGDQ010000112.1:0-13955 GCF_047607185.1 Nocardioides sp. | reverse complement strand
GGAGGCCAGCCCGGCGGACAAACCGGCGGAGGCCAGCCCGGCGGACAAACCGGCGGAGGCCAGCCCGGCGGCCAAACCGGCGGACAAACCGGTGGCCAGCCCGGCGGCGGCACGCCAGGCGGCGGTCGCGGCGGTGGCGGTGGCGGTGGCGGTGGCGGTGGCGGTGGCGGTGGCGGCAACAGCCTGATCAACGGCGAGCAGGTCTCCGCGGAAATGACCTCGCTGCTCGACACCGGTGCCGAGGGCTACCGCTGGGTGGCCGCGACGGCGCGCTCCCAGAGCGCGGCGAGCTACCAGCTCGCCTCGGGGCACGCGGTGATGGCGGTCGGCGGCTTCAACGGGACGGTGTCCTACCCGACGCTGGCGCAGTTCCAGGACTACGTCGACAACGGCGAGATCCACTACTTCATCGGCGGTGGCCTCGGCGGCCAGCCGGGCAGCGGCGAGAGCACCACCTCGCAGATCGAGCAGTGGGTGGCGGCCAACTTCAGCTCCACGGAGGTGGGCGGCACCACGGTCTACGACCTGTCCAGTCCCCTCGGCACCTCGACGACGAGTCAGAGCGGGGTCAGCGCATGACTGCGCTCGGCCTTCCCCGGCCGACCAGGCTCGGCGCCACCTTGCTGGGCACGGTCGAGTTCGTCATTCCGGTCTACAACGAGGAGCGCGACCTGGACCGTTCGGTACGCCGCCTCGACGACTACCTGCGCGCCGAGCTGGCCGGGCGTTACCGCATCACCATCGCCGACAACGCCAGCACCGACGGCACGTGGGCGATCGCGCAACGGTTGAGCGAGGAGTTCGACAGCGTCGACGTCATCCGTCTCGAGGAGAAGGGCCGGGGACGGGCGCTGCGGGCGGCCTGGAGCAGGTCGAGCGCCAGCGTGGTCGGCTATATGGACGTGGACCTCTCCACCGACCTGCGGGCCATCTGGCCGCTGGTCGCGCCGCTGCTGAGCGGTCACTCCGAGGTCGCCATCGGCAGCCGGCTGGCCACTGGGAGCCGGGTAGTGCGCGGCACCAAGCGCGAGCTGGTCTCGCGGTGCTACAACCTGCTGCTGCGCCTGCTGCTGGGCGTCTCGTTCAGCGACGCCCAGTGTGGCTTCAAGGCGCTCCGCACCGACGTCGCGGCGCGGCTGCTGCCGCTGGTGCGTGACGAGGAGTGGTTCTTCGACACCGAACTGCTGGTGCTGGCCGAGCGCGCCGGGCTGCGGATCCACGAGGTACCGGTCGACTGGATCGACGATCCCGACTCCCGCGTCGAGATCGTGCCGACCGCACTCGCCGACCTGCGCGGCGTGCTGCGGCTGCTCAGATCCATGCTGTCGGACCGGATCCGCCGGCAGCGCACCGCCTGACCGCCTCAGCGGATCACGCGAAGCCGCAGCACCGAGGAGGCCGAGCCGGTGACGCCGGTGGTGCCCTCGTAGACGACCCGCACCCGGTGCCGGCCGACGGCGAGCTTGGGCAGCCGCACCGCCCAGGTCTGCCCCGCCCGCGCGGCCGTGAGCTGCCGGGTGCGGACCACGTCGCCGTCGACCAGGACCTGCACCCGACCGGCGGCCACCGCGGAGGTCACCTGGATCCGTACGACGGCGTGGCGGCCACGCTGGAGGCGCTTCTTCTTCAGCGATGCGGTGGTCGTGCTGGTCTGGGTGACGGAGTCGGTGGAGGTGTCCGTGGTCGGCACGTCCGTGGTCGACACGTCCGTGGTCGACACGCTCGTGGTCGTGCTGGTGGCGGTGTAGTCGGAGGTCTTGTCCCGGAAGATGGTGTGGATGTGGAGTCCGGAGAGGACGACACCGGCTTGGTGGACGTATTCGATCCACACCGCGGGACCGGAGATGCGGAAGTAGGTGCCGCTGGTGGTGCCGGTGCCGGTGCCGGTGGAGCTGGTGGTGTTGCCCCAGCCGAGGTAGGTCTGGTCGTAGTCGGCCTCGTAAGCGGCCAGGTAGTCCTCGGAGATCTCGTCGGTGAAGTCGCCGACCCACTGCTCGATGGCGGTGGTGACCAGCGCCTGCTGGTCATCGCTCAGGGAACTGACCAGGATCCCCTGGTCGGTGGGGTAGTCCTGGGCGTCGGTGCCGGCGCCCTTGACGACGTCGGTGAAGGTGCCCGAGATCTTGGCCGCGCTCTGCTCGGTGGTCGAGAGACTGTCCAACACCGCGAAGACGGCCGTCTTCTCCCCGTTCATCGGGGTGTAGGTGGTGCCGTCGGCAGTCCAGGTCTGCGGCTCGACGCCGACGAAGTCGGGGGTGATGGCGGCGTTGCCGTCGTTGAAGTCGGCGTTGATCGCCAAGTGGTGTCCCCCGAACTGCACCCCGAACTGGCCGGTGGCGGTCGGGGTGCCGAAGAGGGCCAGGTAGTACAGGCCGCTGCCGTAGCCGGTGCCACCACCAGAAGAGCTCAGGTAGCTGTCGGCGGTCATGATCTGGTCGACCTGGCTCTGGCCCTGCTCGCTCAACATCGCGTCGACCACCGCCATCGCCGCGGCCTGCTGGGTCGTGCTCAGATCGCCCAGCTTGATCCCGTTGCGCCCCGAGCCCACCGGCAGGTTCGACCACGCCGACCGCTCGGAGGAGGAATAGTCGTAGAGCACCGTTTCCTGCTGACTCGTCGTCAGCGTGTCCAAGAACGCCTCCGCGGCGCTCACCACGGCCGCGGTCGTGGTGCTGGCCGACGCGGACGTGGTCGCTGTGGTGCCGGTGGCAGCGAACGCCGCGACTGCCGTCACTCCCAAGACGACGGCGGAAGCGAGGACGGGCAGAGCTCTGGCCAGCGGTCTAGTCACGCACCGCAAGCTAGGAGTCGATCCTGTGACCCACAAGCGTCCGAACCTGTGAATACCCGCGGGATGCTTCGGGTGCCGCCTGTTCACACGTTGACGCGAGAGTCACGGACCTCTGAGGAGTCGGCCTCCTGGTTGCGGCCCGCGGCTCCCCGCGCGAGCCACATCGCCCCGGTCACCAGGGCCAGCCCACCCCAGGCAAGCAGCGGTTGGGCACCGATGGCCTGGTAGACCGGATCCAGCACGGGAGTGGAGACCCGCCAGATCGCCACGATCCAGTCCAGTGCCGCGAGCGCGCCGAGCACGGCCACCGTGCCGACCAGATAGCGGTAGTCGGAGCTCGCGGCGGCCAGCACCAGCAGCGGTACGACGGCCACGATGGCGACCAGTTGGGCCAGCTCGATGCCCACATTGAAGGCGAGCACCGCCCGGGCGGTGTCGGCGGTCGAGAGGTGGAGTTCCAGCACGGTGGTCGCGAAGGCGGTGCCGTGGACCAGCCCGAAGCCGCCGGCGATCCATACCTCGCCGCGATTGACCAGCGGACGTACCGCGTGGACGGCCGCCACCAGGATCGAGGCGGCGACCAGGGTCTCGACCGGCCGGGCCGGGAAGGAGACCAGCCCGAAGGAGACCAGCGCCAACGACAGCGAGTGACCGACGGTGAAGGCGGTGGCCACCAAGGCCACCCGGCCCAGCGCCGCACCGACCGCACGCCCGCCGGTACGACCACGACGCGCCAGCGCCGGGGCCGGCAGCAGGAGCATGAGCAGGAAGAGCAGATGGTCGTAGCCCGTGGCGATGTGGTCGACGCCGACCCGGACCATGTGCGAGAACGAGATGTCGGCGGGTCGGTCACCGACCTCGATCGTCGGATCGGCGTCGGTGACCACGTCGAGCAGTTGGTTCTCGCCCTCGCCCGCCAGCGAGACGTAGACCTTGTGGCTGGGCACGTCGTGGACCACCGCTCCCCAGGTCAGCTCGAACGACGTCAGCTCGGCGGAGGCCATCGTCCCGGTCAGCGCCACGTCGATCGAGGCGTGAGCGTCCTGGTCCGCCAGCTCGCCGAGGCCGACGTCGACCACCGACAGCGGCACCGGGTCATCGCCGACAGTGAGGGAGACCCGCTCGCCGACGTACGAGGCGACGCTGGCCGCCACTGCGGCGACGCCTGCGTCGCTCCGGTCGATCTCGGTGCCGGTGGCCGCCTCGTACTCGTCGATCGGGATCTGCGCGGACAGACTCACCCGGCCGCCGGATTCGTCGATCAGCACCGTCGACCAAGCCGAGGGGTGCGCATGCGCCGGTGCCGCCAGCCAGGCCGTGCCGAGCAGCGCGAGCAGGAGAGCTCCTAGGGAAGTGCTGCTCAATCCCGCCTGCTGCGCGCGCGCCATTGACCAGCACCTCCCTAGCAGGCCGCGCGGCATCATGCCTGCGATCATCCCCCGGATCCCGCGAGCCAACCAAAGCACTGAGGCCGACTCACAGGCTCGGCGGCGAGCTGGTCAAGGCCGGCGGCTGGACGCGCGCAAGCACCCGGTGCCTCAGCTGACGACGGCGGTGGCGCGGCCGATCAGTCGTCCGTTCGGCGCCTTGACCACCACTCGCACCCTGCTCCCGTGCTCCAGGCCGGTGAGCCGGACCGTCACCGTGCCGTTGTCCTTGGGCCGCAGCCGGACCTTGACGCGCTGCTTCCCGCAGCGCACCACGACCCTGGCACGACGTACGGCGGCGCCCTGCTCGACCACCCGGATCCTGGCCTTCGCCCTGCCGTGCCTGAGCTTGGTCAGTCGCAGCCGGACGACCGGCTCGGCCGGCTGGCCGGTCGAGGCCGCCGGGGTCGTCCCGCCGGCGTCGGTCGTGGTCGTCATGAAGCCGATCGGGGTGCGGGCGAAGCCCGGGAAGACGGCCGTGAGCGAGGTCTCCGGGAGCCGGGTCGCCACCACCTCGGCGAGCACGTCGCGGTAGTCGGTGGTCACCGTCAGGTCGGCGTCGAGGGTGTCCTGCAGCGGCGTCCACGTCGCGTAGTAGCCGCCGCGCACGCCGGCGCCCATCGCGAACATCACATTGCCCCAACCGTGGTCGAGGCCGTAGCCGGAGTTCTCGACCACGCGCCGGCCGAACTCGCTGAGCGCCACCAGGGTGACCTTCGGACGCACCGGCCCGAGGTCGGCGAAGAAGGCCGCCAGCGCCGTGGCGAGCTCGTCGGCGTTGCTCCGCATCCGGCCCCACTGCAGGGTGCCCAGGTCGGTGTGCATGTCCCAGTCGCCCTGGTCGACGGTGACGACCTGGACGCCGAGGTCGGCACGCAGGGTCCGGGCGACCGAGGAGAGTGCCCGGCCGAGGTCGGTGTCGGGGTAGCTGGCCACATGGTCGTCCTGGGCCTGGGCGGCGGCGAGCCGGTCGACGCTGGCGAGGGCGGCCCGCATCCCCGTCGCCATCGGCGTGCTCTCCCCCGCCCACATGGCGTCCAGGGAGGTACGCCGGGGCCGGGCCGAGTCGTTGGCCGACTCGCCGGGGAGCTTCGCGGTGGAGAGGTCGCTGATCGACATGACCGGGGCGCCACCCGACAGCGAAGTCGGCGGGCTGGTGCCGACCGCGAGCCCTTGGAGCGGGTCGCCGGTCGAGGTGAGCCCGACGAGCCGGTTGAGCCAGCCGGAGCGGATCTCGGAGCCGGGGGCGGCGTCCTCGACCAGCTCCATCGCCTCGAAGTGGGAGCGGTTGGGCACCGCCATGCCGGTAGCGTGGATCGCCGCGACCTCACCGGCCTGCCACATCCCCAGCAGCGGCGCCATCGCGGGATGGAGCCCGAAGAAGGAGTCGGCGGCGAGCAGCGACTCGCGCGGGATCGCGATGCCGGGCCTGCCCTGGTAGTAGACCGGGTCGCCGTGCGGGACGACGAGCGAGAGCCCGTCCATGGCGCCGCGCAGCGACAGCACGACCAGGACGGCGGGCGCCGGGGCGGCCGACGCCGGCCCGGCGGTCACCACGGCGGTGCCGACAGTGGTCGCGAGACCGCCGGCGACCAGGCCCCGGATCAGCCCGCGGCGGCTGGTCGCCAGCGCGGCGAACTCCTCGCAGCCGTTCATCGGCGGTACCACGTGGGGTGGTCGAGCAGCGCCGCCAGCAGTTGGGGCGCGCGCCAGGTGAACAGGTCCGAGCCGGAGGTCACCGTGGTGTCGGGCGACGTGCCGGTGGCCAGGCAGGCGCCCTCGAGCACCGAGGCGGTGGAGGGCCGGTGGTGCAGCAGCCGGGCGAGGTGGTCGACCAGGTCACGGAAGGCGATCGGCAGCGTCGGCGTCCAGTCGGCCGGCGGATGATAGGTGATGTCCTCGGTGGGCCACCAGCCGCCGGCCATGTTCGCGTGGAGATTGAGCGAGGCGAGCGCCCGCGAGGGCGAGGCCCAGGTGGCCGCGGTCAGCGGTGCGCCGTCGGGGCGGGGCCACACCATCGGCTGCTGGCCGAGCCCGCTGGCCTGCCAGAGGATCACGTTGGCGGCCGAGTCGCTGCTGGCCGGCTGGGCGAGCTCCGCGACGCGCAGTCGGTAGGTCGCCACCAGGTCCTCGCCCGGCGTACGCAGCTTGGCGTCGACGCTGTCCCGGAACTCCTCGGAGTCGACGAGCTCGCGCAGCACCGGCGCGATGGCGGTGTCGCCGGCGAGATAGGCCTGCTCGAGCCGGGCGACCAGCGACGCCGGCGGGTCGTCGCTGACGAAGTAGGTCGCCAGCTTGCGGGCGATCCGGGTCGCGGTGAGCTCGTGGTGGGCGAGGTAGTCCAGCAGTGCGGTCACCACCGGGCGGCCGTCGGCCTCGGCGTTGGCCGAGCTGAAGCCGAGCACGCTCACGGGTCCGGTCCAGTGGTCCTGCGGCTGGTACGACGGCGTGAAGGTCTGCCACATGTCGACGTGGAAGCCGGTCAGGATCCGGGCGGCGTTCTTGACGTCGTCCTCGGTGAAGTTGCCGACGCCCACGGTGTGCAGCTCGAGCACCTCGCGGCCGAGGTTCTCGTTGGGGTGGGCCTTGGTGGAGTCGTAGCCGCTGAGGTAGATCGTCATCGCCGGGTGGGTGACGACGCCCTGCAGCAGCTCGGTGAAGCTGCCGAGCGCCAGGGTGTGGATCAGATCGCCGTAGGCCACCCGGTGCGGGAATTGCGCGTCGCCGGTGGTGGGGATGTGGAAGTGGTTCTCCCAGAACTCGGTCAGCACCTCGCGCAGCTGTGCCTGGGTGGTGATCCGGCGTGCCAGCAGCCGGCGGCCGTAGTCGGCCATCACCTGCCAGCCCTCGCGGACGCCGGTGGCGGAGCGCTGCCAGATCTGCTCCGCGGTCAGGGCGAGATCCGGCCACCAGCCGTCGAGCTCGCTGGTCGCCGGCATGGCGAGCTGCTCCTCGAACCAGGTCCGCGCCGTACCGGCCGCGACGACCTCGTCCCGTAGCGCCGGGGTGAGGCCATAGCTGAACCGGCCGACCAGATGCCGCTGGTCCTCGGGCAGCACCGAGGTCGCGGGATAGGACCCGGGCGCGTACGACGCCGCGGCGGCCCGGCCGGGTGCGCTGAGGAGCGCAACTGCCGCCGTCGAGGCGAGCGCGAGGCGACGCGTGATGGCCATGGCACTCCCGAGGACTCGTTGGGGTCGAGTGCACCGAAGTGTGGCACAGCCGCGCCGTCGTGCCCATCAGCCGATCGGTCGGCGTCGAGGGGTCTATCCGGTAGCGGCTGGGGTTGCCGACTGGGTCGGCGTGGCCTCGGCGGTCGGGCTGCCGCTCGAGGCCGGGGACGTCGAGGTGGGCTGCTCCGAGGCCGTGGCGCCAGCCGACGCACTCGCTGTGGTCGCGGGCTCGGTGGTCTCGGTCGTCTCGCTCGTCGCGGTCGTCTCGGTCGGCGTCGCAGTGGCGTCCGCGGTGGCCGTCGAGGTCGCTGTCGGCGACTGCGATGTCGTCGGGGTCGCGGTCGAGGAGGGCGTCTCCTGGTCGCCGCCGTCCTCGCGCTTCGTGCCGTCGTTGCCGGTCAGGTGGGAGATCGTCGTACCGCCGTCGTCGTCGCTGCCGCCGACCAGGGAGGCGACGGTGCGGCCCGAGATCAGCTCGGTCGTGGTCACCACGGCGAGCACCAGCACGAAGGTCACCGCCGAGACCACGGCGAGGTGACGCCACGAAAGCCGGCGCCAGATCGAGACCGGCTGCTCGACGTCCGGCTCGGTCTCCGGCTGCTCCTCCCCCGGCTCCGGCCGGGCAGCTCGACGGACCTCCTCCTCGGTCTGGCCGCCTCGCCGCAGCGCCAACTCCTGCGCCCGCAGCACGGTGGTCCTGCTGCGGTCCAGCCACTGGCTGTAGAGCGCCGTCCCGACGGTGGCCGCGATGCTGCCCACCGCCGCGCCGATCAGCGTGCCGGCGGCGCCGAGCGTCGAGAGCAGCACCGCCGTCGACACCGCCGCCAGGGCACCGGCGAGGGTCGTGACCCAGTCGATGCCCAGCTTGGCCGCGAGGCCGCGCCTGGTCTGCCGGGAGTGGTCGTTCGTCATGTCACCCCCGACGGTACCGATCGGCGGCAGGTCGGCACAGAGACGCTGCTCACGCGTGTCGACGGCGTCCGGGGCGACGGACGGGTCCCCTCAGAGGGTCGACTGCACGCCGGCGAGGAGCTGGCGGGCCATCACGATGCGCTGCACCTGGTTGGTGCCCTCGTAGATCTGGGTGATCTTGGCGTCGCGCATCATCCGCTCGACGGGGTAGTCGCGGGTGAAGCCGTAGCCGCCGAGGAGCTGGACGGCGTTGGTGGTGACCTCCATGGCGACATCGGAGGCGAACGCCTTGGCGGCGGCGCCGAAGAAGGTGAGGTCCGCGTCGCCGCGCTCGGAGCGGCCGGCGGCGGCGTAGGTGAGCTGGCGGGCGGCCTCGAGCCTCATGCCCATGTCGGCGACCATGAACTGCAGGCCCTGGAACTCCGCGATGGCCTTGCCGAACTGGCTCCTTGACTGCATATAGCCCAGCGCATAGTCGAGCGCGCCCTGCGCGACGCCGACGGCCTGCGCGGCGATGGTGACCCGGGTGTGGTCGAGGGTCTTCATGGCGTACTCGAAGCCCTTCCCTTCCTCGCCGATGATCCGGTCGGCGGGGATCCGGACGTTGTCGAAGTAGACCTCGCGGGTCGGGCTGCCCTTGATGCCGAGCTTCTTCTCCGGGGCACCGAAGGAGACGCCCTCGTCGGACTTCTCGACGACGAAGGCGCTGATCCCCTTGGAGCGCCGCGACGGGTCGGTCATGGCGAGCACGGTGTAGAACTCCGAGACGCCGGCGTTGGTGATCCAGCGCTTGGTGCCGTTGAGCACCCAGCCGTCGCCGTCGCGGACGGCGCGGGTCTTCTGGTTGGCCGCATCCGAGCCCGCGTCGGGCTCGGAGAGGCAGTAGGAGAAGCCGCCCTGGCCGGCGGCGAGCGCGCCGAGGTACTTCGCCTTCAGCTCCTCCGAGCCGCCGATCTGGACCGGGAGCGAGCCGAGCTTGTTGACCGCCGGGATCAGCGAGGCCGAGACGTCGGCCCGGGCGATCTCCTCGATGACGATGACCGTGGCCAGCGCGTCCGCGCCCACGCCGCCGTACGCCTCCGGCACGTGCGGGGCGTGGAAGTCGGTCTCCAGCAGCGCGTCGGCCGCCTCCTGCGGATAGCGCGCCTCCTCGTCCACCGCCGCGGCGTGCGGAGCGATCTTGGCGTCGCAGATCTCGCGGATCGCGCGACGGATCTCCTGGTGCTCCTCGGACAGGGCGTAGAGCGGGTACTGGTCGGACATGGCGACTCCTCGGCGCGGTACTTGATTCCGTCAACATGGTACTCAGTACCATCGGGCTATGGCGAACACCCGTGACCGACTCGTCGAGGCGGCGTTCGAGCTCTTCGCCCAGCAGGGTTTCGACCGGACCACCGTCGAGGAGATCGCCGCGCGGGCCGGAGTCGGGCGTACGACGTTCTTCCGGCTCTTCCCTGCCAAGGAGGCGGTGATCTTCCCCGACCACGACGCGCTGCTCGCCGCCGTGGACGCCCGTCTCGCCGCCGCCGACCGGACCACCGCGACGGTCGCGGTCGCCGAGGCGGCGCGGCTGGTGCTGCGCCACTACCTGGAGGAGGGCGAGGTCGCCCGCGAGCGCTACGAGCTCACCCGCACCGTCTCGGCGCTACGGGATGCCGAGATCGCCGGCCAGCGCCGCTACCAGCGGCTCTTCCGCGAGCATCTGCGCGGCTGGCTCGACGGCCCGGGCGCGCCGCTGCGGGCCGAGGTGCTCGCCAACGCGGTGGTCACCGCGCACAACCACGTGCTGCGCGACTGGCTGCGCGGGGAGAGCAGCGAGCCCGAGGCGGCGCTGTCGGCGGCACTGGCCGACTTCGTGCCACGGCTGTGGAGCGACGCACCGCGCGGGGCCACGCCGGGCGGTCAGATCGTGGTGCTGCGCAGCGATCGCGACGTCGAGGAGCTGCTGCCCCGGCTGCGCCGACTGCTCGCGGAGTGAGTCTGGACCCTACTGCCCCCTGAGCGCCGCGCCCTTCGCCCGGGCCGCGGCCTTGAGCGCGCCCTGGAAGTCGACGACCCGCTGCTGCAGCTCGAGGTCGGCGGCGGCGAGGATCCGTACGGCGAGCAAGCCGGCGTTGCGAGCGTTGCCGATCGCCACCGTGGCGACCGGGACGCCCGCCGGCATCTGCACGATGGAGAGCAGCGAGTCCAGGCCGTCGAGCTGTTTGAGCGGCACCGGCACGCCGATGACCGGCAGCGGGGTCACCGCGGCGAGCATTCCGGGCAGGTGGGCGGCACCGCCGGCCCCGGCGATGATCACCCGCAGGCCGCGGCAGTGCGCCTGCTTGCCGTAGTCGATCATCTCCTCCGGCATCCGGTGCGCCGAGACGACATCGGCCTCGTACTCGACGCCGAACTCCGCGAGCGCCTCGGCGGCGGCCCGCATCACCGGCCAGTCCGAGTCCGAGCCCATCACGATGCCCACCGTGGGCGCGGCAGTTGTCATTCGCTCTCGTCTCCTAGCTCGCCGGCGAACCAGGCGGCGGCGTGCCGGGCGCGCGCCAGGCAGTCGTCGAGGTCCTCGCCGTAGGTGTTGACGTGGCCGACCTTGCGGCCGGGCCGCAGCTCCTTGCCGTAGAGATGCACCCGCAGGTGCGGGTCGCGGGCCAGGGCGTGCGGGAAGCCGTCGTAGAGGCGGCCGGGCTCCGGGGTGTCGCCGCCGAGGATGTTGACCATCACCGCCCAGGGCGCTCGCGGCGTGGGCGCGCCGAGCGGCAGGTCCATCACCGCGCGCAGGTGGTTCTCGAACTGCGAGGTCTCGGCGCCGTCCTGGGTCCAGTGGCCGGTGTTGTGCGGCCGCATGGCGAGCTCGTTGACCAGGACGTGTCCGTCGGCGGTCTCGAACAGCTCCACGGCGAGGATGCCGACCACGCCGAGCTCGCCGGCGATCCGCAGCGCGATCGACTGCGCCTCGCCGGCCAGAGCGTCGGACAGCCCCGGCGCGGGCGCGATCACCTCGTGACAGATGCCGTCGCGCTGGGTGGTCTGCACGATCGGGTACGCCGCGGCCTGACCGCTCGGGGAGCGCGCGACGATCGCCGACAGCTCGCGGCGGAAGTCGACCAGCTCCTCGGCCAGGATCCGCACCCCGGTCCGCGCCGCCACCTCGAACGGCCCGGCGGCGTCCGCAGCCGCGCGGACCACCCACACCCCCTTGCCGTCGTACCCGCCTCGGGTGGTCTTCAGCACGCAGGGCAGCCCGAACTCGACGACCTCCTCGGCGGTCGCCACGATGGCGTTGCGCGGGCAGGGCACCCCGAGTGCGGCGAGCCGCTCGCGCATCAGTCCCTTGTCCTGGGCGTAGACCAGCGCGTCGGGTCCGGGCCGGACCGCGACGCCGGCCTCCGCCAACGCGTGAAGATGCTCGGTGGGCACGTGCTCGTGGTCGAAGGTGACCACCGCGCAGCCGTCGGTGATCTTCCGCAGCGTGTCGAGGTCGCGGTAGTCGCCGACGACGTGGTCCGCGATGACCTGGGCCGCCGAGACCCCCTCGGCCTCGGCGAGCAGCCGCACCGGCAGGCCCAGCGCGATGGCGGGCTGGGCCATCATGCGAGCGAGCTGGCCGCCGCCGATGATCGCAAGAGTGGGGGCTTGGGCGCTCACCCGGCCAAGGCTATCGGCGTCGTCAGGCGACCGGGACGTGGCCCAACTCGAAACGGAGCCCCTTGCCGCGGTGGGTGGTGATCAGATGTGGCTGGCGCGGGTCGTCGCCGAGCTTGCGCCGGACCCAGCCGAGGTGGACGTCGATGGTCTTGGAGGAGGACCAGAAGCTGACGCCCCACACGTCGCGCATCAGCTCGTCGCGGCTGACGATCGACCCGGCGTTGCTGATCAGCTTGCAGACCAGGTCGAACTCCTTGCGCGACAGCTTGATCTCGTCGTCTCCCCGCCAGGCGCGCCGGCGGGCCGGATCGAGCCGGATCTCCTGCACCTCAATCACGGCGAAATCCTAGGCAGCACACAGCGGGCTCCAAACCGTTTACCCGCAAATGCCGTTGGCATCTTCCTGCCAATGGGGACGTTGGTCCCGGCAGCGTTCAGCCCCGTCGTACCGCGACGGGCTCGACGATCCCGAAGCCGCGCACCGGGCGGGCGGGCAGCCGCCGGGCCTCGAACTGCTCGGGCGGCAGCAGCTCCGCGGTGGCCTCGTCCACGATGATGCGGTTGCGGCGCGCCACTGCGGTGAGCCGGGCCGCCATGTTCACCGGCGGCCCGAAGACGTCGCCGAGCCGCAGCACCACCGAGCCGGTGGCGAGCCCGACGCGCACGTCCGGCATCCGGGGGTCGCGGCCGATGACGTTGATGATGCCCTCGGCGGTGTCGTAGGCGCGGATCGGGTCGTCGTTGACGAAGAGCACCGAGTCGCCCAGCGACTTGATCACCCGGCCCTGCTGCAGCGTCACCACGTCGGCGCAGCGAGACTCGAAGATCTCGACGAGGTCGCCGATCTTCTCCTCGGAGAGGGTGTTGGACAGCGCGGTGAAGGAGACGATGTCGGCGAAGCCGACGCTGACCTGGATGGTGCCGTGGTCCTCGGCCTGGGAGGCCTCCAGCCTGGCCAGCGCCGCGATCATGTGCCGACGCCAGGCGTAGACCAGCAGCTCTTCGAAGGGCTTGTTGAACTGCTCGGCGAACTCGTGCGCCGCGCCGACGAAGGCGCGGTTGTCGAGGGGGCTGCCGAGCTGCTCGACGTGGTGCAGCAGCGCGGAGGTCTCCCAGTCGGAGAGCCGGGCCATGGTCTGGCCGACGCCGCGGGTGAGGTTGACGGCGAGGTCGAAGTCGATGACACCGGTCGCCATGATCTCGGTGACGGTCGAGAGGGCGGCGACGTCCGCCTCGGTGTAGACCGCCTCGCTACCGGCCTCGGCGAAGCCGAGCGAGCGCCAGAGCTTCTTGGCCTGGTCCAGGCTCACCCCGGTGCGCTCGGCGACCTCCTCGGCCGTGTAGCGCGGCCCGTTCTCGGGCAGGAATCCGGGCATCGCGGGCTAGATCTGTTCGCCGTCGTGGATCTTGTTGAGCAGTTCGTTGATCTTGCGCTGCGACTCCTCGACGTGCGGGATGTCGTGGAGGACGACCTGGCCGTGGGTGGAGGCGTCGCTGATGATCAGCGTGCCGCAGCGCAGGATCCGGTCGATGATGTCGAGCTCGTAGGCGACGTCGCTGATCCGGCTCAGCGGGATGTCGTGGCCGCGCCGGGTGATGACGCCGTGCCGGGTGATGAGCCGGCGGGTCGTCACGGTGTACGTCGAGGTGGCCCACTCCAGCAGTCGCCAGCCGACCAGCCACAGCCCGGCGATCAGCACCAGCGCCCAGACGATCAGCGCCGGGGTGCCGCCGAGCCAGATCTGGCCGGCGATGCCGATCGCCAGCAGCACGACCAGCCACAGCACCGGCACCACCAGTGCCTTGCCGTGGGTACGGGTGTGGATGACGACTGTCTCGCCCTCGTTGAGGAGCTTCGGTGAGATGCCCACCCGCGAATCATCTCAGAACGTGTCTAAGAAGTCCTGGCCGTAGCGAGCGGCGTCCCACGCAGTGGGGCGCAAGGCGCCGAAACGAGCGATACCGGGGTTGTCTCGTGAGTTTCGGCGCCGCCGCGAGCCGCTGTGTGGG
>NZ_JASGDQ010000111.1:0-43456 GCF_047607185.1 Nocardioides sp. | reverse complement strand
TGTGCCCGCATCGCCGCCCGCATCCTCGCCCTCACCACCGCGATCTGGCACAACGACCACATCGGCGCGGACATCCACCGATCACTGATCGCCTACGACCACTGACCCTTGGACTCATTCATCTAGGTCAGCGCCTCCCCAACAGCCTCGAGGCGAGCACGGCGGCCTGGGTGCGGCGCTCCAGGCCGAGCTTGGCAAGGATCGCCGAGACGTAGTTCTTGACGGTCTTCTCCGCCAGGAACATCCGCTCGCCGATCTGCCGGTTGGTGAGCCCCTCGGCGATCAGCTCCAGCAGCTTGAGCTCCTGCTGGGTGAGGTCGGCCAGTTCGGGCGCGGTGGCCTTGCCGTGGCGCACCCGGTCGAGCACCTTCTGCGTCAGCGCGGGGTCGATCAGGGAGTAGCCGGCGGCGACATTGCGGATCGCGGCGACCAGATCCTGCTTGCCGATCTCCTTGAGCACATAGCCCGAGGCACCGGCCATGATGGCGGAGAAGAGCGCCTCGTCGTCGTCGTACGACGTCAGGATGAGCGCCTTGAGGCCGGGGTCGACGGCACGGATGTCGCGGCAGACCTCGATCCCGGAGCCGTCGGGGAGCCGGTTGTCGAGGACCGCGACATCCGGCTTGAGGGCGGGGATGCGGGCCACCGCCTCGACGGCCGAGCCCGACTCCCCCACCACCTCGATGCCACCGGAGGCCACCAGCAGGGCGCGCAGGCCCTCGCGGACCACCTCGTGGTCGTCGAGCAGATAGACCTTGATCATGTTCTCTCCAGGGTGACGAGGCGGTCAGCCAGGTCGAGACCCGCCGTGCCGTGGGTGATCCACACGACGCTGCGATCTTCCTCCTCCATCACCTCACGCGCGAGCGCCGCCGCCGTGGCCGCGTCGAGGTGGGCGGTGGGCTCGTCGAGCACCAGCACCCGCTGGTCGGCGAGCAGGCTGCGCGCGATCGCGAGCCGGGCGCGCTCGCCGCCGGAGATCTGGGCGTAGCCGTCGCCGAGCCGCGTGTCGATGCCTTCAGGCAGGTCGTCGAGCCACTGGTCGAGGTGGGCCCTGGCCAGCGCCCGCCTGACCTCGTCGTCGTCGGCGCCGGGCCGGGCGAACCTGACGTTCTCGGCCACGGTGGAGGCGAAGACGTGCGGGTCGTCGTCGACCAGCCCGACGTGCTCCCGGACGTCGTCGGCCCGCTGCTCGGTCATCCGCACCCCGCCAAGGCTGACCGTGCCCTCGTCAGGGTCGGTGAACCGCAGCAGCAGGCTCGCCAGCGTCGACTTGCCCGAGCCGCTGGGGCCGACCACCGCGACGTGCTCGCCCTCGGCGACGGTGAGGTCGAGGTCGTCGAGGACCTGCCTGACCTTGGGGCGGTGGAGCTCGATGACGGTGCCCTCGGCGCTCTTGGCGGTGGCGGGGTCGGTGACCGCCGGCGGCGTGGCCTCGAGCTCGTGAAGCCGTCGCTCGGCCGCCTCGGCGCGGGCGGCGGTGGCGCCCGCGTCGGCCAGGCTCGCCAGCGGCTCGGCCAGGGCGAGCGGGGTGAGGACGAGGAGGGCCAGGATCGGGCCGGTGGCGGTGGTGGCCATCGTCGCCGCCATCGCCGTCACCCCCGCGCCGGCGGCGAGCAGGGTCACCGCCCGGGCGGCGCCCAGCCAGCGGGCGCTGGTGACCTGGGCGCTGCCGTCGTCGGCGGCCTCGATCCGCGCGATGGTGGCTGGCTCCGCGCCCCACATCCGCAACTCGTCGGCGGCCTGGACGGCGTCGGCGACCCGCTCGGAGACCAGCGCCCTGGTGGCGACCGCGGTCGCCTGGGCCTGCCGGGCGCCAGTCCTGGCCAGCAGGTAGGCGACGGCGCCCGCCGCGCAGACGGCGGCGACGATCAGCCCGGCTCGCGGCTCCAGCAGTGAGCTCACGGCGATGGCGATCGCGGCGGTGACCAGGAAGCTGCGGACCGGGAGCCTGACCCGCAGCTCGCGGTCGAGCACCGCATCGACGTCGTCGACGACCGCCGCGAGGACGTCACCGCGGCGCTTGCCCAGCCGGCCGGGGGTGAGCGGCACCACGGCGTCGTAGACCTGTACCCGGCGCTCGGCCAGCAGCCGCAGCGCGGCGTCGTGGGAGCGGAGCCGCTCGACATAGCGCAGCGCCGGCCGGGCGATGCCGAAGGTCCGCACCCCCACGATGGCGACCATCAGCATCAGCACCCCCGGCCCCTCCGAGGCCCGCACGATCAGCCAGCCGGCGGTAGCGGTCAGCGCCACCCCCGAGGTCGACGCCAGCCCACCCAGCAGGGTGGCCAGCCCCAGCCCCAGCCCCAGCCCACCCCTCCCCCTCCCCGCGACCGGTCCCAAACTGACAGCCGAATCGCGGTGAGCAGTCCCAAACTGACGCCCCGGGGCATGGTGAGCAGTCCCAAACTGACGCTCAGATCGCGGTGAGCCGACGCATCCTGACACCGGTGCCGAACGGCTCGCCGGCGGACTCAACTCCACGATCTGATCGGCCAAGTCGACCAGAGCCGGCTTGTGGGCGACCAGCACGACCCCTCGGGTCCGGCCCAGCTCGGCGACCACCTCGACGATCACCTGCTCAGTGGCCTGGTCGAGATGGGCGGTCGGCTCGTCGAGCAGCACCCAGGGCCGCTCGGAGAGGATCACCCGCGCCAGCACGAGCCGCGCCCGCTCACCGGCGGAGAGGCTGAGGCCGTCCTCGCCCAGCGGGGCATCCAGATCGGCGATCCGACCGGTCAGTCGAACGCTGTCCAGCACGCGCCACAGCTCCTGGTCGGCGGCGCTCGGCCGCGCCAGCCGGAGGTTGTCGGCCACGGTGCCGGCGACGAAGACCGGACGCTGCGGCAGCAGCGCGATCTGGTCGCGCGCCGGCCCGACGACGTACCCGCTGCTGGGCTCGCGCAGGCCGGCCAGCACGGCGAGGAGTGTCGACTTGCCGCAGCCGGATGGGCCCACGACCGCTGTCACGCCGTGGGCCGGGACGCTCAGCGAGACCGGAGCCAGCGCCGGCACCAGGCGACCGGGGTAGGTCAGCGACGCCTCCACCACGGTGATGTCAGTTTGCGACCGCTCACCAGGGTTTGAGGTGTCAGTTTGGGGCTGTTCACCAGGGTTTGAGGTGTCAGTTTGGGGCTGTTCACCCGAGATCTGGGCGAAGGTGGCGGCGCCCTCGGCGGCGGCGTGGAACTCGGCGCCGACCTTGCGCAGCGGCCAGTAGGCCTCAGGGGCGAGCAGCAGCACGATCAGCGCGGTCTCGAGGCCCATCGATCCGGACGCCAGCCGGAGGCCGACGGTGACCGCGACCAGCGCGACCGAGAGGGTGGCGACCAGCTCCAGCACCGCCGAGGAGGCGAACGCGATCCGCAGCGTGGCCAGCGTCCGGACGCGATAGCGGTCGGTCACCGCCGCGATCACCGACGACTGGGCGCGGGCCCGACGGAAGGCGACCAGGGTGGGCAGCCCGCGCATCACGTCGAGGAAGTGGCCGGCGAGGTCGGCCAGGGCGCGCCATTGCGACTCGGCGCGGTCTCGGGTGGCCAGGCCGACCAGGATGCCGAAGACCGGGATCAGCGGCAGCGTCGCCAGCACGATCAGCGCCGAGAGCGGGTCGAGCACCGCGATCGCGACGACGACCAGGAGCGGCAGCACCCCGGCCAGGACCAGCGCTGGGACGTAGCGGGTGAGATAGGGCTCGGTGGCGGCCGCGCCACGGGTGGCCAGCGCGGTCACCGCGCCCGAGGAGCCGGGGACCCGGCCGGCGAGCGCGCCGAGGACCACCGAGCGCCGTACGCCGGCCCCGACCCGCACCGCCGAGCGGGCCGCCGCGACGTCGCCGGCCCAGCCCACGACGGCGCGGGCGAGGAACAGGCCGACCACGGCGAGCGCCCAGGGCAGCACTCCCGAGCCGCGCAGCGCGGCCAGGATCAGTTCGGTGACGAGCCAGGCCTGCGCGACCAGCAGCAGCGCCCCGACCACGCCGAGCGCGACCACGACCGCCAGCGGCCCTCGCGCGACCGCCAGCGCACGCCGGACGGCGGGATCAGTGGGCCGCAACGAGGTCGTCCTCGGGGATGTGGTGCACCGAGATCCGCTTGCGGAAGACCCAGTAGGTCCAGGCCTGGTAGATGAGCACCAGCGGAGTGAAGATGCCGGCGACGATCGTCATCACCTTCAGCGTGTACGACGTCGCGGCCGCGTTGGTCGTGGTGAGCGAGTAGAGCTCGGAGGTGGTCGAGGGCATCACGTCGGGGAAGAGCGCCACGAACAGCCCCGCGACGGCGAGCGCCAGCGTCGCGAAGGTGCCGACGAACGCCCAGCCCTCGCGGCCGACGAAGATCGCGACCAGCCCGCCGACCAGCGCCAGCGCCGCCACCACGAAGAGGACCGCCGAGCCGGCGTTGCCGGACAGCACCTGCGTCCAGATCAGGAAGATCACCGCGAGCACCGCCGCGACGACGCCGAGCCGCAGCGCCATCTCCCGGGCCCGGACCCGCAGCACGCCGTCGGTCTTGAGCGCCAGGTACATCGCACCGTGGGTGAGGAACAGCGTCAGCGTGACCAGCCCGCCGAGCAGCCCGAACGGGTTGAGCAGCGTGAAGATCGTCCCGGTGAAGTCCTTGGAGGAGTCGATCGGCACACCGCGGACGATATTGGCGAAGGCGACGCCCCACAGCAGCGCCGGCACGAAGGAGCCGACGATGATGGCCCGGTCCCACCAGCCCTTCCAGGTGGCCTCGGGCCGCTGGTGGCGGTACTCGAAGGCGACGCCGCGCAGGATCAGCGCGAGCAGGATCAGCAGCAGCGGCAGGTAGAAGCCGGAGAAGAGGGTGGCGTACCACTCGGGGAAGGCCGCGAAGGTCGCGCCGCCGGCGGTCAGCAGCCAGACCTCGTTGCCGTCCCAGACCGGGCCGATGGTGTTGATGACGGCGCGCCGCTCCCGGTCGCCCTTGGCGATGACGGGCAGCAGGATGCCGACGCCGAGGTCGAAGCCCTCGAGGACGAAGTAGCCGATCCACAACACGGCGATGAGGATGAACCAGACGGTGGTGAGCTCCATGACCAGTCCTCTTAGTAGGCGAAGTTGAGCGGGCGGTCGTCGTCCTCGGTCGAGGCGCCCCGCAACGACGGGTCGGGCGGTTCGACGAAGGGGTCGGCACCCTTCTTGACGAAGCGCAGCAGCAGGCCGACCTCGACCACGGCGAGCACCCCGTAGACCAGGGTCAGTGCCACGATCGACACCCACGCCTCGAACGGGGAGACCCCGGGCGAGACGGCGTGCTCGGTGGTCATCAGCCCGAAGACCGCCCACGGCTGGCGGCCCATCTCGGTGAAGATCCAGCCCATGCTGTTGCCGAGCAGCGCGAACAGCGGCAGCGCCACGGCGGTCGCGGTGAGCCAGCGGCCGGGGCGCGGGGTGCGGCCGCGCCGGGTCAGCCACAGCACCACGACGGCGCCGAGGGTGGCGACCGCGCCGAAGCCCATCATCCAGCGGAAGGTCCAATAGGTGACCGGGATGATCGGGGTGTAGTCGCCGGCGGTGTAGTAGTCGGCGCCCGGGTCGACGCCGTAGGTCTCGGCGTACTGCTCGCGGAGCTGGTTGATGCCTTCCACCTTGCCGTCGAAGGTGCCGGTGCCGAGGAAGGAGAGCAGGCATGGCACCGTGATGGCGAACTTCTCGTGCTTGCCGTCCGGCGTGCCGATGGTCAGCACCGAGAACGGCGCGCAGGAGTCGGAGGTCTCGTAGAGCGCCTCGGCGGCGGCCATCTTCATCGGCTGCACCTCGGTCATGACCTTGCCCTGGAAGTCGCCGGTGATGCCGACGGCGGCGAAGCCGAGGATCGCCACGACGGCGCCGAGCCGCAGCCCGGTGCGGTAGACCGGCTGGTCGTCCTGGCGCCGGACGTAGAGCCAGGTGCAGACCCCGAGCAGGAAGAAGCCGGCGGTCATGTACGCCGCGAGCACCACGTGCGGGAAGGTGACCAGCTGGACCTTGTTGAACATGACGGCCCAGAAGTCGGTCATCTCGGCTCGGCCGGTCTCGGCGTTGTACGCGTAGCCGACCGGGTGCTGCATCCAGGAGTTGGCCGCCAGGATGAACCAGCTCGACGCGAGGGTGCCGAGGTGGACGATCCACAGGCAGCCGGCGTGCAGGCCACGGGGCAGCTTGTCCCAGCCGAAGATCCACAGCCCCAGGAAGGTCGACTCCAGGAAGAACGCCAGCAGCGCCTCGACCGCGAGCGGCGCCCCGAAGACGTCGCCGACGAACCGGGAGTAGTCGCTCCAGTTCATGCCGAACTGGAACTCCTGGACGATGCCGGTGACCACCCCGATGGCGAAGTTGATCAGCATCAGCTTGCCGAAGAACTTCGTCAGCCGGAGCCACTCCGGCCGCTTGGAGCGCAGCCACATCGTCTCCATCACCGCGACCAGGGCGGTCAGGCCGATGGTCAGCGGGACGAACAGGAAGTGGTAGACGGTGGTGATGCCGAACTGCCATCGCGCGATGTCGAGAATGCTGTCCACGACAGCCCACGATGCTCGCTTGTGCAAACTTTCACAAGGCCCGAGGTCCCCCGAATCTCGGGACCAAGGTCACTCTCGTGAAATCCTTCACAAAGTGGCCAGCAGACCCAGCAGGTCCTGCCGGGTCAGCACCCCCACCGGCTTGCCGTCCTCGTGCACCAGTACGGCGTCCGCGTCCTCCAGGAGCGCGACCGCTGCCCGGGCGTCCTCGGTCGAGCCGATGCTCGGCAGCGGCTTGTCCATGTGCTGCTCGACCGGGTCGGTCAGCTTGGCGGCGCCGGTGAAGAGCGCGTCCAGCAGCGACTTCTCCGAGACCGAGCCGGCCACCTCGGCGGCAACCACCGGCGGCTCGGCGCGGACCACCGGCATCTGGCTGACGGCGTACTCCCGCAGGATCTGGACCGCCTCGGCGACGGTCTCGGTCGGGTGGGTGTGCACCAGATCGGGCAGCCGGCCGTCCTTGCCCCGCAGCACCTCCCCCACCGTCATGGCCGGCCGCGGCGTGCCGGTCGGGAAGCCGTACGACGCCAGCCAGGCGTCGTTGAAGACCTTGGTGAGATAGCCCCGGCCGGAGTCCGGCAGCAGCACCACGACGACGGCGTCGGTGCGCCCCTCGGCGGCCAGCTCGGCGGCCAGCTGCCTGGCCGCGAACGCCGCCATGCCGGACGAGCCGCCGACCAGCAGCGCCTCCTCGCGGGCCAACCGGCGGGTGAAGGCGAAGGAGTCTGCGTCGGAGACCTCGATGATCCGGTCGGCGATCTCCCGGTCGTAGGTCTCGGGCCAGAAGTCCTCGCCCACGCCCTCGACCAGGTAGGGCCGGCCGGTGCCGCCGGAGTAGACCGAGCCGGCCGGGTCGGCGCCGATCACCTGGACGTCGCCCTTCCCCTCGATCGCCGCGCGCTCCTTGAGGTAGCGGCCGATGCCGGAGATGGTGCCGCCGGTGCCGACGCCCGCCACGAAGTGAGTGATCCGGCCCTCGGTCTGCCGCCAGATCTCGGGGCCGGTGGTCTCGTAGTGGGAGCGCGGGTTGTGCGGGTTGGAGTACTGGTCCGGCTTCCACGCGCCGGGCTGCGAGGCGAGCCGGTCCGAGACGTTGTAGTAGGAGTCCGGGTGCTCCGGCGGCACCGCCGTCGGGCAGACGACCACCTCGGCGCCGTACGCCTTGAGGACGTTGCGCTTGTCCTCGCTGACCTTGTCGGGGCAGACGAAGACGCACTGGTAGCCACGCTGCTGGGCGACCATGGCGAGGCCGACTCCGGTGTTGCCCGAGGTCGGCTCGACAATGGTGCCGCCGGGTTTGAGAGCGCCGGAGGCCTCGGCCGCCTCGATCATCCGGGTGGCGATCCGGTCCTTCACCGAGCCACCGGGGTTGAGGTACTCCACCTTCGCCAGCACCAACGGCCCGTCGCTGCCAGGAGGCCGGTCGAGGGTGCGCGAGAGCCTCACCAGCGGGGTGTCGCCGACGAGTTCCAGAACCGAGTCCACGTAGTCCACGCGGCCAACCTATCCCGCTGTCCACATCTTGAGATGTTCGGCCGGGGAGGTGTAGCGGCACGGTCCGCTGGGAAGTACCCCCGGCGAGAGGGCTTCGCCACACCGGCTGGTCCTCGTTCCGGGTCCACGGTCGTCACTTCCGGGGGGTGGCGTGTTCTACGTCGTCACGTGTGGCTTCGCGGCAGCGCCGCTGGAGTCGCTGCCAGCTCATCGGCAGGCTGTCACGCTGCCGCATCCGCGTGCCGACGACTTCCTCGACCGTGCACTCGACCTGCTCCTCACCGAGGAGTGGGAGGAGGCGACGGTGCTGCTGCTCCACGACGGCAGCGCCGCCGGCGAGCGCCGGCTACGGATGCTGCGGGCGATGCTGCAGCGGTCGCGGCTGCTCCCCGTCGGGGTGCGGCTGCCGCTGACCGGCCTGGCCGGCCTGGCCACGGTGCTGAGCACGCTCGCCGCCGCCCGCCTCAACGCGGGCGCCGTCGTCAGCGCGCTGCCCTGGGTGCTCGACTCGGTGATCACCCGTGGGGTGACCCGCTCGGTCGCCAAGCTCGACTACCCGGGGATCGGCTTCGGTCACCAGCTCTCGACGCTGATGCCCAGCTCGACTCTGCTGATGCGCTTCGGGTCGCCGCTGGTCACCGGCACGGCGGCCGCGGCGGCGCTGCCCGACAACGGCCAGGTCGCTCTCCTCGAGGCCGGCGACCGCCGGTTGGCGGAGCGGATCGGTGCCCCGCCGGCCTCGCTGGCGCAGACCCTCCAGGTGACCGGGGCGACCCAGTTGATGGAGGGCTGGTGGGGCACCGGCCGCTACTTCGAGCAGACCGTGGTGCCAACCGACCTCTCCCCCGTCACCACCCGGATCACGTCCTTTCCCTGGCGTCGCTGCCGCGAGTGCGCCGACGCGATGAACCAGTTCTGTCAGTTCTGCTCCGCCCAGGAGGTACACCCGTGACCAGCACCGCGCGACCCGCTCGGCGGCGCCCGTGAACCCCCGTCAGCGCCGCGGCGCGATGATGATGGGGCTGGCCGCGGTGGGCGCGGTGGGCGTCTTCTTCTCCGTGCTGTCCTATGTCAACGACGTCGAGACGCAGGTCGGCGACAAGGTCGAGGCGTTGGTGGTGACCCAGGACGTCGCGCAGTACCAGCCGATCCCCGCCGACGCCGTCGAGACGATCGAGGTGCCGGCTCGGTGGCTGCCGGACACCGCGATGCGCACCACGGCCGAGCTCAGCGGCACCGTCGCCGCCGCGCCGCTCGAGTCGGGCACGCTGCTGCAGAGCTCTACGGTCATCCCGGCGCCATCCATCACCGGCGGCACCCGGGCGGTCACCATCCTGGTTGACGCCGAGGCCGGCGTGGCCGGCAAGATCACCCCGGGCGCCACGGTCGACGTCTGGGCCGCCTTTGCGGGAGACACCACCGGCACTGGCAGCCCCCGGACCAAGATCGTCGCCCAGCGGGTGCAGGTCATCGACGTCGGCGTGCAGACCCAACGCAATCGAGCACTCGCCAACGGCGTGGTCGCACCCACCGACGCCATCCCGATCACCTTCGCGGCCAACACCGACGAGATCAAGGCGCTCACCTTCGCCGAGTCCTTCGCTACCGAGGTGCGGCTGGCGCTGCGGGCACCCGCCGACGAGTCGCTGGTCTCCCCGGACCAGCGCACCTACGCCGAGACCTTCCAGATCCCAGGAGCCGACTGATCATGCGTGGAAGAGTCCTAGTAGCCATCGCCGACGACGAGCGCCGGGCGCGCACCGTGGCGACCCTGGCCGAGATCAGCGACCTGGAGATCGCCGGCGCGGTAGAGGTCCGCAGCGACGTCTCGCTCGTCGTCGACGACCCTGGCCAGGAGCTGGACTACCTGTTGCTGGACGCCGGGCTCGGCGACTCCTCGGTGCTCGCGCTGTGCCGCGAGCTCACCGCCTCCCGCCCCGACCTGGGCATCGTGCTGCTCCAGGACGAGCCCACCGCCGACTTCATGCACGCCGCGATGGAGGCAGGCGTGCGCGGCGTGCTGCCGACCAGCCCGACCGTCGAGGACGTCTACGCCAAGCTGGCCGCCCTCGACGACTGGCAGCGGCGGGTGCGCAGCATCGGGCTCGCCTCCCAGGGCCTGTCGGAGACCCAGGGCCGCATCATGGTGATCGCCGGGGCCAAGGGCGGCGTCGGCGTCTCGACCGTGGCGCTCCACCTGGCACTGCTGGCTCGCCAGGCCACCGCGGGATCCCGGGTCTGCCTGGTCGATCTCGACCTGCAGCAGCACGGCCTGCGCCATCTGCTCGACATGAACGGCCGTCGTACCATCCTCGACCTGGTGCCGGTCGCCGAGAGCCTCACCCCCCGACACGTCGAAGAGGCGCTCTTCGCCCACCGCTCCGGAGTGAAGATCCTGCTGGCGCCGCACCACGGCGAGCAGGCCGAGGACGTGGACAGCAACGCCGCCCGCCACGTCCTGGGCGCGCTGCGCAGCCAGTTCGACCTGGTCGTGGTGGACGCCGGCTGCGTGATCAACGAGGCCAGCGCCGTGGCCATGGACCTGGCCGACGATCTGGTGATGGTGGTGACCCCCGACGTGCCGGCGCTGCGCGCGGCCCGCGAGAAGATCGACCTGCTGTCCCGGCTCGACGTCGCCAAGACCGGCGATGTCAAGGTCCTCTTCAACCGCACCAGCACCAAGGCCGAGGTGCAACCCGACCTCGGTCGCCGAATCACCGGCACCGACGCCTTCAAGGTCGGCCTTCCGGAGGACTGGAGGCACCTGGAGAGCATCGCCAACGCCGCGGCCGCCCTGGAGCTCGGCGACTCGCCGTTCCGGCGGGCGATCACCGCGCTAGGCCGGGAGCTGCAGCTCGGCAGGAGCGTCACACCGACGCCGGCCGGGCCACGGACCGACGCCGACCAGGCGGTCGCCGAGATCGCCGCCCGCGGCAGGCGCAGCCGGCGGGACAAGGCGGGCCGGTCCCGCCGGCGACGGCTCGACGAGGTCGGCCAGACCACCGTCGAGACCGTCTTCGGGATCGTCATCTCGATGGCGCTGCTGCTGGTCATGCTCCAGGTCGGCCTCTATGCGCTGGCGACGGTGAGCAGCCGGCGCGCCGCCGATGCCGCGGCGATCATCGGCAGCCGCAACGACGACGGCCCGACGCGGCTCGCCCGCGCGCAGCAGGCGGCCAAGGACCGGGTGCCCGGATTCCTTCGTGTCGAGGTCGAGGAGCACGGAGACGACACCTTCGCGGCCACCGTCAAGGTGCCGCAGATCGTGCCCTTCGGCGACATCTCCATCACCCAGACCGGGCGCTACACCAACTGAGGGGCATCCAGTGATCATGACCCAGCACTCCTCGACCAACCCCGTCTCCCGGCGCCACCGCGACGAGCGCGGCTCCATCGCCGCGATCGAGACCATCGGCATCATCCCGATCGCCGCGATCATGGCAGGCGCGATCTTCCAGCTCTATCTCATGGGCCAGGCCGGCGTAGAGGCCGAGTCGGCCGCCCGGCTGACCGCTCGCGAACTCAGCAAGGGCACCACGGCCAGCGTCGCCGAGGGGGCTGGCCTCCGTCAGGCCAATCCGCGCTTCAAGGTCAAGGTCTACGTGGGTTCCGCCCCGCCGCCGGCGCCCGACACCGAGACCTCCTGGACCGGAGGCGAGTTCAACACCACGACTCCCGCCGACTCCACCCCGGTCACGGCCAGCGCCACGGTGCCCTTCCTCGGCATCGGCATCCCCGGGCTCAACATCCAGGTCCGGCGCACGGCCGCGATGCCCAACGACGTGGAGTGGGGAGGGCTCTGAGCCATGTCACTGAAGAATCGGGTGAAGGCAGGCGCCAGCAGCGCTCTCGACGGCGGCGGCGGCGCACTGGCGCGCAGCACCGACGACGACATGGCCGCCCACCTGCGGACCCTGCTGCTCACCGAGGTCAACCTCAGCGAGCTCTCCGCGTTGAGCGAGGAGTCCAAGCGCGCCCGCCTGGAGCGGGTGGTCTCGGTGCTGCTGACCCGTGAGGGACCGCTGCTCTCCAACCGGGAGCGCTCCGCGCTGGTGCGTCGTACCGTCGACGAGGCGCTCGGCCTGGGCATCCTGGAGCCGCTGCTCAAGGACGACACGATCACCGAGATCATGGTCAACGGCGCCAACCAGGTCTTCGTCGAGCGAGCCGGCAGGCTGCAGCTGCTGCCGCTGCGGTTCTCCTCCGAGGATCAGGTCTACCAGGCCATCGACCGGATCGTGGCCGGCGTCAACCGCCGCGTCGACGAGTCCAGTCCGATGGTCGACGCCCGCCTGGCCACCGGAGAGCGCGTCAACGTGATCGTCCCACCGCTGGCGGTGGACGGGCCGACGATCACGATCCGACGCTTCCCCAAGCCCTACACCATGGCGCAGCTCGTCGAGATGGGCGCCTTGGACGAGGAGACCACCGCGCTGCTCGGCGCGATGGTGCTCGGCAAGCTCAACATCATCATCTCCGGCGGCACCGGCTCGGGGAAGACGACGATGCTCAACGCGTTGTCGTCCTTCATCCCCGAGCGCGAGCGGATCGTCACCATCGAGGACGCCGCCGAGCTGTCGCTCCAGCAGCAGCACGTCATCCGGTTGGAGGCCCGACCGCCCAACGTCGAGGGCCAGGGCCAGGTCACCATCCGCGACCTGGTCCGCAACTCGCTGCGAATGCGGCCCGACCGGATCATCGTCGGTGAGACCCGTGGCGGCGAGGCGCTCGACATGCTGCAGGCGATGAACACCGGCCACGAGGGCTCGCTGGCCACCATCCACGCCAACGGCGTCCTCGACGCGCTGCTGCGCATGGAGACGCTGTGCACGATGAGCGAGATCGACCTTCCCGACGCGACGCTGCGCGACCAGATCAACACCGCCATCGACATCGTGGTGCAGCTGAGCCGCCTCGCCGACGGCAGCCGCCGGATCGTGGAGATCGCGGCGCTGATGTCGGAGCACCGGGAGGACTACCGCAGCCACTCACTCATGAAGTTCGAGGCCGACCCGTGGGACGGCGCCAGCAAGGTGACCGGCCGGGTGGTCACCCAGCCGCTGCCGCCCAAGCTGATGGAGCGCTGCCTCATCGCCGGTGCCACGGTGCCGCCCGCCTACCGGGCAGGCCTGTGACCATGCGGTACGACGCCTGGAGGAGTTCGCGATGAGCATCGCCACCATCGTGCTGCTCGCGCTGGCCACCGGCGCCCTCTTCGTCGTCGGAGTCGCGATCATCGGGGCCGAGTCCGACCGGCGCCGGGTCATCTACGCCTCGGACCTCGACGACCAGCGTTCGGCCTTCGCCCGGATCTCCGCCTGGACCGAGCGTCGCCTGCTCACCACCAGTTGGGGTCGCCGACTGCGTGACCTGCTCGACCGGGCCGACGTCTCGCAGACGGTCGGCGTGGTCGGGGTGGGCCTGGTGGCGGCACTGGTGCTGGTCTGGCTGGCGGCCTGGCAGCTGGCCGGGCCGGTGTTGAGCGTCATCGCGCTGGTGGTGGTGCTCTTCGTGTTGCGCGGCTATCTCCGCTCCCGGATCGAGAAGCGCCGGCAGCGCTTCATCGACCAGCTGCCCGAGCTGGCCCGACTGCTCGCCAATGCCACCCAGGCCGGGCTGGCGCTGCGCGCCTCGCTCGGCGTTGCCGCCCAGGAGTCGAACGAGCCGATGAAGTCCGAGCTGGACCGGCTCAACCGCGAGCTCGCGGTCGGCTCCTCCCTCGACGAGGCGCTGGAGCGACTCGGCCGCCGGATGCCCTCCCGCGAGGTCAGCGTGCTGCTCAACGTGCTGGTCATCCAGCTGCGCGCCGGTGGCCGGATCGTCACCGCGCTGCGCGGCATCACCGAGGCGCTGGAGACCCGTCGCGACCTGCGCCGCGAGGTCGCCACGCTGCTAGCCGGCACCAAGGCGACGGTGATGTCGGTGGCCGGCCTGGGCGCTGTGATGCTGCTGCTGATCAACACCATCTCCGAGGGCGGCCTGCGTGCGGTGCTGGAGAACCCCCTCGGCCTGGTGCTATTCCTGGTCTGCGGCGGCATCTTCCTCTTCGGGCTGTGGCTGGTCCGCCGGATCGCCGCGGTCGAGGTCTAGGAGCCGCCGCCATGAGTGTCGTCCTCGCCCTGATCTCCCTGGCGCTGTGCCTGATCGCGCTGCGCGGCTGGACCCTGGCCCGCGACCCCGGCGTGGGCGCCGAGTTCGCGGAGTTCTCCCTCGCCGAGGAGCGGGTGCGCACCAGCCTGGTCGCCAAGCTGCTGCACTACCTCGACCGGGTCGTCGGTAGCCGCGCCGTCACCGGGTCCTCCCAGGCGGCCCGCCTCTCCGTGCAGCGCGCGATCGCCGCCGCCGGCGCCACCGAGTCGACGACCTACGAGACGGTCATCGCCCGGCAGGCCACCTGGGCCTTCCTGGGCGGTGCCGTCGCGGTGCTGATGCTGCTCCAGGGCGTGGTGTTCGGGTTGCCGCTGCCGATCCTCGGCTGGTTCTTCCCCCGGCTCTCGCTGTGGCTGGCCGCCAGACGCCGCGGCGGCGAGATCGACCGCGAGCTGCCCGACTTCCTCGACGTCATGGCAGTCACGATCAGCGCCGGCCTCGGCTTCCGGGCCGCGCTGTTGCGGGTCTCGGCGATGGTCGGCGGCGCGGTCGGCGAGGAGATGCTGGTGGTGCTGCGCCAGATCGACCTCGGCACCCCTCGCCGGGTCGCGTTCAGCGACCTGCGCGAGCGCTCCTCCTCACAGGCGCTCAACGAATTCGTGACCTCCTACCTGCAGGCCGAGGAGCTCGGCGCACCCATTGCCGAGTTCCTGACCACCTATGCCACCGAGCTGCGCCGCACCGCCGGGCAGAAGGCGCGCACTGCCGCCGCCAAGGCCAACCCGCGGATCAGCCTGGTGCTGACCCTGGTCATCATGCCGGCCATCGCCATGCTGATGATCGGCTCCATCGCGATCTCCACACTGGCGGGCTGACATGACCGCGAACGTCCTGCCCAGCCGCCTCGCCCGCCGTAGGACAACCACCCGGTCCGGTGCCGGCCAGGCTCGGACCCCCGGCTGGTTGCGTACCCGCGCCTTCGCGAGCCTGGCCCAGGTGCTGCTCGACGTCCGGCTGGTGGCCGGCCTGCTCTCGCTCTCTTGGGCCTGGATCGACGGCCAGCACCCCGTGCTGTTGCTGTGCATGACCTGCTGGATGCTGGCCACCTTGGGCATGCTGCTGCGCTGGCACCGGTTCGCCGCTGCCGCCATCAGCCACCCGCTGCTGCACCTGGCCGACCTGGTGGCGGTGGCCGGGCTCCTCGGCGCGACCGGACCGCTGAGCCCGGTGGCCTTCCTGCTGCTCTCCGGCGGCCTCTTCACCGGGTTGTGTCTGGGCCGATTGGGCGCCTGGTTCTTCGCGCCCGGCTACGTGCTGGCCTGGCTGGTCGCCGTCACCCGGGGTTTGCCGGCCGAGACCGGCTCGAGCCTGGGCTTCCTGGCCCTGGTGGTGACCCCGGTGATCCTGGTGGCGATGCTGTTCGGCGGCGCGGCGATGCGGGCGGCGATCATCGCGGCGGCGGAGCTGGAGAGCAACCTCCACCACGAGCGGGAGACGGCAGCCGTGGCCGAGGAGCGGGCCCGGCTGGCGCGCGAGCTGCACGACTCGGTCACCAAGTCGCTCTACGGCATGGCGATGCTGGCCGACACCCTGCCGAGCACGATCGAGTCCTCCCCCGAGCTGGCGATGCGTCGCGCCGCCGACCTCGCCACCGCGGCACGCACCGCGACGGCCGAGTCGCGCGAGCTGCTGGTGGCGATGCGTCGCGCCGACGTCCGCGCGGGTGTGGACGAGCTGCTGCGAGCCACCTGCGACCGCTGGCAGGCCACCACCGGCCGTGACCTCACCCTGCGATCGGAGCATCTGGGCCGGGTCGACCCGGCCACGCTCTACGAGCTGGGCGCCATCGTCAACGAGGCACTGGAGAACGTCTCCCGCCACACTCCCGCCGAGGCCGCCGTCACCATCACCGGGGCCGTCCGGCACGGCTGGCTCGAGATCACCGTCAGCGACACCGGGCCCGGCATGACCACCGACCGCGCCACCGCGGCCGTCCGCTCCGGCCATCTGGGTCTGGTCGGCATGCGCGAGCGAGCCGCCCGGGTGGGCGCCCTGTTCGACCTCGACTCCGCGCCGGGCCGGGGCACCACCGTCTCGCTGCGCGTCCCCCGGGAGGCGAGCGAGGATGACTGAGGAACGGCTCCGGGTCGCCCTGGCCGACGACAACCCGATCGTGAGAATGGGGCTGACCGCGCTGCTCACCGCCGAGCCGGCCATCGAGGTGTGCGGTGAGGCCGCCGACGGCGCCGCCATGCTCGAACTGGTCGAGAGAGAGCGGCCCCAGGTCGCGCTGCTCGACGTTCGGATGCCAGGCGTGGACGGTCTGAGCGTGCTCCCGGACCTGGTCCGGCTCACCAACGTCTTGATGCTGACCCACTCCGACGAGCCCGAGATCGTCTCGCGCGCCCTCGCCGGCGGCGCCGTGGGCTATCTCGTGCACGGCGCCTTCGACCGCGAGGAGCTCGTCCGCGCGGTCCGTGATGCCGCCGCCGGGCTGATGCGACTCAGCCCGGTCGCGGCGGCGCTGTTGGCCCGCGGCGTCACCCCCGACTCGGCACCGACCCTCTCGCCGCCGGCACCGCCCCAGACCGACGGCTGGCAGCGCACCACCACGACCTACCACCTGAGCCCCCGTGAGCTCGAGGTGTGCCGTGAACTGGTGACCGGAGCGACCAATGCGGAGATCGCGGCCACCTTGTTCATCGAGCCCAAGACGGTCAAGAACCACCTCAACAACGTCTTCGCCAAGCTGGGCGCCACCTCGCGCGGCCAGGCCATTGCGCTGCTCCTCGGCACGGCCTCCGAGCACTGAGATAGGCGCGCTAGGACCTCCTGGGCCCCTGGGCCCAGGAGCGACTTGGGCCCTTGATCGGGCCCCCGGGCCCTGCGTTCGGGACCGGTCCCGAACCTAGATTCGTAGTTGTCCGCAGGGGACTTCCCAGGTCCCGAAAACATCGATCCAAAGGGAACGAAACCATGACGAACTACCTCGCCGCCCAGCTCAGCGCCTACTTCACCGTCCTCGCCAACCGCCCGCGCAGCGAGCGCGGCCAGACCACCGCCGAGTACATCGGCATCATGGTCGTCATCGTCGCCATCATCGGCACCATCGTCGCGCTGAGGGAGGACGTGCTCGGCGGCGCCCAGGGCGTGATCGAGAAGGTGTTCTCGACCCTCACCGACAACATCAGCTTCGGCGACTGAGCAACGAGGGTCTCGGAGGATCGAGGAGAGTGCGCACTATGCGTCGCTCACGTGGCGAGAGGGGCCAGGTCACCCCGGCCCTTCTCGCCGCGGTCCTCGGTGCCTTCGCGATCATGGTGGGGATGTTCACCCTCGCCCGAGGTTCTGAGCAGTCCGCCCGCTCCGACACCGCCGCCGACGCCGCCGCCCTCGCGGCGGCCAAACAGTGGCACGTCGAGGCCCTGGCCCTCCTCCAGGCCTCCGCCGGCACACCGGCGCTGGCCGCTGCGGTCGGCAGCCTGAACTTCTTCCAGCCGGTCGGCGGCTATGCCACCGCGGCAGAGTTCGCCGGGGCCAACGGTGGCGATCTTGAGGGCTACCAATGGCTCCCCGCCGGTGGCGGGCTGAAATGGGTGGTCCAGGCCACGGTGCGACAGCGCGACAACCTCGTCGACCGCGGCGACCTCAACTCCCGCTCCACCTCCCGGGTGAGGGTCGAGGCAACCGGTGGCCTGTGCTGGGCGGGCTCGCTCGGCTTCGAGCTCAACGACGGCAGTTGTGGCGACGTGGCCAGCCTCGCCATCGTCTGCATTCCGCCCACGCCGACGACGCCGAACGAGGAATATTGGAAATGTCCGCAGGCCGTCAACGTCAAGGCCAAGTTCAAGACCGAGCGCACCTTGGTCGACTACAACTTCCTCTAGGGCTCCCTCTCGGCAGCCCTCCACCGACCAGGACTCCCGCCATGCACCCTCGCCGACGCCGCCGCGATGACCGTGGCCAGACGACTGTGGAGTTCATCGGCGGGTTCGTGGTGATCTGCGCGATCCTCGGCGCCGTCTACGGCCTGGTCCCCGACATCCGCGACCAGATCAACGACCTGACCGACAAGGCGCTGACCGTGATGCGCGACGGGCCAGGCTGATCCGCCACTCCTGTTCACCATGACCTCCCGAGACTGGACGTCCACCATGTTCGAGAAGCGATCCGGCCGCCGGCGCCAAGAGCGCGGCGCCACTACTGCCGAGTACATCGGCATCAGCGTCGTCATCGTGGCCATCATCGGCGCGCTCGTCACCGTTGCCACCCCGGTGCGAACCGGCGCGGCAAACGTGGTCGACAGGGCCTACTGCCGGCTCGCGAGCTTGGTCGGCGGCATCGGCGGCTGCAACTCCGAGGACGTGCCCGGCTACATCCCGACCAAGTGCACCGTCTCCAGCCACAACCAGGTTAACGGTGGCAGCGTCACCGTCATCGCCACCGTCACCGGCGACTCCGGCTACACGCTGACCCAGGTCAAGACACTCAACCCCGACGGCACCATCTCGACCCAATATCAGGTGAAGACCTCCGGCAAGGTCGGCGCCAACTACACCCTCAGCGGTGGCGGCGGCGTGGAGGTCAACACCGGCGAGAGCGAGAAGAACGCCAAGGCCTCGCTCTCGATCAACGTCGGCGCCGACGGCGCCTGGGGCAGCCAGTACACCTTCGACACCCTCGACGAGGCCAACGCCTTCGTCAACGACTACCAGGACAGCTTCGGCGAGTTCGGCGCGGCCGTCGGAGCCGGCCCCGACGCACCCGAGGCCGACTACACCTACTTCGACATCTCGGGCCAGGTGACGGGCTCCGGCGACGCTGGCCCGCTCAGTGGCAACGTCAGCGGTGCGGTGACCCTGGGCGCGGAGCAATACCCGAACGGCGACACCAAGGTGAAGCTGGCGCTGACCAGGTCGGCAGCCGCCCAACTCGGGATCCCGATGCCCGACGAGGTGACGGCCCTGGCGGCCAGCGGCGACGCCAAGGTGGTCGTGACCGCGACCGTCACCTTCGACAAGAACGGCCAGGTCACGGCCATTGCCGGCAACGTGGTGGGCACGGTCACCGGGAAGGTCGACATCGGTCTCAACACCGGCGCCGTCAAGAATCTCCCGATCAGCGGCAACACCACCATCAAGGATCTAACCCTCCCGGTCCTCGGCGAGGGCCCAGAGGGCGGCTACCAGTTCGACCTCGGCTTCAGCACCGACTTCACCCGGGCCGACGGCAGCGTCGACGACTCCGCGCTCACGGCGCTCTCGGACGGACTCGCCAACTTCATCACCACCGGCGAGGGACTCACTCCCGAGCAGGCCCAGGCGATCAACGATCAGCTCAACAACCACTCCCAGATAACTTTCAACCACTACACCGTCGACAAGGAGGAGACCAAGTACGGTGGCAAGGTCAAGGTGCTCTGGGTCAACATCGGCGGGGAGTACCACGAGCTCACCGTGGACAACTCACTGATCGGCTCTTACTACTACGACCCCACTCTGGGGTCCTGGCAGGAGAACTCCGTATGCGACGGCTGATTCCCCACCGGCTACAACGCCTCATGCTCCTCTCCCTGGTCACGGCCGTGGTCTCCACGGCCGTGACCGGCTGTGGTGAGGACGGTTCCGGTGGCGACACCAGCAAGTCGGCGTTGGACACCCCGTTCGAGCTCCACGCCGTCACCGACGGACAGGAAGTGTCAGGCCACGGCATCTCGCTGGTCGTGCCGGCCGACTGGACGGCCTCTGCCGAGGAGAAGCTCGACGCGCAGGGGCGGACCTACGAGTGGGCGGTGCAGGCGCCGACCTCCGGCACCGACTTCCCGCCGTTCGTCAACATGAGCATGGGCGTCCCCGGGCAGACCAGCACCGGATTCGACGCCGCTCCCGAAGCGCTCAAGACCCTGGAGGGGATCAGCCCCGACTTCGAGGTGCTCGACGAGGGCGAGCTCGACGTTCCCGGCGTCGACCACGCCTACCAGATCCACTACGAGCGGGCGTCCAACTACCAGGGCCAGTCGGTGAAGGTGGAGTTGGTCCAGGTTTTCCTCGACATGCCCGACGACGTACTGTCCTCGGTCCGCTTCCAGGCCCCGGCGGGCTCCTTCGACGACTCCGGGTTGGAGGACGTGCTCAACAGCCTCACGGTGGCGGTGAGGTCGTGAGGGGCCGGCCGGCCACCGCGCTCGCGGTCTTCGGCCGCGCAGTCTTGTCCTCGGCGGTGCTGTGGCTGGTGGGTGGGGGCATCGTGCAGGGCATCTTCCTGGCCACCCATCAGTCCACGCTCATCGTGATGAGCGACGGCACCCGGCGCGGCCAGGCGGTCTGGATCGGCGCCCAGTGCCTGGTGGCGGCGCTGGCCATCGCGGCGGCGACCATCGCGACCTTCTCCGCCGTCGACTTCTCCGATCCCCGCGCCGGCAGGATGCGCACCATGGCCGCCTGTGGGCTGCTGCTGGCGCTCGGGCTTCTCGGCGTGTGGCTGGCCTACGTCCTGCTGCACCTGCAGCGCGCCCTCGGCGCCGGCCTGGCTGGCGCCGTCGTTATCGGTGCCCTGGCAGGGTTGGCGGTGGTGTGGTGGCGGGCTGACCCGGCACGCCTGGTCGGCCCCGCCCACGCTCCCCCGGCCGTCCGGCGCAGTGGCCAGTCATGGGGCAGCCGGTGACCCGGTGGTGAAGCGTCTTCTCGCGCTGCTCCCCACGGTGGCCGGCGCCATCGTCTTCGCAGGGCTCTCTACGACGCCGGCGCGCGCCGAGGATCCCCCTGGCCTGCAGGTGCTCTTCGTCCTGGACGTGTCGGGCTCGATGGCACGCAAGGTGGACGGCTCGACCGAGAGCCTGATGACCGGAGCCAAGGCGGCGCTGGCACAGGTCTCGGAGAAGCTGCCGCCCGAGGTGGCCCTGGGCCTGCGGGTCTACGGCGCGACCTACGGCGGCACCGACAAGTCGAAGTCCTGCGCCGACACCCAGCTCGTGGTGCCGCCCGCGCTCGACTCCGCGGACGCCGTGATCGCGGCCGCCGCGAAGCTGACCCCGACCGGTGACACCCCGATCGGAGGTTCGCTGCTGGCGGCCGCCGGTGACTTCGCCGAGACCGGCCAGAAGGCGATCGTGCTGATCAGCGACGGCGAAGACACCTGCCATCCCCCGGACCCCGCCCCCTGCCAGACGGCGAAGGCCGTCCACCAACAGCACGCGGACATCCGGGTCGACACCATCGGACTGGCGCTGGGTGGCCAGCAGCGGGCCACCAGCGCGCTCAGGTGCATCGCCAAGGCGACGGGTGGCTCGTTCTACGCCGCCGACAATGCCCAGGGCCTGGCGGCGGCACTGGGCCAGATCGCCGAGAGCACCATCCTGCGGCTGGCGCCGGGCACGGAGGTGACCGGCGCCGAGCGTCCGGAGGACGCGCCGCCGGTGTCCTCGGGCGCCTACCGGATAACGCTCAAGCCGGGGCAGACCGAGTGGTTCAGGATCGATGCCGAGGAGGGTCAGCGTCCGGAGGTGCTCGCCACCATCCAGGGCAAGCGCGGCCTCAAGGTGCCCTACTACGGTCGCAGCTGTGAGAGTTGGCGGATCCAGCTGTTCAACCCGTACGGCGAGGGCGGCACCTATCCGCCGTACGGCAACGAGAACATCTTCGACGGCACCGGCTTCGCCGGAGTCGGCGCCAAGGGCAGCAAACCGATCTCCTCGACCATGGACGGCATCGACTTCCCGGGCTCCTGGACCTTCTCGCTGTCACTCGCGGCGCCCACCACCGACTCGGTCCTCCACTCGACGCTGAAGTGCGCCGACTATCTGCCGCTCGGCCAGGACTTCGACGTGCGCTTCACTCTCACTCTCGACCCGAACGCGCAGCCCGACCTCGACTCGATGACCGTCGGGCCTTCGGCGGCGGCCTCTCCCTCACCCTCGGAGCCGACCGAGTCCGGCGCCGCCGGCGATCTGATCAGCGCGACCCCCAGCACGACCTCGGGGATCCCCGACGACGGTTTCGTCTCCCCCGATCTGTCGACCACGAAGTACGACGAAACGACCGCCGAGGGCAGCGTCGACTGGGCAACGCCCGTGATCGCGGTGCTGCTCGTGCTGCTGCTCGGCTGCGCGGTGATGCTGGCGCGACGCTGGTATCGATCACGCTACTTCTGAGCCGGCCGCGTCCGCCGTATCAGCAGGTAGCCACCGACCAGCACCACCAGCAGAACCACCCCGGCCAGGCCGATCGCCACGCCAGGGAGGCCGCCGTCGTCCGAGCTCTCGTCGCTGGCCGCCGTGTCATCGCCGGGCGTCGGCGAGGCGGAGGGCGTCTGGCTGGCCGACTCGGACGGCTCGGTGGAGGTGCTGGCCGACGCGGTCGGCGACGGGGTGGGGGTGACGAAGGTCGGAGCCTCGGTGATCTCGCCCGACACGCCGACGCGCAGCACGAACGGCACTTCGTAGGAGGCGGTGGCGCGGGCGTCGACCAGCGAGACCGTGACGGCGTAGGCACCCGCCTGGGAGGAGGCGGCGACGCCATTGCCGAACTCCGCCCGGTTGCGGTAGGCGACGGTGGCCGTGGTCCCGCCGCTGGTGCCGCCTCTACTCGGGTAGAGCGACCAGGTCTCCGCCGCCCCATCTTCGGCGAAGGCGCGCGCGTCGCTGCGGGCCGGACTGAACAGGTCGAGCCGGAACGGCGAGCCGTGTGGGCTGAGCTCGTCAGCCAGCTTTCCGGAGGGCTTGCCGATGGTCATCGTGGCCGTCAGCTGCTGGCCCCAGTCGAGGTCGACGTTGAAGACCTGGATCTCGTTGGGCACCAGCGTGCCGCGGTAGACCCCGGGGGCGAGCGGGGCGGCGGTCGCGAAAGAGGTGCCGCCGACCACGCTGTCGGTGGCCTTGCCGCCCGGCGGCGCCACCCAGGCCGGCGCCGTCGGCGTCGGCAGGGAGTCCTCGTCGGCCACCGGCAACTCCTCGGTGACGACGAGCTCCAGTGGTGTGGTGAACGCCTGGCCGCTGTCGGCACGGGACACCGCCAGGTCCAGCCGCTCGGCGTCGGCACAGCGGTCGTCCGTCACGGTCGCGACGACGAACGAGCTGTCCATGCTGCGCATGGTCGCCGGAGAGTCGGCATCGCAGGAGGAGCCGTCCTCACCGGTCAGCTCGATCCTCAGACCGTCCGAGTCGCCGACTCCCGCCTCATCGCTGGTGAGCGCGGGCGTCCGGATGCTGGCGGAGACGGTCAGGGCTGAGCCGGGATAGGCACGCTCCACGGCATAGGTCCGCACCCCCGAGACGGTCCCCGGGCCACCGAGCTGGTCGACATAGGAGCCTGCCCCGATGGTGGCGGCGTCGACGGCGGTGGTGCCCCCGGTGACCGGCTGCCCGGTGGGCTCGTAGGGACGCACTGCCCGGGTGGCGAGGGTGGCAAGGGCGTCGACGAGGTCCTCGGCCGAGCCGACGTCGTAGTAGGTGCCGTGGCCGGCCTTGGCGATGCAGCGCAGCGCGGCCGCCGCGTTGCCCGAGACGTCGAGGCCGACTACGTCGATGCGCAGGTCGACGCCCTGTTGGGAGAGCTGCTTGGCGACCTCGCACGGGTCAGGCGGGCAGGTCGGCTCGCCGTCGGAGACCAGCACGATGGAGCGCTTGCCGTCCGCGCCGAGGTCCTTGCCGGCCTCCTGCAGCGCGTAGCCGATCGGGGTCTCGCCGTACGGCTGGTAGCTGGCCACCGCCGACCTGAGCTGGTCACGGTTGCCGGTGCCGATGTCGACCACTCGCTCGGAGTCGGTGCAGGCGCCGGCGTCGGTGCGGCTGAAGACCTTCGAGCCGTAGACCCGCAGCCCGACCGGCGCATTGTCGGGAAGCCGGCCGATGACCGTGTCGAGTGCTTGCTTGGCAGCGTCGATCTTGGTGCCGCCGCCGGAAGCCGGCTCCGCCATCGAGCCGGACGAGTCCAACACCAGCATCAGCTTGCCCGGGTCTGCCTCGGCCGCCGACGCGCCGGGCGGCACCGCGAGGAACAGTCCCAGCACACAGCTGAGGGGCATGGCGATCAGCAGCACGCGGCGAACGGAGTCAGACATCTGGCGCCTCCCGGGACGACGTCGAGGGTGTCGTGAGTGGGCCTACCCCGTGGCGACCACTTCTACACCTCCACGGTACGTCGATCTCACCACTGCACCACCGAGCCGACCGCCAGCCCCCACTCCGCGAAAGCCCCCTCGGCTGCCTCGAGCACGCCCCGGCTGCGCCATCGGACCGCGCCCATCCGCCACGGCGGCATCCGGGTCACCGCGAGCACCCGGCCCTCCTTGTCGAGGTGCGCGACGTCGATGGTGAACCGCATTCCGAAGGTGTGGACCTGTTTGGCGGGGGCCAGCCACAGGGCGCCGTCGAGGCCGGTGCGGCCGAGCAGACCCTTGCTCCGGGCACGGGCGCTGGCGGCCACCTCCACCGTGCCGACGTCGCGGCCGTCCACATAGAGCCGCCGCAGATCCACTGTCACACCGCCATCCTGCCCACTTCGACCCGGTCCGACACCTCGGTTCCGGCCGTTACGTAAAGTGGTGTTCATGGGAAAGGTGAGCAGTATCGCCAAGGGCGGCGGTGGCCTCGGCGTCGCCGGAGCCGGCATCTTCGGCGTACTGCTCGCCGAGGCCAAGATGGCCCGCAACAAGATCGGCAACGCCACCAAGCAGGTGCATGACGCGACCGGATGGTACGGCCGCGACAACGAGGGTCCGGAGCTGCGGATCGCGCTGCTCGGCGACTCCAGTGCCGCGGGCTACGGCGTGGACAAGGTCGAGGAGACCCCCGGCGCGGTGCTGGCCTCCGGCGTGGCCGAGCAGTCCGGGCGGCCGGTCTACCTGCGGTCCTACGCCGTGGTGGGCGCGCGCTCCTCCCAACTCGACGGGCAGGCCGGGCTGGCGCTCCACATCAAGCCCCATGTCGCGATCATCCTGATCGGCGCCAACGACGTCACGCACGTGATGACGCCCGCTCGCTCGGTCGGCTACCTCGCCGCCGTCGTCAAGCGGTTGCAGGAGTCGGGCACCGAGGTGGTCGTCGGCACCTGCCCCGACCTGGGCACCGTCCGCCCGATCCTGCAGCCGCTCAAGCAGGTGGCTCGCACCTGGTCGCGACGGCTCGCGGCGGCGCAGACCATCGGCGTACTGGAGGCGGGCGGCCGCACGGTGTCGCTCGCCGCGATCCTCGGGCAGGAGTTCCGCGACTTCCCGCATGTGTTCTTCGGGCCGGACCAGTTCCATCCCTCGGTGGAGGGCTACCGGTCGCTGGCCCAGGTGCTGCTGCCGTCGACGCTCGCGGCGCTCGGCCTGGTCCCCGACGAGGAGGCGGCCGTCGAGCCGGCCCGCGGCGAGGGCGTCATGCCGCTGGCCTCGGCTGCCGCTCAGGCGGTCGAGACCGCGGGCACCGAGCTCGACGGCACCGAGGTGGCCGGCTCCCGCGCCGGCGTACGCGGCCTGTGGGTGACGCTGCGCCACCGTCGGCGCCGTCCCGTGGAGTCCCAGGCCCCCACCCTCCGCTGAGCCGAGTCGGCGGCTCGGTCAGTCCTGGCTGAAGATTGCCAGGAGGCGCAGCAGGTTGGTGTAGATCCAGACCAGGCTGACGGTCATCGCGAACGCGGCGCGCCACGACTCGACCTCGGCCAGACCGTTGCGGATGCCCTGCTCGACGAAGTCGAAGTCCATGACGAGCATGAACACGCCCAGCACCAGACCGGCGATGGCGGTCAGCAGGCCCAGGCCACCAAAGCCGAAGAGACCGAGCTCGGCACCGAAGAGGCTCAGCACCAGCTCCATCAGCGACAGGCCGACCATGCCGAAGACGGCGGCGGTCACGAACATCCGGAACTTGTTGCCGACCTTGATGTCGAAGACCTTGTACGCCGCCAAGGTGCCCGCGAACGCCGCGAAGGTGCCGAACACCGCGCCGGTCACCACGCCACCGCCGAAGGCCGCGTCGAAGGACTTGCTCAGCGCGCCCAGCGCGACGCCCTCGAAGGCACAGAACGCGATCACCAGCGCCGGGCTGATCACCCGCTTGAACGAGTTGACCAGCGACAGCACGAATGCACCCAGCGCGCCGACGGTGGCGGCGGTGTAGAGCGGGCCGAGGTCGACGGCCGTCGCGACGTCGGGGGTCACGATCCAGGTCGCCAGCGCTGCGACGATCACCACGCCGAGCGAGATGGCGGTCTTCTGCACGACCGAGTCGATCGTCATCCGGCGCGTCGGGGCGGTCGGCGCGTAGGTGTCGCCGGGCGTGCCCACGCCCCAGTTGCTGGGGTCGGTGCCGAAGCCGGCGTGGGCTTGGCCGTTGCCGGCGTACGTCGCATTGCCGTAGGCGTTCTGACTGAAGCCCTCAGCGTTACGGAACACCGGGTTGTTGCTCTGCATTGGTCACTCCTCCGGAGGGGCCACGGTGGCCGCCGCCGTGACGACTCACCCGTTCGGGGTCATCCTAGGCCCCGTCACTGGGTGAAACGCCCGGCCAGCGGCGATCGTTCCCGGCCCCGGCTGAGAAGATGTGTCGGCTCGCCCCGGTATCCCAATCGGCAGAGGAAGCCGCCTTAAAAGCGGCACAGTGTGGGTTCGACCCCCACCCGGGGCACTCCGGCACCATCGGCAACGCGTCAGGCGAGGGACCAGGCGATGCCGTCGAGGATGTCGCTCTCGGAGACGACCAGCGACTCCACCGGCGCCCGGCGCAGCACCCGGCTCAGGATCAGCGCGCCGGCGTCGATGACGTCGGCCCGGCCGGGATGCAGCCACGGCAGCTGCAGCCGCTCGTTGACGGTCATCGCGACCAGCCGGTCGACCAGTGCGTGCACCTGCGCGACCGGGAGGACGGCCTGGTCGATGGCCTCACGGGAGTACGCCGGCAGGTCCAGCACCCCGGCCGCGACCGTGGTGACGGTGCCGGCGACACCGACCACGGTGGCCGCCCGGGCAGGGTCGACCAGGCTCTGGTCGAGATGGTCGTCGATATCGCGGGCGCAGGCGGCGATCTCGGCCATGGTCGGCGGATCGGAGCGCAGGTGCCGCTCGTGGAGCCTGACCGAGCCGATGTCCATGGAGAAGGCGGCGTCCGGCGCGCTCCCGGAACCGCTGATCAGCTCGGTGGAGCCGCCGCCGATGTCGACGACCAGGACCGGCAGGTCCGGGGTGGAGCGCAGGTTGCGGACGGCGCCGTCGAAGGCGAGGGCCGCCTCCTCCTGACCGCTGACCACCTCGGGGTCGACACCGAGCCGCTGCCGCACCCCGGCGGTGAAAACCTCGGCATTGTCGGCGTCACGGGTGGCGCTGGTGGCCACGAAGCGGATCCGGTCCGCGCCGTGCTCACCGATGAGCACGGCGTACTCGTCGATGGCCGCGAATGCTCGCGCCAACGCCTCCTCGGCCAGCACGCCGGAGGCGTCGAGCCCCTGGCCGAGCCGGACCATGCGCGCCTCCCGGACGGCGACATCGAGGATGCCGGCACGGAAGGTGCCGATGAGGAGCTTGATGGTGTTGGTGCCGCAGTCGATCGCCGCGACAGCGCTCATTCTCGGCTCACTCCTCGTTCTCCTGCGGCAAGACCGGCACCTCGACGCAAGGGCCAGCCTCCCACCACGCGCCCAGCAGGTCGAGCACCTCGTCCCCCAGCGGGTTGACACCGCGCCCCTGCGCCAGCGACTGACCGGCGAGCACGTGCAGGCACTTGACCCGATCGGGCATGCCACCGGCGGAGATGCCGTGGATCTCCGGCGGGTCGCCGAGCTCGTACCGGGCCGCGAGATAGGACTCATGAGCCCGGCGGTAGGCCGCCGCGAGCTCGGGGTCGACGCGCAGCCGGGCCTCCATCTCCTTCATGGCGCCCTCGCCCTCCAGCGTGCCGATCCGAGAGGCGGCCCGCGGGCAGGTGAGGTAGTAGGTGGTCGGGAACGGCGTGCCGTCGGGCAGCCGTGGCTCGGTGGTGACGACGTCGGGCAGGGAGCACGGGCAGCGGTGGCCGATCTCGTGGATGCCACGCGGCACCCGGCCGAGCTGCGCGGTCACCGCCGCCTCGTCGGCGGGATCGATCACTCCTTGGTCCCGTCGATCTTCTTGACCGAGGCCGTGGTGGACTCGGCGGGCGGATCGCCGGCCAGCTCGACCGACGTCCAGACCGTCGACCACCAGGGCTGCTTGGTCTGCTCGTCGGCCGTGTCGGGCTCGCTCAGCGCCCCCCCAGCCCCGATCTGGTGGCCCTGGGCATCGAGGGCGACGTACAGCGTCTCGCCCGGCATCACATAGCCGGCGTCAACGCGCGCCTGCTGCTCGACATAGGCAGGGTCGTTCCAGCGGTCCTTCTCCTGCTGCAGCGCCTCGATGGCCGCCTCTCGCTTGGAGATCGTCGCCTTGAGCGAGTCGATGTTGTGGCGCTGCTGGAGATAGGCCTGCAGCGAGGAGGCGAAGGAGAGCACCAGCACCGCGATCACCAGGACCAGCACCACCGCCCGGCCCGTGAGCTTGGGATTGCTTGCGGGGTTGATGGCCTGCAGCCGCTCGGCAGCCGCTGCGGCGGCCGCACGGGCCTCGGCGACGCGACGCGCGGACGTCGTACGGCGCCCCGGGCCACGGGGCCCACCCCCGGACCGGGGTGCGGAGCGTCGCTGATCGGCCACGATCAGATTCTGGCCGAGGGATGGTGAGATTCCCGGGAGTGAAACGCGGGACGTCATGCGGACGGAGCAACCGGCTGCTCCGTCCGCATGACGTTGCGGAAGGGTCAGGCCGTCGTGTAGCGCGGGAACGCGCCCCGGCCGGCGTACCGCGCCGCCTCGGCGAGCTCGTCCTCGATGCGGAGCAGCTGGTTGTACTTGGCGACCCGCTCGGAGCGCGCCGGGGCACCGGTCTTGATCTGGCCGCAGTTGGTGGCCACGGCCAGGTCGGCGATGGTGGTGTCCTCGGTCTCGCCGGAGCGGTGACTCATCATGCAGCGGTAGCCGCTGCGGTGGGCGAGGTCGACCGAGTCGAGGGTCTCGGTGAGCGAGCCGATCTGGTTGACCTTGACCAGCAGGGCGTTGGCCTGGCCGCCGGCGATGCCGCGGCCGAGACGCTCGACGTTGGTGACGAACAGGTCGTCGCCCACGAGCTGGACCTTCGAGCCGAGCTCGTCGGTGATGGTCTTCCAGCCGTCCCAGTCCTCCTCGTTGAGGGGGTCCTCGACGGAGACGATGGGGTACGACGCCACCAGATCGGCGTAGTAGGCGGTCATCTCGGCGGCGCTCTTGGCGGCGCCCTCGAAGGTGTAGGCGCCATCCTGGTAGAACTCCGAGGCGGCCACGTCGAGCGCGAGCACGATGTCCTTGCCGACCTCGTAGCCGGCCTTGCCGACGGCCTCGGCGATCAGGTCGAGCGCCGCTCGGTTGGACGGCAGGTCGGGCGCGAAGCCGCCCTCGTCGCCGACGCCGGTGGCCAGGCCACGGCTCTTCAGCACCGCCTTGAGCGCGTGGTAGACCTCGGCACCGCTGCGCAGCGCCTCCTTGAAGCTCGGCGCACCGATCGGCGCGATCATGAACTCCTGGATGTCGACATTGGTGTCGGCGTGCGCGCCGCCGTTGAGGATGTTCATCATCGGCACCGGCAGCAGGTGGGCGTTGGGGCCGCCGACATAGCGGTAGAGCGGCAGGCCTGCGGAGTCGGCGGCGGCGCGGGCGACCGCAAGCGAGACGCCGAGGATCGCGTTGGCGCCGAGCTGGGCCTTGTTGGGGGTGCCGTCGGCGTCGATCATCGCCTGGTCGACGAGCCGCTGGTCGTCGGCGTCGAGGCCCTCGATCGCTGGCCCGATCGTCTGGATCACGGCGTCGACGGCGTGCCGCACGCCCTTGCCGCCGTACCTGTCGTCACCGTCGCGCAACTCGACGGCCTCGAAGGCACCGGTCGAGGCACCACTCGGGACGGCGGCGCGGGCGAACGTGCCGTCCTCCAACAGAACCTCCACCTCGACGGTGGGGTTGCCGCGGGAATCGAGGATCTCGCGGGCTCCGACGGCTTCGATCGCTGGCACTGGCGCACTCCATCTTCGGCGGGTTGGGACCGCGAGCCAGCCTAGTGCCTCCCGAGCGGAGCGGCGTACGGCGGCTACGCCCCGGCGCAGCCCTCGCGAGTGAGGTTGTCGTCGGCCCAGGCGCGCAGCGCCTCCAGCGCCGGGGCAAGGGCCTCGCCGGCGGGCGTCAGCCGGTAGGAGACCGCGACCGGCGGGCCGGCGTCGACGGTCCGCTCGAAGAGGCCGGCTCCGGTGAGCTCGGCGAGCCGCTCGGAGAGCATCGAGTCGCTGATGCCGGGCACCGCCCGCTTGAGCTCGGCGTAGGACGCCGGGCCCTCGATGAGGACGCTGATGAGCAGGCCGTTCCACCGCTTGCCGAGGAAGCCGAACGCGCGCGCCAGCCCCGACGCGCACTCGCGGCGGTCGTGACCGGCGTCACTCACGGCGGACATGCCGTCAACCCTACGTGCAAGTGATGCCGATCTCGTGCTACTTCTTTTTTAGGAGTTACAGGAACAATCCTAGTTGCAAAGGAGTTGAGAGCCGATATGACCATCACCACCCTTGAGAAGCTCGACGCCCGGGGCCGTGAGCTCGTCTTCACCGGCGCCCGCACCACCAACAGCTTCGCCGACACTCCTGTCACCGACGAGGAGCTCCGCGACATCTGGGAGCTGACCCGCTGGACGCCGACCATGGCCAACACCCAGCCCCTGCGAGTCGCCTTCGTCCGCACGCCCGAGGGCAAGGAGCGGCTGCTCCCCCACATCGCCGAGGGCAACTACGCCAAGACCCAGGCCGCCCCCGCGACCGCGATCCTGGCCGTCGACAACCGCTGGCACGACCAGATCCCGACCGTCTTCCCGATCCGGCCGGAGATGAGGGACCACTTCGAGGCCGACGAGGCGGCTCGCAGCCACGCCGGCCACTTCTCCGCCGGACTGCAGGCGGGCGCCTTCATCCTGTCCACTCGCGCCGCCGGCCTGGCCGCCGGACCGATCCTGGGCTACGACAAGGACGGCGTCGACAAGGAGTTCTTCCCGGACGGCAACTGGTCGACGATCCTGGTGGTCAACGTCGGTCACCCGGGCGAGAACCCCTGGTTCGACCGGCTCCCCCGCGTTCCCGAGGACGCGGCACTCGCCTGGGCCTGACGGTGGTGGGGACCCTGTCCGAACGGGCAGGGTCGCCACCGCCCGGTACGACGGAAGAAGATCAAGGCGCTCGGCTGAGATCTCGATGTCTGGAGTGTGAGGCGCGCCAGGTACGCCTCACACTCCAGACATCAGCGGGTCTCCTTCGCCTTGGCGGCCTGCCAGAGCTCCTCGATCTCCTCGACGGTGAACTGCTGGCCGGCGTAGGCCGGGTCGAAGACGTGGGGGTTGCGGCGGCGCATCTTGGCCGCCAGACCGGCGACGACGTCGTCCATCGTGAACTCACCGGCCTCCTCGGCGATGGCGGCATGGAAGTAGACCTGCAGCAGCAGGTCGCCCAACTCGTCGCGAAGGTGCTCGGGGTCGCCCTCGTCGATGGCCTCCAGCACCTCGTCCGCTTCCTCGCGCAGATGCTTCGCGAGCGAGGCGTGCGACTGCGAGGCCTTCCAGGCGCAGCGCTCCCGTAGCAGCCGCATCAGGTCGAGGAACTCGACGAGCCCCTCGCCGGTGGCGCGATCAGCCACAGCGCTGCGACTGGGGCAGGTCGGCGGCCGCGGCGGCGGCCGAGCTGCTGTCCTCGCCGGCGCCCAGCGCCGTCTTGGCGATGTCGCTGACCGCGAGGGAGACGCTGGCGTCGGTGGAGTCGAACCGACCGCCGGTGTCCTCGTCGAGCTGGACACCGCCGGCGTCGAGGCCGTAGACCGGGTTGAGGTCGATGTCGTGCTCGCCCAGCCAGGTGTTGAGCGCGTCCTGCGCCGCCGTGGTCTGGGTGGCGGCGCTGCCGGAGGGCTCCAGCTCGGCGCCGACGCCGGCCAGCACCGAGGTGATATAGGCCTGGGCGCCCTCGACGTCGATGATGGCCTGCTGGGTGGCGCTGTCGAACTGGGTCAGCTGCTGGGTCAGAGCGGAGACCTGCTGCTTGTAGTCGGCGCCGGCCGTGACGTCGTACGACGCCGCGAACTCGGCCACGGCGGCGCGCAGGCCGAGGGCGTTGACGACGCTGCTGCGCACCAGCTGCAGCGGCACGGCCGAGCCGTTGCTGACCGTGCCGAGGGCGTCGCAGTAGGCACGGGTGACCTCGTCGACGTGCTCGGTGCTGATCGACTCGTCTCCCACGGAGACGGCGGTGCCGGCGCCGCAGGCAGTCAGCGCGAGGAGGACAGGGGCTGCGAGGAGCAGACGGCGCATGGCTCCCAACCTAGCGCCTCACCTCACAGCGCGCCCGCGTGGTGGAGGAGTTGTCGCAGCAGCGTGCCGCGACCGCCCTCCATCTCGGCGGCGATGGTGTCGCTGGCTGCCTCGCCCGGGGTCAGCCAGGTGATCTCCAGGGCGTCCTGGCGAGGCTGGCACTCCCCCGAGACGGGTACGACGAAGGCGAGCGAGACCGCATGCTGGCGCGGGTCGGTCAAGCTCTGCCCGATTCTTTGGCTGGTCGGCCAGGGGAAGTACTCCGCCACCACGGCCGGCACGGTGCTGACCGGCAGCACCGGGAAGGCGGTGGGGCCGAGGTCCTTCTCCAGGTGGCGCATCAGCGCGTCGCGGACCGTCTCACCGTGCAGCACTCGGCCGCTGACCAGCGAGCGGGTGATCCGGCCGGTGGTCGGTGAGCCGCGCAGCAGCAACCCGACAGTGGCGATGGTGCCACTGGGATCGACCCGGACGGGCACCGCCTCGACGTACAGCATCGGCACCCGGCCGCGAGCCCCGGCAAGCTCCTCCTCCGAGAGCCAGCCGGGCTGTCGCTCGGCCGGTGGCGTCCACGGCTGCTCGTCCCCGAACTCGTCCCCGAACGCCTCCATCGTCATGTCCGCGACCCTATCCGTCGACCGGGTCGATCACGGTGTCGATCACGCCACGCGCCCATTCCAGCAGCGCGACGCCGTCGAGCGGCCTGCCCGAGACCGGCCGTGGCACCAGGATGGTGTCGACAGTCGACTTGACCAGGCTCTTGGGGTAGATCCGCTGCAGCCGGACCTGGCGGCTCTCCGGAAGAGAGACCGGCGCGAACCGGACGTTCTTGCCGGCGATCGTCACCTCGGCCACCCCGGCAGCCCGAGCCCGGGCCCGGAACCTCGCGACCAGCAGCAGCGAGGTCACCTCCTGGGGCAGGTCGCCGTACCGGTCGGTCATCTCCTCGGCGATCGCGTCGACGTCCTCGTCGGAGCGGACCTCGGCGAGCCGCTTGTACATCTCCAGCCGCAGCCGCTCCGAGGGGATGTAGTCGTGCGGCAGGTGGGCGTCGACCGGCAGCTCGATGCGTACCTCGTTGAGCTCCGGGGACGCCTCACCCTTGAAGTCCTGCACCGCCTCGCCGACCAGCCGGACGTAGAGGTCGAAGCCGACGTCGGCGATGTGGCCGGACTGCTCGCCGCCGAGCAGGTTGCCGGCGCCGCGGATCTCCAGGTCCTTCATCGCGATGGCCATGCCGCCGCCGAGGTCGGAGTGCTGGGCGAGGGTGGCGAGCCGCTCGTGGGCGGTCTCGGTGAGCGGCTTCTCGGCGGGATAGAGGAAATAGGCGTAGGCCCGCTCACGGGAGCGGCCGACCCGGCCGCGCAGCTGGTGCAGCTGACTCAGGCCGAGGGTGTCGGCGCGCTCGATGATCATGGTGTTGGCGTTGGAGACGTCCAGACCGCTCTCCACCAGGGTGGTGCAGACCAGCACGTCGAAGCGCTTCTCCCAGAAGTCGAGCATCACCTGCTCGAGCACCTTCTCGTTCATCTGGCCGTGGGCGGTGGCGACCCGCGCCTCGGGCACCAGCTCCCGGATCCTCGCGGCCGCCTTCTCGATCGACTGCACCCGGTTGTGGATGTAGAAGACCTGGCCCTCGCGCAGCAGCTCGCGCCGGATGGCGGCGACGACCTGGCGGTCCTCGTAGCCGCCGACATAGGTCAGCACCGGGTGTCGCTCCTCCGGCGGCGTGGTGATGGTCGACATCTCGCGGATGCCGGTGATGGCCATCTCCAGGGTCCGCGGGATCGGGGTGGCGCTCATGGAGAGCACGTCGACCGCCGTACGCATCCGCTTGAGCTGCTCCTTGTGCTCGACGCCGAAGCGCTGCTCCTCGTCGACCACGATCAGGCCGAGGTCCTTGAACCGGATGTCCGGGTTGAGCAGCCGGTGGGTGCCCACGACGACGTCGACGGAGCCGTCGGCCAGGCCCGCTAGGACCTCCCGCGCCTCCTTGTCGGTCTGGAACCGGCTCAGCCCCTTGAGGTTGACCGGGAAGCCGCTCATCCGCTCGCTGAACGTCGCGAGGTGCTGGGTGACCAGCAGCGTGGTGGGGACGAGTACGGCGACCTGCTTGCCGTCCTGCACCGCCTTGAACGCCGCCCGCACGGCGATCTCGGTCTTGCCGTAGCCGACGTCGCCGCAGACCAGCCGGTCCATCGGCATCGACTTGCGCATGTCGGCCTTGACCTCCTCGACCGTCGAGAGCTGGTCGGCGGTCTCGGTGAACGGGAAGGCGTCCTCGAGCTCGCGCTGCCAGGGCGTGTCGGGGCCGAAGGCGTAGCCCTGGGTCGCCTGCCGGGCGGCGTAGAGCTTGATCAGCTCGGCGGCGATCTCGCGCACCGCCTTGCGCGCCCGGCTCTTGCGCTTGGCCCAGTCGGCGCCGCCGAGCCGGTCCAGGCTGGGCGCCTCGCCGCCGACGTACCTGGTGACCTGGTCGAGCGCGTCGGCGGGCACGTAGAGCCGGTCCGGCGGGGCGCCGCGCTTGGCGGCGCCGTACTCCAGCACCAGATACTCCCGGACCGCGCCGCCCACCTCGCGCTGCCTCATCTCCACGAACCGGCCCACACCGTGCTGCTCGTGGACGACATAGTCGCCGGGCTTGAGCTCGAGCGGGTCGATCTGCTTCTTGCGCCGGGCCGGCATCTTGGCCATGTCGCGGGTCGAGGACTTCTGGCCCGAGATGTCCTCGCCGGTGACGACGGCGAGCTTGGCGACCTCGTCGACGAGGCCGTGCCCGATCGCGCCGGTCGTCACCGTGACCACGTCGGCGGCGGGTACGTCGTCCAGGCGGGCGGGCACGTCGTGCTCGCCGAGCACCTCGACGGTGCGCTGGGCGGGGCCGTGGCCGGGGTGGACCACGACCGTCCGGTAGCCGGCCAGCCGCCAGCCGTCCAGGTCGGCGATGGCCTTCTCGACGTCGCCGCGATAGGGGTCGACGCTCGTGTGCGGCAGGGTGCGGACCGGGACGCCCGCGGTGTCGGCCGACGGCTCGGTCGCCCCCGAGCCGGGCAGAGCCTCGGCGAGGCCGAACGGGCTCATCGACCACCACCCCTGGCGGCGCTCCAGCGCGTGGGCGCGGACGTCGCCGAGGGACCAGTACGACGCCTGGGAAAGGTCGATCGGCGCCTGGCCACCACTCGCGGCCGCCGCCCAGGAGGCTCCCAGGAACTCCTCACTGGTGGCGACCAGGTCGTGCGCCCTGCGTCGTACCCGCTCCGGGTCCAGCACGAGCACCTGGGTGCCGGCCGGCATCAGGTCGACGAGCAGCTCCATCTCCTCGACCAGCACCGGGGCCAGCGACTCCATGCCCTCGACGGCGATGCCGTCGGCGATCTTGTCGGTGAGCTCGATGAGCTGTGGGTGCCGCTCGCCCAGGGCTCTGGCACGGCGGCGCACCTCGTCGGTGAGCAGCAGCTCGCGGCAGGGCGGCGCCCACAGCCTCGCCTTGGTCTCCATCGCCCGCTGGTCGGCGACCGAGAAGGAGCGGATCTCCTCGACCTCGTCACCCCAGAACTCCACCCGCAGCGGGTGCTCCTCGGTCGGTGGGAAGACGTCGACGATGCCGCCCCGGACCGCGAACTCGCCGCGCTTCTCCACCAGGTCGACCCTGCTGTAGGCGGCGTCCGCGAGACGTCGTACGACCTCCTCGAGCGGTGCCTGCTGGCCGGATCGGAGGGCGACCGGCTCGAGGTCGCCGAGGCCCTTGACCTGCGGCTGCAGCACCGACCGAACCGGAGCGACCACGACCTGGATCGGGGTCTCGTCGGGGTGGGTGAGCCGGCGCAGCACGGCGAGCCGGCGGCCGACGGTGTCCGAGCGCGGGCTGAGCCGCTCGTGCGGCAGCGTCTCCCAGCTCGGGTAGTAGGCGACACTGGCCGGGTCCAGCAGGTCGGCGAGCTCGGCGGTGAGGTCCTCGGCCTCGCGGGTGGTCGCGGTGACCGCCAGCACGGTGCGGCCCGCTCGGGCCAGGCCGGTGACCAGGAACGGCCGCAGCGCCTCGGGGCCGGTCACGTCGAGCGTGGCGACGCCGCCGCTCCGGGCGTCCTCGCAGATCCCGGCGAGCGTCGGCTCGGCGAGGACGGCATCGGCCAGCTGGGCAAGACTCACGGGTGCTCCTGAACACGACGACAGCCCCCGGTCGCGGGACGACAGGGGGTGGGTGACTGGCCCATCGTACTTATCCACAGGGCGCTTGAGTTCGCTGGCTCGGCGCTGAACAGCATGGGAGACTGGCGGCATCGGCCCGAGCACCCGGGAGGAGGTGGCCATCATGAGCGATCCGCAGGTCTGGACCCTGATCGGAGTCTTCGCCGCGAGTTGCTTCGGCATGATGGCGCTGACCTCCACGCTCTTCCTGCGCACGCTGCGAGCCGAGATCGGTGGTCTGCGCGGCGAGCTCGTCGGGAAGATCGACGGCCTCGCCCACAGGCTCGACGGCAAGATCGACAGCCTGGCGCACAGGCTCGACGGGAAGATCGACAGCCTGGCGCACAGGCTCGACGGCAAGATCGACAGCCTCGCCCACAGGCTCGACGGCAAGATCGACAGCCTCGAGTCCACGTTGAACAGCAGAATCGACAGCCTTGAGTCCAAGATGGACAGCATCGACTCCAAACTGAACAGCAGGATGGACGGCCTCGAGTTCAAGATGGACAGCCTCGATTCCAGGATGGACAGCCGCTTCACGATCCTGGAGTCGAAGGTCGATCACCTCGACAAGGACATCACCGCCATCGTGCGCCGGGTCTTCCCCGACGAGCCGTGAGGCGGGCCTGGGCGCTCGGCACCGCGGCCTTGCTGCTGGCCGGCTGTGGCGCGGCGCCGAGCGTGACGCTGCCACCGGCCAGCGCCCCGGCCACGCCCACCTCGACGACAGCACCCGCGACCTCGGCGTCGCCAGCCACGGCGCCACCGGCCACTACCAGGCCCGAGCCTGGCACGGTGCCTCCCGGATGGCTCGGCACCCGAGTGCTGCCCACGACCGCGGCGGGGTACGCCGAGCCGCAGCCGACTCCGCCGGAGCTGGTCGACCGCCGCTTCACGCTTCCCGACTCCCTCCCCGAGCTGCCCGGCACGGGATTCGCCTCGCGGGTCGAGCAGGCGCCGGCCGAGGTGCTCGCCCGATCGACCTGGGATCCGGCCTGCCCGGTCGCCGGCGAGGACCTGTCGTGGATCCGGCTGACGTTCTGGGGCTTCGATGACGCCCGCCACACCGGCGAGCTGCTGGTGCGCACCGAGGTCGCCGATGACGTGGTGGCGGTGTTCCGGCAGCTCTACCGGGACCGCTTCCCGATCGAGGAGATGCGGATCACCACCGTGGCCGAGCGCGATGCGCCGCCCACCGGCGACGGCAACAACACCTCGGCGTTCAACTGCCGCCCGGCGCGCGGCGCGACCAGCTGGTCGGAGCACGCCTACGGCGAGGCCATCGACGTCAACCCGTTCCAGAACCCTTACGTCAAGGGCACCGGCGCGTCCCAGGTCGTGCTGCCCGAGCTGGCCACCTCCTACACCGACCGCGGCGACGTACGCCCCGGCATGATCCTGCCCGACGGCCCGGTCGTGCAGGCCTTCGCGAGCATCGGCTGGGGCTGGGGCGGTGCCTGGCACTCGCTGCAGGACCTCCAGCACTTCAGCCTCCACGACCGCTGAGCCGAGTCGGCGCTCCTGAGACCAGCACTTCTGCCGACTCGCGCCCGTTCTTTCGCCGACCGGCCCGGCGTACCCAAGACTGGGGATAACGGGGCCCCGCGATCGCCGAGGGCCCCCTATCGTGGCAAAGACCCCAGCCCCGACGCCCGAGGTGCCGACCCCATGCCGCACATCCCGCGCCGCGACCTCAGCGTTGCTACCGCACGCCTGTCCGCGCCAGCCCTCCTCCTGGCGACCCTGCTCACCGCGCTGGCGACGGTGGCCGTCCTGATGGTGGTGCCGGTGCCGCGGGCGGCCGCCGCCCGCGTCAGCCTGCTCCCCGACGAGGAGGTGCCGACGACGCCGGTGGCCGGCCGGGGTCACCCGCGCGAGCTCGGGCTACGGTTCAAGACCTCGGCGTCGGTGAAGGCCGTCGGCGTGCAGATCTACAAGGCCCCGGGCAACGACGGCCCGCACCGCGCCACGCTGTGGACCTCGAAGGGGAAGCGACTGGCCCGGGTGAGGTTCGCCAACGAGACGGCGACCGGGCTGCAGACCGCCCGCTTCGACAAGCCGGTGCGGCTGACCAAGGGCAGGACGTACGTCGTCTCCTATGCCACCAAGACCGGCCGCTACTCGCTCGACGACGGCTACTTCACCGGCCGGGTGACCAGCGGCCCGCTCTCCGCCGGACGGCGCGCGGCCGTCTATGCGATGAAGCCGGGCAAGTTCCCGAGGCGGACCCGGCCGGGAGCCAGCTTCAACGTCGACGTCGTCGTCCGGACGGCGGGCGGCGGCCCGGCCTCGACGCAGGGCGCGAGCACCTCGACGTCCAGCCCGGGCTGGACCCTCAACGCCAAGAACGTCGGGCTGGCGCCCTTCGGGCTCAGCTGCGACAGCCTGCCGGTCTACACCGGTCCCGACCGACCGGACGCCGGCACGGTGATCTCCGAGAAGCGGATCACCGGCGAGCTCTACCTCTCCAACGGCGGGGTCACCATCGAGCGCAGCTGCATCCAGCCCCAGGCCGGGGCGGTCGGCAAGGGCTCCCCGACGGTGTCGACCTCCGACTGGCGTGGTGAGGCGAGCACCACGGTGACCATCCGCGACAGCGAGTTCGACGGCTCGCTGCTCGCCGGCCCCGCCGAGGCCGCCTGGGTTGGGCCGTTCCAGGGCGTGGCCGACCTGCAGCGCAACTACATCCACGGCTTCGGCAGCGGCATCTCCTTGCTCGGCACCGGCGATACCCTGGATGCGCTCATCGAGCAGAACTACGTCACCGATCTGGTCGCCGACGGCGACGCCGCTACCACCGGCAACCACTCCAGCGCCTTCACCGTCAGGGACTTCACCGGCCGGGCGGACCGGCAGCTGGTCATCCGCAACAACCGGTTCGACGAGGACACGGAGAACGCCACCGGGGCGCTGTTCATCCAGCCCTACGCCGGCGACATCACCAACACCACCATCGAGGGCAACCTGCTCGAGGGCGAGGGCTACCAGCTGATCCTGCAGGCCGGCTTCGGCAACAGCTACCGCAACATGCGTGCGATCAACAACCGGCTCACCAATACCGGGCACGGCGCGACGTACGTCTCGAGCGGGCCGGGCTGGACGCAGTGGGAGAACAACTACCGCTACAACCCGCAGGCGGTCGACGGCCGCGGCGCACGCATCCCCCAGCCGCAGGTGGGCGGCTGACGCCAGGCCCGCATCGTCTGGGACCGGTAGTCCCCTCCCCCAGGTTGGGTATCTGAGCGGCGACCCGGCGGCACCTCTGCTCGTGCTTCCTAGGCTCGTGGTCCCAGCCCACCGGGAGTCTCGATGAGTTCAACGCGGCCGCGCGCGAGCGTCGTCATCCCCGCCCACGACGAGGCGGCGGTGATCGGCGAGACGCTGCGCGTCCTGTTGACCGATCCGGGCGAGCTCGAGGTGGTGGTGGTCTGCAACGGCTGCCAGGACGGCACCGCCCAGTTGGCGCGAGACGCCGGCGCCCGAGTGGTCGAGATCGCCACCGCGTCGAAGATCGCCGCCCTCAACGCCGGCGACCAGGCCGCCACGGTCTTCCCACGTATCTACCTCGATGCCGACGTCGGCATCGACCTGGCCAGCCTGCGCGCGGTGATCGACGCGCTGGCTGCCGGCGCCGCGGCGGCAGCACCCCGGCCGGTGCTGGACACCACCGGCTGCGGCCCGGGCAGCAGGATGTTCTTCCGGTTCCGCTCCCACCTGGGCTATCTGCGGCACCACACCCTCGGCGCCGGCGTCTACGGCCTCTCCGAGCAGGGCCGGGCCCGGTTCGGCCGGTTCCCCGAGGTCATCGCCGACGACGGGTTCGTCTACGCGCTCTTCGCCCCGGCGGAGCGGGTCAACCCGGCCGGCGCGACCTTCACCATCCGGGTCCCCCGGACGCTGCGCTCGACGTACCACCGACAGGTCAGGATCGCGCTCGGCAACCTGCAGCTGGCGCGAGCGGGCCATCTGCTCGACACGCCACCGCCGACCTGGCGCCAGGTCGTCCGGGCCGATCCCCGGCTGTCGGTCGCTGCGCTGGTCTTCGTGGCGGTTCAGGGCGCCGCGAGACTGCGGGCACGCCGGCTGCTCCGGACCGGCGCCGCGCCCGCCTGGAGCCGCGACGAGACGACCCGGGTGGCGCCACTCGCGGCCGGGGTCGGTCGATGAGCCAGCGCCACGGCCGCAGCGCCGCGGCGTCCCGGCTGCTCCGGACCGCGACCTGGCGACAGCTCGCCCGGGTCGGCAACTTCTTCGGGTACGACGGCGCGGAGGCCGCCGAGGTGACCTACCAGGGTGCCAGCCGGCTCTCCCCCACGGTCTCGGTCCGCAACGGCGGCCGGATCACCCTCGGTGCGGGTGCGCAGATCGGTCAGGGCTGCTACCTGTGGGCCGGCGACTCCACCGGCCGCATCGTCATCGGCGACCACGCGCTGCTGGCCCCCGAGGTGTTCGTGACCGCCTCCGACTACGACTTCGACGCCGGCGACGGCCCCGTCATGGACCTGCCCAAGCGCGAGGCCGACGTCCACATCGGCGCCAACACCTGGCTCGGCACCCGCGTCACGGTGGTGGCCGGGGTGAGGATCGGCGACGGCACGGTGGTGGCGGCCGGGTCGGTGGTCACCCGCGACCTGCCGGCCGGCGTACTCGCTGCGGGGGTGCCCGCCCGGGTCCTGCGTCAACGGGGCTCGGTCCGGTGAGCGCCGACGTCGGCATCGTGCTGGTCACCTACGACAGCGCCGACTGGATCGGCCGCTGCCTGGACTCGCTGCCGGCCGCGCTCGACGGCCGCGAGGCGGAGATCGTGGTGGTCGACAACGCCTCCCGCGACGGCAGCGCCGACCTGGTCGCCGCCGAGCATCCGGAGGTGACGTTGATCCGCAGCGAGACCAACCTCGGCTTCGCGGCCGCCGTCAACCTCGGCGCCCGGCACTCCCGCGCCCCGTGGGTGCTGCTCCTCAACCCGGACATGGAGGCACGACCGCGAGCGCTGCGCAACCTGCTGGAGTTCGCGGAGAAGAACCCCGGCCATGGCCTCTACGGCGGCCGCACCCTGACCGTCGACGGCCGCACCGAGCGGTCGTCGTGCTGGGGGCTGCCATCGCTGTGGAGCATGACCTGCTTCGCGCTGGGCCTGACCACGCTGTTCCACCACTCCCGGATCTTCGACCCCGAGTCGCTGGGCCGCTGGGACCGCGACACCGTCCGCGAGGTCGGCATGATCACCGGCTGCCTGCTGCTGGTGGACCGGGAGGACTGGGACCGCCTCGGCGGGATGGACGAGCGCTACTTCGTCTACGGCGAGGACGCCGACTTCAGCGCCCGCGCACGACGACTCGGACTGCGCCCGATCATCACCCCCGAGGCCGAGGTCGTCCACGCGATCGGCCGGTCCTCGAGCGGCCCGGGCGGCAGTATGCCGCTGGTGCTGGCCGGCAAGGTCACCTACGCCCGCAGCCACTTCGGCTCCCGGGGGTCGGCGGTGGTGGGGCTGCTGCGGCTGGGCGTGCTCGCCCGCGCCCTCGGCTCGCGGCTGACCGGGCGAGGCGGCAAGTGGGCGGTGTGCTGGCGGCGGCGCGCGGAGTGGTGGGACGGCTTCGAGCACCCTTGACGGAAGTGCTGACGAATCCCGTCCGCTCAATCCCGTCCGCGCAGTCATTGAAGGTTTGGCGGTGCTTGAGGCGAATTGACCGTCAAAACCTTCAGTGACTAGTAGGCTGTCGCGGCTAAAGCGCGTGGTAGCGCGGTGTCCGGGTGCGTGCCTCGCAAGGCGCCGGCGCGAAGGCAGGCCGGTGGGCCTGTCGAGCGTCGGCAACGCCGCGAGGTGCGTGCCCGGGCGCCGCGATAGCAGCGAATTAGCCGCGACAGCCTACTAGGAAGAGGGCCGTGGAGTTGATCGAGGCCGCGGCGGCGGAGTTTGAGCGCGCCGTACGACAGTTGCCGCCAGACTCCTGGTCGAGTCCGACACCGTCGGAGGTCACCGTCCGGGAGTTGGTCGAGCACGTCGTCGTGGGCAACCGCTTCACGGCCCTGCTCCTTGCTAGGGTGGGTCGTGACGCGGCCAAGGCGCAACTCGAGGCCGACCAGCTAGGAGACGACCCAGTCGTCGAGTCGTCTTCTCGCCAGTCCGAGGCGTTCGGCGCGGCGGGGCCGGATCAGCTTGTGCCGCACCCGAACGGCGACATCCCGGCGAGCGCCTTCCTGCGGTTCCGTCTCGTCGACCTCGTCGTCCACGCATGGGATCTCCGGCGCGCCGCCCACCTCGACGAGACGCTCGATCCGGACGTCGTTCGACGCCTTTGGGCCTCGGTCGAGCCACACCTGCCCGACATGCTCACGTTCGGGGCATACGGCCAGGGCCCCAGCGGGACCGTGCCCGCCGAGGCCACAGACCAAGCCAAACTGCTCGACGCCTTCGGTCGCCGGCCGTGAACAACGCGAGTCAAGATTGTCGGTGCCTCTCGATATCTTGGTTTCATGACTTCGACCTTTCCAGACTCAGCCGCTTTCGACGCGGCCGACGATCCTGGGAGCGTGCTCGAGGTCTTTCGGGATTCTCAGATTCAGGTACGGCGCCATGAGGCGTTGCAGATCGCGGCCGCCGCGAAGTACGCCTCCTTCCACGAGGTCGATGACTGGACCCGCGCCGCCTCGTTGCTTGATGGGGTGCCGGGTGGGGAGGGTGAGGTGCTGCTCGGTGGTGACGGCTGTGCCTATGTGACCGAGTTCGCTGTGGTCGAGTTCGCGGCGGCGACCGGTCGGTCGACCTCGTCGGGGCGGGTGTTCCTGGCCCAGGCCGTGGAGCTGGTGCACC
>NZ_JASGDQ010000110.1:0-15367 GCF_047607185.1 Nocardioides sp. | reverse complement strand
GTCGGCAGAAGTGCGGGTCTCGGCACCTGCACTTCTGCCGACTCGGCGGTTTCTGAGCCCGCACTTCTGCCGACTCGGCGGTTTCTAGGCCCGCACTTCTGCCGACTCGGCGTCCTTGGCTTGGGCGGCGCGGCCCCGCTTCATCTCGTCGAGACCCTCGCGGATGAACTTCATCGGCCCCACCGGCGCGGTGGAGGTGGCGATCCAGTCCTCGACGAGCCTGATCTGCTCCGGTGAGGTCAGCATCCTGGGGAAGCCGTACTCGTAGGCGACCGCGCCCTTGTGGGCGCCGATGCGGTCGAGGAGCGTGTCGGCGGCGGCCAGCATCCGCGGCAGGTACGGCGCGATCAGCTCCTCCTGCCCGGCCCGGGCGAAGGAGACGATGATCGAGCGGTGCGTCTCGTTCGGGGTGCTGGCGTCCTCCCAGGCCTTCTCCCAGGCGGCCGCCTTGGCCGGCGCCGTCGGGATCGCGGCACGGGCTTCCCAGGCCTTCTCCTGGCCGGTGATGGTCTGGTCGCGCTCAAGCTCGGCGGCCACCTGGGCCTCGCCGAAGACCCCGGCGGCGCACAGGCCGATGACGACGTACCACCGCAGGTCCTGGTCGACGTCGAGGCCCGGCACCGTCCAGGAGCCGTCGAGCAGCGCCGTGAGGTCGGCGATGGTCTGCTCGCCGACAGGAGTGCCGGAGATGCCGCCGCGCAGGATCTCGCCAGCGCCGCAATAGCGACGTACGAAGCTGAGCTGGGCGTCGCTGCCCGGCTCGGCGGCCAGCAGCAGCTCGCGCAGCCCGGCCTCCCAGCGCTGCTTGAGCTCCAGTCGCCGCTCCGGGGCGGCATAGCCGTTGACGACCAGCTCCGCGAGCAGCGGCATCCGCGAGATGCCCCAGGAGTCGGTCTCGGCGCCGATATTGGCCAGCACCAGCTCGATGAAGTCGTGCGCCGGCATCTCGGCGTCGCGGGTCATGTCCCAGGCGGCGCTCCAGATGAGCGCCCGCGGCAGCGAGTCGGGGATGGCGGACAGGCTGGTGAGCGCGGTGGCCAGCGAGCGCTCGTCGAGTCGGATCTTGGCGTAGGCGAGGTCCTCGTCGTTGAGGAGCAGCAGGTCGGGCTGTGCCTCGCCGACCAGCTCCGGGACCTCGGTCAGCTCGCCCTCGACGTCGATCTCGACATAGCGGCGCCGAGTCAGTGCGCCGGGAGCCCCGGAACCGGACCCGGCCTTGTCGTAGAGGCCGATGCCGAGCCGGTGACGGCGCAGCACCGGGTGGTCAGGATGGGCGCGCTGCCGCACCGCGATGCCGGCGTACCGCCCCTCGGCGTCGAGCGTGAACTCCGGCGAGAGCGTGTTGACCTCGGAGGTCTGCAGCCACTCCTGTGCCCAGCTGGCGAGCTCCCGGCCGGAGGCGGCCTCGAGGTGGCGCAGTAGGTCGTCGAAGACCGCGTTGCCGAACTCGAACTCCTTGAAGTAGGAGCGCAGCCCGGCGAGGAACGGCTCCTGGCCGACCCAGGCGACCAGCTGCTTGAGCACCGAGGCGCCCTTGGCGTAGGTGATCATGTCGAAGTTGACCTCGGTGTCGTGGAGGTCGTCGATCACCGGCGCGATGGGGTGGGTGGTGACCATGGTGTCCTGGCGGTAGCCGGTCAGCTTCCGGGCGTTGGTGAATCCGGTCCAGGCGTCCTTGAACTCGGTGGCCTCGGCCTCGGCCCAGTAGCAGGCCCATTCGGCGAAGGACTCGTTGAGCCACAGGTCGTCCCACCACTTCATGGTGACCAGGTCGCCGAACCACATGTGCGCCATCTCGTGGAGGATCACGCTGGCGCGGAACTCGTAGAACGAGCGCGGCTGCCGCGAGCGGGGGATGTACTCGTCGCGTAGCGTCACCGCGCCGGCATTCTCCATCGCGCCCATGTTGTACTCCGGCACGTAGAGCTGGTCGTACTTCCCGAACGGGTAGGGGTAGTCGAAGGCCTCCTCGAAGAAGGCGAAGCCCTGCTTGGTGAGCTTCACGACCTCCTCGCGGTCGAGGTACGGCGCCAGCGAGGCGCGGGTGTAGTGGCCCAGCGGGATGGTGCCGAACTTCCCTTCGTAGACGTCGTGCACGCCGACGTACTCGCCGGCGACGATCGCGGCGACATAGGTCGACATCGGCTTGGTGGGCTCGAAGCGCCAGGTCGCCCGGCCGTCCCCCAGCTGCTCCGGCTCCGGGGTGGGGGAGTTGGAGACCACGACCCAGTGCTCGGGTGCGGTGACGGTGAACTGGAACGACGCCTTCAGGTCGGGCTGCTCGAAGGTCGCGAACACCCGGCGGGCGTCGGGCACCTCGAACTGGCTGTAGGTGTAGACCTTGCCGTCGACCGGGTCGACGAAGCGGTGCAGGCCCTCGCCCGAGTGGCTGTAGGGGAGGTCCGCCCGCACGACGAGGGTGTTCTCGGCGGCGAGGTCGCTCAGCGCGATCCGGGAGTCGGCGTACGCCGAGGCGGGATCGAGGGCGACGCCGTTGAGCGTGATCTCCTGGAGGTCGGCATCGACGAGATCGACGAACGTCGACGCGCCGGGGGTGTTGGCCGTGAACGTGACCGTCGTGGTGGAGGCGAAGGTGCGCTCGCCGGTGGTGAGGTCGAGCTCGACGGCGTAGGTGGCCACGTCGAGTAGGCCGGCGCGCTCGGCAGCCTCGGCCCGAGTGAGGTTGGTTCCAGGCATGGGCGCATCCTCGCACGGGGTGCCAGATGCGTCGCATCGGGAGACGGTGACGGAGAAAGAACTACAAAGATGTAGTTATCCCCTCGGCGTGTCGCATTGACATTTCTTTCTCTAGAGTGCTCACGTGCCACTCCAGTCACATGCGTATCAGCAGGCTCGCCGAGGACTCCACTTTGCCCTCCTGGTGAGCCTGTTGGCAGCCCTGCTCGGACCCCTCTCCGCCTCCTGGTCGGTCACCGTCGACCAGGGCACCGCCTCCTCCCAGGTGCTCTGCCGCGGCTTCGCCGCCTGCCGGTCGGCAGGTATGCCGCACCGGGGCTACAAGGGCGCGATGGGCCAGATGTACTGGAACATGTACTCCGGCGTGAACTGCACCAACTACGTCGCCTACCGGATGATCAAGAACGGCGGCTCGGCCACGCGACCGGCCGAGCTCAAGGCGAGCAAGGGCAACGCGACCTACTGGGGCACCTCCTTCGGCTCGATCACCAACGGCACGCCGGCGATCGGCGCGATCGCCTGGTGGAAGGCCGGCACCAACGGCGGCGGCTCCGCCGGCCACGTCGCCTATGTCGAGCAGATCCTCAGCGCCAACGAGATCGTGATCTCGGAGTCCAACTACGGCAGCGAGTTCAGCTGGCGCCGGATCCGCAGCGACGGGCCGTGGCCGAGCGGCTTCATCCACTACCGCGACCTGGCGGTGACCAACACCGGCGCGCCGTCCATCGGCGGCACCGTGCAGGTCGGCCAGACGCTGAGCGTCAACACCGGGTCGTGGAAGCCCGCGCCCGACTCCTACGCCTACCAGTGGTACGCCAGCGGTGCCCCGATTCCCGGCGCGACCGGCAGCACCTTCGTCCCCGGCCCGTCGCTGGTCGGCCAGCAGCTCGCGGCGGTCGTCGTGGCGGGCAAGCAGTGGTACGCCAGTGCCGCCGCGGGTACGGCGTGGACCGCCCCGGTCGTCCCCGGCGACCTGCGCGCCGACCGGCAGCCGACCGTCACCGGCACCGCCCAGGTCGACAAGACGCTCACGGTCGACACCGGTGCCTACTCGCCGGCGCCCGACAACATCTCGGTCCAGTGGCTCGCCGACGGCGTGCCGATCCAGGGCGCGAACGGCGCCAGCTTCGTGCCGACGAAGGCGCAGGCCGGTCAGGGCATCTCCGCCGCCGTCACCGCGACGAAGGCGGGCTACAACACCCTGGTGGCCACCTCGGCGCCGACCGACCCGGTCCTCGCCCCCAACGTCGGGATCGTCACACCCGGACGGATCGACGGCGAGCAACTGGTCGGGTCGGTGCTCACCGTCGACCCGGGCGTGCTCGATCCGGCCGATTCGACGGCCACCTACGTCTGGCAGCGCGACGGCAAGTCCATGCCGGCCTTCACCGGGGCGTCGTACGTCGTGAAGCCACGCGACATCGGCAAGTCGGTCAGCGTGAAGGTGACGCTGAGCCACGAGGGCTACCTGAGCAGGACCGTGGTGCTCGGCCCGGTCGGCAAGATCGCCGCACCGGCGACGGTCGACGTCAAGGTCGCCAACGCCAGGCCGCGCTCGCTGCTGGTCAAGGTGATCGTGAGCACGCCGGACACCGTCAGGCCGTCGGGCAAGGTGTGGATCAAGGTTGCCGGCAAGAAGGTGGCGGTCACCCTGGTCAGGGGCGTCGCCAAGGTCCGGCTCGACGGGCTGAAGTCGGGCGAGCGGCCTCTCGACGTCTACTACGCCGGCAGCGACCGGCTCACGACGGCCCGGGCGAGCGCCACGGTGACGATCGAGGAAGGGCGGGCCAAACCCAAGAAGAAGGCGAAGTCCACGAGGCACTGACGCGCCGGGAAGGGTTGTCGGCGGTCGGTGGTTGACTGGTGGCATGAGTACGAGGACCAACGCCGACTTCTGGTTCGACCCCGCCTGCCCGTTCGCCTGGATCACCTCGCGCTGGATCCTGGAGGTCGAGAAGGTCCGGGACATCTCCGTGACCTGGCACATCATGAGCCTGGCCTATCTCAACCAGGACAAGGACATCCCGCAGTCCTACCGCGACTACCTCAAGGACGCCTGGGGACCCGTCCGGGTGCTGGCCGCAGCCGAGCAGAAGCACGGCAAGGACGTGCTGCTGCCGCTCTACACCGCGCTCGGCACCGCCAAGCACCTGGACGGCAAGACCTTCACCCGCGAGGTGATCGCCGAGGCGCTCGAGCAGGCCGGCCTCGAGGCCGAGCTCGTCGACGCCATGGACGACTCCTCCTACGACGAGTGGATCAAGACCTCCCACCACCTCGGCATGGACCAGGTCGGCAACGACGTCGGCACGCCCACCATCGCCTTCGAGGGCGAGGCCTTCTTCGGGCCGGTCATCTCCAAGGCCCCCAAGGGCGAGGAGGCCGGCCGGCTCTGGGACGGCTTCGTGCTGGTCACGAAGTTCCCCTACGTCTACGAGCTAAAACGCGCCCGCACCCACGAACTGGACTTCTCCTGACCCGTAGCGGGCGCCCTGGCTGCGTTGTCGGCGCTCGACGGCCCGCAACGGCGCTGCGCGCCGTGGCTCCAAGGCCGCCTTCGCGCCTCCGCCTTGCCAGCCCACCCGCTACGGGCCAGGAGCCCGCGGACTCTAGGCTTGATCCCATGAGTCATGTCTTGTCGGCTGTCGCCTGGCCCTACGCCAACGGCCCGCGCCACATCGGCCACGTCGCCGGCTTCGGCGTGCCCTCCGACGTCTTCTCCCGCTACCTGCGGATGGCCGGACACGACGTGCTCATGGTCTCCGGCTCCGACGAGCACGGCACCCCGATCCTGATCGCCGCCGACGAGGCCGGGCTGACCCCGCAGCAGCTGGTCGACGCCAACCACCGGCTCATCTGCGAGGACCTGGTCGGGCTCGGGCTGACCTACGACCTCTACACCCGCACCACGACGCGCAACCACCACGCCGTCGTACAGGAGCTCTTCCTCGGGGTCTACGAGAACGGCTACTTCGTCGAGCAGACGACGTACGGCGCCATCTCGCCGTCCACCGGGCGGACGCTGCCCGACCGCTACATCGAGGGCACCTGCCCGATCTGCGGGTACGACGGCGCCCGCGGCGACCAGTGCGACAACTGCGGCAACCAGCTCGACCCGCAGGACCTGATCAACCCGCGCAGCAAGATCAACGGCGAGACGCCGCAGTTCATCGAGACCCAGCACTTCTTCCTCGACCTGCCGGCGCTGGCCGAGGCGCTGAGCGAGTGGCTCGACGAGCGGGAGGCGACCGGGCTGTGGCGCCCCAACGTCATCGCGTTCTCCAAGAACATCCTGGCGGAGATCCGGCCGCGGGCGATGACCCGCGACATCGACTGGGGCATCGCGGTGCCGTTGGAGGGCTGGCGGGACAACCCGACCAAGAAGCTCTACGTCTGGTTCGACGCCGTCATCGGCTACCTGTCGGCCTCTATCGAGTGGGCTCGCCGCTCCGGCGACCCCAACGCCTGGCGCGCCTGGTGGAACGACCCGGATGCGCTCAGCTACTACTTCATGGGCAAGGACAACATCACCTTCCACTCCCAGATCTGGCCGGCCGAGCTGCTGGCCTACTCCGGGAAGGGCTCGCGCGGCGGCACCCCCCGGGAGTACGGCGTGCTCAACCTGCCCACCGAGGTGGTCTCCAGCGAGTTCCTGACCATGGAGGGCAAGAAGTTCTCCTCCTCGCGGCGCATCGTCATCTACGTCCGCGACCTGCTGGCGCGCTACCAGCCCGACGCGTTCCGCTACTTCGTCGCCGTCGCCGGCCCGGAGAGCCAGGACAGCGACTTCACCTGGGCCGAGTTCGTGCGGCGCACCAACGACGAGCTGGTCGCCGGCTGGGGCAACCTGGTCAACCGCACCGCGACCCTGATCGCCAAGAACTTCGGCGAGATCCCCGCGCTGGGCGCGCTGACCCCCGAGGACGAGGCGATCCTCGACACGGTGGAGGCGGCGTTCGGCACCGTCGGCGGGCTGATCGGCCGCCACCAGCAGAAGCGCGCCGTCGGCGAGGCCATGCGGGTGGTCGGCGAGGTCAACAAGTACGTCTCCGACAGTGAGCCGTGGAAGATCGCCAAGTCTGATTCTGGGGCAGACCCCGAGCGGCTCGGCACCGTCCTCCACGTGATGGCCCAGTGCGTCGCCGACCTCAACCTCGTGCTGAGCCCGTTCCTGCCGTTCTCGGCCAACGAGGTCGACCGGACGCTGGGCGGCAAGGGCGAGGTCGCGCCGCTGCCGCGGATCGAGGAGGTCGACGACCTCGACGGCGGGGCGTCGTACCCGATCATCACCGGCGACTACTCCTCGGTCCCGACCTGGGAGCGTCACCCGGTCGCCGTCGGCACGCCGGTCGGCAAGCCCACCCCGGTCTTCACCAAGCTCGACCCCTCGGTGATCGAGGAGGAGCTGGCCCGGCTGGGACAGTAGCCCGGCAGAGTTCTGCTCGCGAGTTTGCAAGGCGCCCTCCCCGGGCAGGCTCCGCTTGGATATCTTCCGACCTAGGGAAACGCCGCTCCGGCCGCCCTCCCGGGGGGGGTCGAGAGACCACCGCCTCGGGCTCTGTCGACAACCTGAAAGGACATCTCGTGGGATTCTTCGCCAAGGAAAGCGGACCTGCAGCGACCGGCGGGCTCGCCCCGCTCTCGAAGGACCGCATCAAGAAGGTGCTGGAGGATGCCGGCTGGTCCTACCGCGTCGACTCCGACGGTGACATCGGCGGCGGCTGGGAGAGCGGCTACTTCTACTTCTTCGTGCACGGGGACGGCGCCGAGCTGCTGTGCGTGCGCGGCACGTGGTACGGCGAGCTGACCACCGCCGAGTTCCAGCGGGCCCTGGAGGCCAGCAACCAGTGGAACCTGGAGAAGCGCTGGCCCAAGACCTACGCCCGGGCCGACGACGAGGGCGACGTCAGGCTGCACTGCGAGCTCAACGTCGACTACGAGTACGGGCTCACCGACGAGCAGCTCCGACAGCACATCATCTGCGCCGTCAACACCGGTGAGGCGTTCTTCGACCACCTCGACGAGACCTTCCCCGAGGCCGCCGCCCGCTACCGCTCCGAGTAGCGCTCGTGTCCGATCGCTTCCAGGTCGACCTCGCCGGGATGGTCGACCTGCTCTCGCGTCACCTCTACTCCGGGCCCCAGGTCTATGTTCGCGAGCTGATCCAGAACGCCGTGGACGCGATCACCGCGCGCCAGAGCGCCGATCCGACCGCCCCGGCCAAGGTCCGGATCTCCACCGGCGAGGACGAGCAGGGACACCCGACGCTGCGGGTGGTCGACACCGGCATCGGGCTCACCGCCGAGGAGGCGACCGAGCTGCTGGCCACCATCGGCCGTTCGTCCAAGCGCGAGCCGGAGCTCGGCCTGCAGCGCTCCGAGCTCATCGGCCAGTTCGGCATCGGGCTGCTGGCCGCCTTCATGGTGGCCAACCGCATCGAGGTGCTCTCCCGCTCGGCGCGTCCCGGCGCGCTGCCCATCCGCTGGGTCGGGCACGCCAACGGCACCTTCGAGATCGACACCCTGGAGGACGCCGACGTCGAGGTGGGCACGACGGTGCTGCTCACCGCCCGCTCCGACATGTCCGACTGGCTGGCCAATCAGAAGGTGGTCGACCTCGCCGCCGACTACGCCTCGATGCTGCCGGTCGACGTCGCGGTGGAGGTGCCGGTCGACGGGGTCGGCCGGCTCTGGCGCCGGATCACCGTGCCCGAGCTGCCCTGGCGCGTCGAGCAGGAGTCGGCCGCCGCGCGCGCCAAGGCGTTGTCCCGGGTCTGCGAGGACACCTTCGGCTTCACCCCGCTCGGCCATATCGACCTCGACCTGCCGCTCGTCGGGATCAGCGGCGTCGCCTTCATCCTGCCCCAGGCGGTCTCGCCGGGCTCCGGTCGGCACCGGGTCTACGTCAAGCGGATGCTGCTGGGTCCCCGGGTGGACCGGATCCTGCCGGAGTGGGCCTTCTTCGCCCGCGCCGTGCTCGACACCGACACGCTCTCGCCGACCGCCTCCCGCGAACAGCTCCAGGACGACGAGGTGCTCCACGCCGTCCGCGACGCCCTGGGAGAGCAGATCCGCCACTGGGCCACCGCCACCCTCACCAGCGGCAACCGGCTCGCCCGCAACTTCATCCGCACCCACCACCTCGCGCTGCGCGCCCTCGCGGTGACCGAGCCCGACATGGTCGAGCTGATCGCCCAGGTGCTGCCGTTCGAGACCACCGACGGTGCCCTCACCCTGGCCGAGGTGGCCGAGCGCGGCGAGATCGTCTACGCCACCACCACCGAGGCCTACCGCCGGGTGGCCACGGTGGCCCGCGCCCAGGGTCTGGTGGTCGTCAACGCGGGCTACGTCTACGACCTCGACCTGCTCCAGGGGCTCGGCGAGCGGCCGGGCTGGCGGGTGCGCGAGCTCTCCAACTCCGACATGGTGCAGGTGCTCGGCATCCCCGACGTGGCCCGTGAGCTGGAGCTCGCGCCGGCGATCAGCCGAGCTCGCGACCTGCTCCAGCCCGACGACTGCGACGTCATCGTGCGCACCTTCGACCCGGCGACCGTGCCGGCCGTGCTGCTGCGCGACTCCGCAGGCGAGCACCGTCGTGAGCTGAACCGGGAGCGAGAGGCGTCCCCGGATCGCTGGGGCGGACTGCTGGACTCCTTCGCCGCCGATTCCGAGGCGCGCACCCGGACGCTGGTGCTCAACGACGATGCCGAGGTGGTCCGCCGGCTGCTGGCCGCGCCCGCGGGAGACGTGTTCGCCGCCGGGCTGCGCTCGCTCTACCTCTCCGCCGTCATGCTGGCCGGAGAGGGCCTGCACGCCGCCGAGGCAGTCGCGCTGGGCGACGCGTTGAGCGTGCTGCTCGGTGCCTCGCTCCGCCAGGACCGCTGAGGTCGGCCCCCGCTAGGAAAGGATCACCATGGCCATCTCGACCGATCAGGAGCTGCGCCGCATCCGGCAGATGCCGTACGGCGTGGCGCGGACGGCGGCGACCGAGGCGATCACTCGCAAGGTCGAGGCCGAGGGCCCGGAGCACCTGCTGGCCGAGGCACTGCTCGACCTCGTCGAGGTCTACACCTTCACCGGCGAGGGGTCGAAGTCGTTCGTCGTCTTCGCCCGGCTGCTGCGGCTGTGGGACGAGCGGCCCGAGCTGTTCGACGAGCAGGACGCCCGCAACCTGTTCTGGGAGTTCAAGTGGGTGGCCGCCGACCTCTCGGAGTACGCCGAGATCACCGTGGTCCAGGCCGAGGCGTTCCTCGCCGACATGCGTCGCCGGTTCGACCTGGCCGGCAAGGGCACCTCCTCGGTCGCGATGTCGGAGTTCCGCTGGGCTTGGCACGCCGGCCTGCCCACGATGGAGGAGACGCGGATCGCCTGGCAGACCCAGCCCAGGGACGAGTTCGACGACTGCCAGGCATGTCTGACCGGCCACCACGTGGACTACTTCACCGAGCTGGGCCGCTACGAGGAGGCCATCGCCGCCGGTCAGCAGCTGTCCGGCAGCTGCAACCAGGAGCCGATGCGCACCCTGCATGCGCTCGCCCTGGCCGCGATCCAGGCCGGTCAGCCGGAGCTGGCCACCCGGTCCTACCTACGGGCGCTCGCCTCCCTCGACGGTGCCGAGGGCAGCGACTTCGCCCCCGCCAAGGGCCAGGGGTTCGCCACGCTCGCCATCGGCGGGGAGATCGAGCGGGCGCTGCGCACGCTCCGTGAGGACCACGCGCCGTTGCTGCTGCGAGCCTCCACGCCACTGTTCCGGCTCCGCTTCCTGCTCGGTGTCCTCGCCGGGCTGTCGGCCAATCTCGACCGCGGCGAGCTGCCCACCGGACTGCGCACCCCGGCCGCGCCCACCCTGGCCGACCTGCACCGCTGGGTCGAGACCGAGGCGAGCACGCTGGCGGCGCGGTTCGACCGGCGCAATGGCACCGACTACTACGCCCGGCTCATCGCCCGGGCGCTGGCGACTACGCGGGCGCCCCAGCCTCTGGAGCTGGGCGTGTCCGGCCGGCCCGTCGTGACGGGCGATCCCGGCAGCGGCGCGGAGGGGACGACGGCCGCCGCCGAGGCTGGGTCCACGGCAGCCGAGCCCACGGCCGCCGACCCGGTCGAGGGGCTCACCGCCGAGCAGCGCTACGCCCGCGGTGAGATGCTGGCCGGCCAGCGCGCCTGGTACGGCGCCGCCGAGGAGTACCTCGCCGCGGCGCGACTCGGCCAGGAGGAGGGCCTGCTGGAGCTCTCCGGGGTGGCCTGGGCGGAGTCCGCGCGGTGCGTGCAGGAGCTCCAGGACGATGCGGCGGCCCACGAGCGCTACCGTGAGGCGATCCCGCGGCTACGGGCCGCCGGCGTCGGCGACACGCTGATCGGGCAGGTGCTCACCGCCTGGGCGCCGGTCGCCGCCCGGATGCGCGACCCGGCCGAGCTGATCGACCAGCTGCGGCAGCTGCTCGACCGCCTCGCCGACGACTCCTCCGGCGAGGAGCTGACCGAGGAGCGGCAGCAGGAGCGGCTCGGCGCCCGCGCGAGCGCCCGGGACACTCTCGCCCGTGCCATCGGTGCGGATCCCTCGCCGGACCGTGACCTCGGCCGGGCCATCACCGAGGCGCTGCTGGCGGGGGAGGAGTTCGCCCGGCTGGGCCTGGTGTCCGACGCCTCGCACGCCTTCTGGCTGGCGGGCCGGCTGCAGCGCGAGGAGGGCGACACCGAGGGCGCCGTCTGGTCGCTGGAGTCCGCCTTCGAGGGCTTCGGCATGGCCCGGGACCGGCAGCGTCGCGCCGAGGCCGCCGGCGACCTGATCGAGCTGCTGCGCGCCTCCGGCCGACCCGAGCGCGCCGACGAGATCGTCGCCCTGCTCGGTCGTTGAAGCGAACGGTCACAGCCGGGCGAGCGCCTCCTTGAGCGGGTCCAGCCCCAGCGAGCCGAGGTTGAGCGCCGCGGTGTGGAAGGCCTTGAGGTCGAAGTCGGCGCCGCGCCGCGCCCGGGCGGCGTCGCGGGCCTCGAGCCAGATCCGCTCGCCGACCTTGTACGACGGCGCCTGGCCGGGCCAGCCGAGATAGCGCTTGACCTCGAAGTCGATGAAGGCCGGGTCCATCAGACAGTGCTGGCCCATGAACTCGCGGCCGTAGGCCGGCGTCCAGCGCTCGCCCGGCCGATAGCCGAACGGATTGTCGCGCGGGATCTCCAGCTCCAGGTGCATCCCGATGTCGATGATCACCCGCGCCGCCCGGAACGCCTGCCCGTCGAGCATACCGAGCCGGTCGGCCGGGTCGGCGAGGTAGCCCAGGTCGTCCATCAGCCGCTCGGCGTAGAGCGCCCAGCCCTCGCCATGGCCGCTGACCCAGCAGAACAGCCGCTGCCAGCGGTTGAGCAGGTCGGCGCGGTAGGCGGTCTGGCCGACCTGCAGGTGGTGCCCGGGCACGCCCTCGTGGAAGACGGTCGTGGTCTCCCGCCACGGGCTGAACTCGGTCACCCCGTCGGGGATCGACCACCACATCCGACCCGGCCGGGAGAAGTCCTCGCTCGGCCCGGTGTAGTAGATGCCGCCGTCGTTGGTGGGCGCGATCATCGCCTCGATCCGGCGGATCGGCTCGGCGATGTCGAAGTGGACGCCGGCGAGCTCGTCGATCACCCGGTCGGCCAGCGACTGCATCCAGCCGCGCAGCGCGTCCTTGGGGATCTTGCGGGCCGGGTCGGCGTCCAGGTGGGCCACCGCCTCCGGCACCGACGCGCCGGGCAGGATGCGGTCGGCCGTGGCGGCCATGTCGTCCTCGAGTCGCCTCAGCTCCTCCCAGCCCCAGGCGTAGGTCTCCTCCAGATCCACCGTGGCGCCGAGGAAGCGACGCGACTCCAGTGCGTAGTGCTCCCGCCCGACCGCCTCCCGCTCCCGGCCCCGGGGCGCCAGGTCGCTCTCCAGGAAGCGGCCGAAGTCGGCGTACGCCGCGCTGGCGGCCGCCGCGCCGTCGGCGAGCTCTCCCCGCAGCGACGCGGGGAGGGTGTCCGGCGCCCCGGCGGCCAGCCGCGCGAAGAAGTCGCCGCCGTCGCCCTCCTGACCGGTCCAGCCCCGCACCTGGGTGGCCACCTCGACGTACTGCCGGCGGGCGACCACACGTCCTGCCGCCGCCTCCTGCGCCAGCGTGACCTGGTAGTCGGCGATGGCTCGCGGGATGCCGGCCAGCCGGGCCGCGATATTGCTCCAGTCCTCCTCGGTGGCGGTGGGCATCAGGTCGAACGCCTCGCGGATGGCGTGCGCCGCGCTGCCGATCACCGACAGCTGCGAGCGGGCCAGCCCGGCGTCGACCTCCTCGACCTCCAGCGCGGTCCGCTCGAGGAAGGCCGCCCTCGCCACCGCCTCGCGCTCGTCGACCGGGGTCAGCGCCTCGACCTCGGCCAGCGCGGTCCGGCTGGCCTCCTCGCGGGCGCCGAATCCGTCGGGGGAGAGGTCGGGCAGCTCGTGGTCGTGGCCGGCGATGCCGGCATAGGTGGCGGTGAGCGGGTCGAGGGCGGCGTACTCCTCGACGAACTGGTCGGTCCGAGCGTCGACAGGTCGGGTCATGCTCCCGACCCTATGTGCCTATGCGCGAGTCGGCAGAAGTGCAGGTCTCAAAACCGCCGAGTCGGCAGAAGTGCAGGTCTCAGAAGTGCCGAGTCGGCAGAAGTGCAGGGCGGGCACCAGCACTTCTGCCGACTCGCGCCTTCTCAGCTGTTGTGGCCCTGGCGGGCCGCCCGTTCCGGGTTGAGAATGGTGGTGCGGTCGCCCGGTGACGCCGTTGTTCCTATGGTCCCTTGAGGCCGTTTCTCAGCTGGGTGGGGGAATCGCGTGGTGGGCCTTTCAATGCTGCCGATCCGGGCCACCGAAGTGTGGTGGGCTGGTGTGAGCGCGAGGACTAGATTCGCTTGTTTGCCCTGGCGGTTCCCCCGGGCGGTCGCTTTCGGTACAGGAGTGATCGATGGTGAGGAGGAACCGGGGTGTTCGCGGAGTCAGAAGACGATGAGCAGATCATCGAACGTGTCGCGGCGTTGGACATCGGCAAGGCAGAGGTCGTGTGCTGTGTCCGGCTACCCGCGCCAGCGGGCAAGACCCGCCGGGTCCAGGAAGTGACGACGCATTCGGCGATGGTGGGCTCGTTGAGCGACCTGGCGAACCGGCTCGTGGATCTGGGCGTCGAGCGGGTGGTGATGGAAGCCACCTCGGATTACTGGCGTGCCCCGTTCTACCTGTTCGAGGCCCACGGCCTGCGCCCGTGGCTGGTCAACGCCAAGGATGTGCGTCATCTGCCCGGGCGAGCGAAGACCGATGTGGCCGATGCGGTGTGGTTGTGCAAGGTCGCTGAACGGCAGATGCTTCGCCCGAGTTTCGTGCCCCCGGCCGATATCCGCCGCCTTCGGGGCCTGACTCGTGACCGGGGTCGATCTGGTGGCCGCCCGTAACGCGACCAAGAACCGGGTGGAGAAGTTGTTGGAGGAGGCCTGCATCAAGCTCTCGGTCGTGGCCTCTGACATCCACGGTGTCTCCGGGCGGGCGATGATGGAGGCGATGATCGCCGGGGAACGTGACCCCAAGGTCCTCGCGGACATGGCTCGGACCAGGTTGCGGTCCAAGATCAGCCTGCTTGAGGACGCGTTCGCGGGGCTGAAGGTCGGCACGTTCGATGCCTCTCACCGGTTCCGGCTCAAGATGATGCTGGACCGGATCGACCGTGACAACGCCGACATCGCTGCCCTCGAGGCACAGATCGAGGTGTTGCTGGCCCCTTTCGCTGACGCGGTCGCCCGGCTCGAGGAGATCCCCGGAGTCGGCCCGAAAGCGGCCGCGGTCATCATCGCCGAGATCGGGATCGACATGACCCGGTTCCCCACCCCCGGGCACCTGGCGTCGTGGGCGAAGTTCTCACCCGGGATCAAAGCCAGCGCGGGCAAGTCGAAAGGAAACGGCTCCACCGGTCACGGCAACCGTTACCTGGCCCGTGCCCTGGGCGAAGCCGCCCTGGGTGCCGCCCGCACCGACACCTTCCTCGGCGCCCGCTACCGACGCATCGCCCGAAGTGGGAAGAAGAAGGCCATGGTCGCGGTCGGACGCTCGATCCTGACCATCACCTGGCACCTCCTGGCCGACCCCGACGCCCGTTTCCACGACCTCGGCCCCGACCACTACGACAAGCGTGTCTCGACCACCGCTAAGAAGCGCAGCCACGTCCGAGGCCTCGAAGCACTCGGCTACCACGTCACCCTGCAACCCGCCGCCTGAAACCACCACCAACCCCTACCCGGCTGCGCCGGGTGCTGCCGCACGCATGGCTGGGTCCATTCTCGGACTAGACTCACACTTCTGCCGACTCGCGCCCTCTCAGACTCACACTTCTGCCGACTCGCGCCCTCTCAGACCAGCACTTCTGCCGAGTCGTCAGTGGGGGAGGCCGGAGGCGCGCCAGCTGGTCGCCGGCGCGCCACGCATCCGGCGGGCGGGGCTGGCCCACTCGCTGCGGGGCTCGGGGGCTGCGGGCTCGCCGCCCCCGAGGGAGGCCAGGACCGTCACGATCGCCGCGATCTCCTCGGAAGTCGTCGAGGGGGTGATGATCCTGAGAAGCGGCTGCTCGGTCATGGCTCGCCTTTCGTAGAGAGCGGCTTTCTTGGCCGGTGAGCGGTCGCAAACTGACACTCCGCGCCTGCGCTCCGTGTCAGTT
>NZ_JASGDQ010000109.1:0-28673 GCF_047607185.1 Nocardioides sp. | reverse complement strand
TCCAGGGCGTGGCTGAGTGCCGCCGACGAGGGAGCCGTGGCGGAGCCACGGCGACTGAGGAGAAGGTGCTCAGGCACGTGCTGGGGCGGCGGCGCGCCGACTCTGCCCTACCTGCGGAATCTCTAAGAGCAGGACCTGGAGCCGCCGGCCACGAAGGCGGTCACCGAGGCCGCGCAGATCCCCGTGGCCGCGAGCCCTGGCTAGGATCGTCTTATGACCGAAACCGCAACTCCCGTCGTTGGGCCGCTGAGCGGCCCGACCGGCCAGCTCGTGGCCGCACACCGGGATGAGTTGCGGGAGGTGCTCGACCACCACGGCGTCAAGAACGCTCGCCTGTTCGGGAGCGTTGCTCGCGGCGACGACCGCGCCGGCAGCGATGTCGATCTCCTCGTCCAGTTCGCGCCCGGAACCAGCCTGTTCACTGTCCTGAGGATTCAGGACGAGTTGGAGACGATCCTCGGCGTCGAGGTCGACCTCATCCCCGAAGGCGGGCTAAAGGAACGCGTCCGCGAACGAATTCAGCGAGACCTGATCGCGCTGTGAGTCGAGACGACGCCGAACGCCTCGACGACATTCAGGCAGCGATCGAAGCGATTCGTTCCCACACCGAGCGTGGGCCCCTCACGGACGGGCTGGTGAGCGACGCGGTGCGGATCTGATTCCTTGAGATCGGCGAGGCGGCGAAAGCGCTCCCTGAGGAGTTGACCGCCAGCGAATCCGAGATCCCCTGGAGACAGATCGCACGGATGCGTGACCATCTTGCGCACCGCTACTTCATGACCGAGTTGGAGATCCTTCAGGACGCCATCGAGAACGACCTCGGTCCACTTCAAGACGCCGTCAACCGGATGCGGACCCTTCTGACCTCCGATGAGGCTGAGGACGCCGACACCGGTCAGAGCGAGTCGGCTGACTGAATCGCCTCGGCCCTCGCCTGCATCACCGCGCCGATGGCGGTGCGTGAGGGGCGACCCAGCTACGTCCTTCGATGACGCGGGCACGTTGACGACCCGGTCGTTGCTGCGCCAGGCCCGTCAGCCGTACATCAACAGGCCGCCGTTGACCCCGATCAGCTGTCCGGTGATGAAGCGCGACTGCGCGCTGCCGAGGAAGACCAGGACCGGCGCGAGGTCCTCCAAGGGGTCGCCGAGGGTGCCGCCGAGGGGGATCATCGCCTGGAGCTGCCCGGCGAAGGCGGCGGCCCGCTCGGGGCCCAGGTGCTCCATCAGGCGCCGGGAGCCCGGCGTCTCCACCGCCGGGGCCACCGCGTTGACGGTGATCCCGTATCGCCCCCAGGCCGCCGCGGCCGAGCGGGTCCAGGCGTGCACCGCCGCCTTCGAGGCCGCGTAGTGCGGCGCCAGCGGGTTGCCCTTGACGCCCTCGGTGGAGCCGAGGTTGACGATCCGGCCACCGCCGCCGTCGCGCATCAGCCCGAAGGCGGCCTGGTTGGTCAGCACCGTGGAGTGCAGGTTGACCTCCAGCATCTCGGCCAGCTCGGAGCCGGCGAGCGCCTCGGGAGACGCGGGCCGCCACACCCCCGCCGCCGCGATCAGTACGTCGAGCCCGCCCAGCTCGGTGCCCGCCAGCTCGAAGCAGGCCGCGACACTCGACGAGTCGCGGGCATCGCACCGGACCCAGGTGCACCGCCCGCGGAGCTCCTCGGGCGGTGGCGTCTCGCGGTAGGTCGCCACCACCCGGGCGCCGGCGGCCACGAAGGCGGTCACCGCGGCCGCGCCGATCCCCGTGGCCGCGCCGGTGATCAGCACCCGGCGCGGCCGGGCAGCCTCCTGCGACACTGTCATCGGCTCACTCCTCGACTCCCGGCGCCCCGACTCCGGGCACACCGCTCGACCACCCCTCGACCACCCACCCCGGCTCGCGCTTCTCGACGAAGGCGGCGAAGCCCTCGCGGCTCTCCGGTCGCTGGAGACTGTCGAAGAAGGCGATCCGATCGTGCAGGCCGACGTACTGGTCGACGACCCGCTTCACGTCGCGGCGCGCCAGCGGCGCGGTGCGAGCGATCTGCTCGACCAGCCCGGTGGCCGCGGAGAGCAGCTCCTCGTGGGGCACGACGCGCGCGACCAGCCCCCAGTCCAGCGCCTCCGGCGCGGTCAGCACCCGCCCGGTGAACATCAGCTCCCGGGTGCGCACCGGCCCGATCGAGCGGACCAGCAACTGGGCGAAGTAGGTGTCGGAGATCCCTCGCAGCAGCTCGGGGACCCGGAAGGTTGCTCGCTCGCTGACCACGGCGAGGTCGGAGCACAGGGCGATCAGCAGGCCACCGCCGTGGCAGATGCCGTTGACGGCCGAGACGACCGGCTTGATGCTCTGCCGGAGCACGTCGAAGGGCAGGGTGTCGATGGCGCCGGGGACTCCTCCGAGTCCGAGCCAGTCGTCGCCGGCGCCCTTGCCGAGGTCGCCGCCGGGGATGAAGACGTCGTCGACGCCGGTGATCACCAGAGCCGCGAGCGTCGGGTCGGCGTCCACCCGTCGTACGGCGTAGCGGATCCCGAAGTACATCGCGGGCGTGAGCGCATTGCGGGCCTGTGGCCGGTCGACCACCACGCGGGCGATCGCGCCCTGCCGCTCGAAACGGAGGTACGGCGTCCCGAGCCAGTCGCCGTCGGGACGCCGGGGCACCCCTGCGTCGGTCTCGGCCATCAGCGGCCCAGCAGGTCGAGGGCCTCGACGAGCAGCGTCGGCAGCGCCGGGCGCATCCGGGCCAGCGCCGGCTTCATCGTCGTACCGTCCTTGTCGGCACGCTTGAGCAGCAGCCCGGTCAGCCCGGCCTCCTTGTAGCGGGTCAGGGCGTGGAACCAGTCGAGCTCGGGGAGCCGGAGGCCCGCGGCCGACTCGTAGGCCGCGACGATCTCGTCCCGGCTCGGCGTGCCGGCGACCAGGCCCGGCTCGACCGCGGGATGAGCGGCGTCGTCGGCGAAGAAGGTGAACCAGGCGATGTCGACGCGGGGATCGCCCACCGACCAGATCTCCCAGTCGATCACCGCGTTGACCCGGCCGTCCTCGCACAGGGTGTTGCCGAGCCGGAAGTCACCATGGTTGACCACGGCCGGCAGCGGGGCTGGGATGGTCTCGTGCAACGCCTTGGCGACAACCTCGTAGTCACCGCGCAGCCCGTCGGGAAGGGTCTCGAAGGCCCGGGTCCAGCGCTCGATCTCGGCGTCGAGCGCGACCACCGGCTCGTCCCCGAGACCGACCTCGGCCGGGGTCACCGAGTGCAGCGCGGCCAGCACGGCGGCGGCGTCGAGGCAACGCGCCCGGACCTCGGTAGGCGGGGGCCGCTCGCCGTCCTCGGCGAGCACGGGCTCCACGCACTCCCCCGGCACCAGGTTCATGGCCAGCAGCGGCGGCGTGTCGGGCGGGTCGCCGGCATCGGTGAAGAGCAGGTCGGGCGCGATCGGCCGGGGCTGACCCTCGAGCGCGCTCAGCAGGCGGGCCTGGCGCAGTACGTCGCGATTGCGGACCGGAGCCAACCCGGGCGGGGCCACCTTCAGCACGACGGTCCGCTCAGCCGGCGCCACCGCGCCCACCTCGGCGAGGAAGGTGAGACTGGAGGTGCCTCCGGTCAGCGGCCGGATGCCGAGCAGCTCGGCGCCGGGCCGCCACTCCCCGACCCGCTGTGCGACCCGCCGCCGCAGCGACTCGATCAGCGCGTCGTCCACGCCGCGAACACTCATCTCTTCCACCTCACGTCGATGCCGCCGACCTTGTCCCGTCAATCAACTATCTTGTAGCATTCAGTTAACCTATTCAAGACGACGGTGTCACGTCAGGAGAAGCGCGCATGTGGGATTTCTCGACCGAGCCGGAGTTCCAGGAGAAGCTCGAGTGGATGGCTCGGTTCGTCCGCGACGAGTGCGAGCCCCTGGACCTCCTCTTCCCGCACGGCGGCGATCCGTACGACGTGCACAACAAGGCCTCCAGGGCGATCCTCAAGCCGCTGCAGCAGCAGGTCAAGGACCAGGGCCTGTGGGCCTGTCACCTCGGACCGGAGCTGGGCGGCAAGGGCTACGGCCAGGTGAAGCTCGGCCTGATGAACGAGATCATCGGCCGCTCCTACTGGGCGCCCACCGTCTTCGGCACCGCCGCGCCGGACACCGGCAACGCCGAGATCCTCGCACTGTTCGGCACCGAGGAGCAGAAGGCCCGCTACCTGCAGCCACTGCTCGACGGCGAGATCGTCTCCTGCTTCTCCATGACCGAGCCGCAGGCCGGCGCCGATCCCAAGGAGTTCACCTGCTCGGCGCGCCGCGACGGCGACGAATGGGTGATCGAGGGCGAGAAGTGGTTCTCCTCCAACGCCCGCTACGCCGCGTTCTTCATCGTGATGGCGGTCACCGACCCCGACGCGCGTCCCGCCGAGCGGATGTCGATGTTCATCGTGCCGGCCGAGACTCCGGGCATCGAGATCATCCGCAACGTCGGCACCATCAACGAGCGCGACGAGCTCGACGAGGGCATCCACGGCTACCTCCGCTACCACCAGGTCCGGGTGCCGGCCGACGCCATGCTCGGCGGACCGGGCGAGGGCTTCAAGGTCGCCCAGGCTCGCCTCGGCGGCGGCCGGGTGCACCACGCGATGCGCGTGGTCGGCAAGTGTCAGCGCGCCTTCGACATGATGTGCGAGCGTGCCCTCTCTCGTCGTACGCAGGGCAAGACCCTGGCCGAGCACCAGTTCGTGCAGGGCTTCGTCGCCGACTCCGCGATCCAGCTGGAGCAGTACCGCCTGCTCGTCTTGAAGACCGCCTGGGTGATCGACAACGAGCCGCACGGGGCTGCCCGCAAGTACATCGCGATGTGCAAGGTCGCTCTCGCCGAGGTGCAGCACGACATCTTGCAGCGCGCGCTCCACCTGCACGGCTCGCTCGGCGTGACCCACGAGACGCCGCTGGGCGAGTGGTGGGCCGGGGAGCCACACCTCGGCCTGGCCGACGGCCCCACCGAGGTTCACAAGGTCACCGTCGCCAAGCAGGTGCTCAAGGACTACCAGCCCGCCCCGGGACTGTTCCCGACCGAGCACATCCCCACCCGGCGGGCCGCGGCGCGTGCGAAGCACGCCGCAGTGCTCGAGGACTTCGGGCTGAGCGAGCTTGCGAGCGAGCAGATGGCGGCACAGCGGCCACGAGCGAAGCGAGGGGCGGCGCTGTGAGCACCGAAGGCACGCCGGCCCAGCTCTTCGACCTCACCGGCAAGGTCGCCCTGGTCACCGGCGGCAGCCGCGGCCTCGGCCGGGAGATGGTGCTCGGGTTCGCCCGGGCCGGCGCGGACGTCGTGATCGCCAGCCGCAAGCTCGACAACTGCAAGGCCCTGGCCGAGGAGGTCGAGGCGCTCGGCGTGCGCGCCCTGCCGGTCGCCGCCCACGTCGGCCGCTGGCAGGAGTGCGACGCCCTCGTCGAGGAGTCCTATGCCCACTTCGGCAAGGTCGACATCCTGGTCAACAACGCCGGCATGTCCCCGGTCGCACCCTCCTCGGCCGAGACCACCGAGGACCTCTTCGACAAGGTCATCGGCGTCAACTTCAAGGGACCCTTCCGGCTCGGCTCGCTCATCGGCCAGCGGATGTACGACGGCGAAGGCGGCGCGATCGTCAACGTCTCCTCCAGCGGCGCGCTCTTCCCGGCGCCGCGGTTCGGGCCGTACGCCGGCGCCAAGGCCGGCCTCAACGCCCTGACCACCGTCTTCGCCCTGGAGTTCGCACCGAAGGTGCGGGTCAACACCCTCTCGGCTGGCCCCTTCCTGACCGACATCTCCCGGCACTGGCCCGACGAGAGCAAGCGCACCTGGAAGAACGCCGCCGGCCGGGCCGGCAACCCCGAGGAGGTCGTCACCGCCGCGCTCTACCTCACCTCGCCCGCCTCCGGCTACACCACCGGGTCCCTCATCCGCGTCGACGGCGGTCTCCACTGACCGACGCCATCGCAAGCTCAGAGCAGGCCCAGGCTCGCGGTGGCGTAGCGCTGGCCGCGGCGCTCGCTGACCAGGAAGGACGGCGGGGCCAGGAAGGCGACGTCACGCGGCAGGGTCTCACCGCGCCGGGCTAGCGTGGCACGGCCCTCGGCCGTCGTACCGCACACCGCGATGGCCTCGAGCATGTCGTCGGTCACGGCCTTCGCCATGGCGTCGGTGTCGCGGCGCGCGAACGCCTCCCGGATCTCGGCGACCTGGGCGGTCCAGCCGTGGTGCTCGACGTAGGGGTCGTAGGTCTTCACGGTGAGATAGAAGGCGATCATCCGGCGGGCATCGTTCACCGCGCGCTCCGGATCGTCGTCGTCGATGGCGGTGATCACCCAGCCGTATTCGAGCGGGTCGCTCTCGCGCTCGGCCCGGGCGGCGCCGCGGGCCATCGCCGGGCGGACGACCTCGTCCCACCAGGAGCCGGTGAAGAGCCCGTGGGCGATGACGCCGTCGGCCGTGCGGGCCGCCGCGGTGGCCATCAGCTTGTTGAACCCGCCGACCAGGATCGGCACCTCGATCCGGCCGAGCACCGGCGCGCCGACCTTCGCGTCCACCCGGTAGAACTCGCCGTCGTAGCGAACCGGCTCGCCGTTCTCCGCGTGCAGCCAGGCGCGGATCGCGCCGACGAGGTCCTCCATCCGGGCGACCGGACGGTCGGCGGCCACCCCGAACCAGTCCCGGTTGATCGTGAAGGCGCCCGAGCCGAGGCCGAGGAAGAGCCGTCCGGCGGCGTGGCGCCACACCCCGCGCACGGCCGAGGCATGGGCGTACGGCGTGCGCGCGAAGGCGTAGGCGATGCCGGGGCCGATCTGCGCGGTGGTCGTGCCGAGCGCCATCTCGGCCAGGGTCGAGAACGCCTCGTGGTCGACGAACTCACCGCTGCAGAAGGCCGCGATCCCGGCCGCCTCCGCCGCCCGGGCCACCTCGGCGCCTCGCCACGGCAGGCCGTAGCGTCGCCCGGTCGCTGTCATCGCTTCTCCTTCGGCAGGCCGAGCGCGCGCTCGGCGACGATCGTCTTGAGGACCTCGTTGGCGCCGCCGGCGATGGTGTAGGCCCGGGCGTAGAGGAACGCGTCCTGCCACCAGCCGTCCGCATAGGCGTCCGGGTCGCCCTCCACGAGCAGGCCGTCGACCCCCTGGAGGGCCAGCCCCAGCTCCGTGGCGGCGAGGTTGACCTCGCTGTAGAAGATCTTGGCCAGCGGGGCGTCGGCCGCGTCCTCGGTCCGGTTGACGATCCGGGACTGCACGACCTTGCTCATCAGGTCGGCGACGTGGACATCGGCCGCCAGCTTGCCGAGTCGCTGTCTGGTCGCCGGATCCTGGAGGGCCGGACGGCCCTCGACCGTCGTCGAACGGGCCAGGTCGAAGAGCTCGTCGAGCTGGTCGAAGAGCTCCACGCCGCGGGCGCCGACGCTGCTGCGCTCGTGGCCCAGACTGGTGTTGGCGACCCGCCAGCCGTCCCCGACGGCGCCGATCACGCGGTCGGCGGGGATCCGGACGCCGTCGAGGAACACCTCGTTGAAGTCCGAGGTCCCGGTGATCTCCCGCAACGGCCGCACCGTGACGCCGGGCGTGCGCATGTCGAGGGCGAACGCCGTGATGCCGGCCTGTTTGGCGCCGCTGGCGTCGGTGCGCGCCAGCAGATAGCCGACATCGGCGTGATGTCCGTTGGTGGTCCAGACCTTCTGACCGTCCACGACGTAGGCGTCGCCGTCGCGCACCGCCCTGGTCCGCAGGCCGGCCAGGTCGCTGCCGGCGCCCGGCTCGCTGAACAGCTGGCACCACAGGTCCTGAGCCGAGCGGATCCGCGGCAGGAAGTGGCGCTGCTGCTCCTCGGTGCCGAAGGCGAGCAGCGCTCCGGAGGCGAGCCCGGCGGCGCCGACCTCGCCCCAGGCCCGGGCGCGGGCGAGCTCCTCGGCGACGATGAAGCCGTGCTCGGGCCGGGCATCGGCGCGGCCGCCGTGCTCGACCGGCCACGACTGGCCGAGGTAGCCGGCGTCGTACAACCGGGCGATCCAGGCGCGGATGGCCGGGACCTCGGCAGGCTCCGGCGCGCGCACCCCCGTGTGCCGGCGGCGACCCGGGCTGTGCTGGGCGATGAACGCCCTGACCTCGGCCCGGTAGGCGTCGAGCTCGGCACTCGACTCAAGCTGCATCGAAAGGACTCCCCTTCTGGAGGCTCAGCGTGGCGGCATCGCCGGGTCGTGCGGCAGTCCGAGGACCTGCTCGGCGACGGTGTTGAGGTGGATCTCGCGGGTGCCGGCGCCGATGGTGGACGCCCGTGTTCTCAGGAAGCCATTGAGCCAGCGGGCCTTCTGCACCGCCAGCGGCGCCGAGCGGTCGAGCAGGCCGGGGGCACCGAGGAGGTCGACGGCGAACTCGTGGAGGTCCTGCTCGAAGGCGGTCACCAGGAGCCGCGAGACCGACGAGGCCGCGCCCGGCTCGCCCTTGGTGAGAATGTCGGAGATGGTGCGCTGGGCGTTGTAGCGCATCAGCCGCACCCGGATCTCGAGATCGGCGAAGGTGTCCCGGACGAGCGCATCCTGGAGCAGTCCTCGTTCGCGCGCCAGCTCCTCCAGCTCGGTGAGCACCCTGCGGTAGAGGGCGGCCTGGTTCATCGCGCCGGCGGCCCGCTCGTGGCCGAGACTGGTGCGCACCAGCGGCCAGCCCTCGTTCTCCTCGCCCATCCGGTCGGCGACGGGCACCCGGACATCGTCGAAGAAGACCTCCGCGAACAGGGCGCCGCCGGTGAGGTCGCGCAGGGGCCGCACCTCCACCCCCGGCGCGTGGGCGTCGATCATCAGGTAGGTGATGCCCCGCTGGCGGCTGTCCGGAGCGCCGGTGCGGACCAGGGTGAAGAAGACGTCGGCGATCCGGGCGTGGGAGGTCCACACCTTCTGGCCGTTGACGACGTAGACGTCGCCCTCGCGGCGGGCGCTGGTGCGCAGGCTCGGCAGGTCCGAGCCCGCTCCGGGCTCGGAGAAGCCCTGTGCCCAGACCTTGTCGCCGCGAAGCATGGGCGCCAGCCAGCGCTGCTTCTGCTCGGCCGTGCCGTATTTGATGATGGCAGGGGCGACGATGCCCAGGCCGGTCCCGAGCGGCCCGGGGACCCGTGCCCGGGCGTACTCCTCCTGGTAGATCACCTGTCGGGCGAAGGGCAGCTCCATGCCGCCGTACTCCTGCGGCCAGCTGGGGCCGGCGAAGCCGTGGTCGAACAGGGTGGCCAGCCAGCCCTTCTGCCAGGCCAGCCGGGCCTCGGGCTCCTTCGGCGGCGGGCCCGGGTGATGGGCGGCGAGGAAGTCGCGCAGCCTCGCCCGGAAGTCCTCGTCGGTCCCGTCGACGGTGCCGGACTCGGCCTCGTGGATGGTCATCTCGCACCTGCGATCCCGACCAGCTCGGCGAGCCTGCGGCGCTGGACCGCCGGCCCGCCGAAGAGCAGCTCGCTCGACTTCGCACGCCGCAGGAACAGATGTACGTCGTGCTCCCAGGTGTAGCCGATCCCGCCATGGATCTGGAGGCACTCCTTCGCGGCCTGGGTGAATGCCCGGGCGCAGTGCGCGAGGGCCACCGTCGCCGCGATCGTCGGCTCGGGGGCCGGCTCCGACATCGCGGCGCTGGCGTAGGAGGCAGCCGACCGGCCGGACTCGACGTCGAGAAGCAGGTTGGCGCACTTGTGCTTGACGGCCTGGAAGGAGCCCACCGGCCGGCCGAACTGCTCGCGGGTCTTGGCGTAGTCGACGGCCATCTCCAGGCACCTGTCCGCGCCCCCGACCATCTCGGCAGCCAGCGCGGCCATCACCAGGTCGCCGACCCGGGGCAGCCACTCGGTGACCTCTCGTTGCGGCGCGAGCCTGGTCGCCGGCGTTCGCTCGAAGCGGAGCGAGGCCAGCGGGCGGGTCAGGTCGACCGCCGCGGTCTCCTCTCGCTCGAGGCCCGCCGCGCCCGCCTCGACGGCGAAGACCCCGACCCGGTCGCCGACGCGCGCCACCACGAGCACGAGGTCGGCGGTCGCCCCGTCGACGACGAAGTGCTTGGTGCCCTCGAGCACCCACTGGCCGTCCACCTCCTCGGCGCGGCACTCGACGCTCCCGAGATCCCAGACTCCCGACTCCTCGGCGACGGCCAGCGTGGCGGTCAGGGTGCCCTCGGCGATCCCCGGCAGCCAGCGTGCCTGGGCGGCCTCGTCACCCGAGGCGGTGAGGGTCTGGCCGGCCAGCGCCACGGTGGAGAAGTACGGCGCGACCAGCAGGGCGCGACCCATCTCCTCGAGCACAATGCCGAGCTCGACCGGACCGAACCCGCTGCCGCCGTGCTCCTCGGGGATCGCGATCCCCTGCAGCCCGAGCTGGCTGGCCATCTGGCTCCACACCTCGCGGTCGAGATGCCGGCCGCCCTCGATCAGCCTGCGCACCTCCTGGCTGGGCGATCGCTCCGCCAGGAACCGACGCACCACTCGCCGCAACTCGTCGTGCTCCTCGGTGAGGGTGGGGGTCATCGTCGGCTCCTCCTGGTCGCTCCTCAGCACGCTAGTGGTTATAGTGCAATCATTCAACTCTACGCGGCCTGGGACGAGCCGGGACGGCAGACGGAAGGGACTGGAATGGACATCCAAGGCGCAGTGGCGCTCATCGCCGGTGGCGGCGGCGGATTCGGGGCCGCGAGCGCCCGCCGGCTGCACGCCGCCGGAGCGAAGGTCCTGATCAGCGACCTGGACGAGGCCAAGGGCACGGCGATCGCCGACGAGCTGGGCGACGGGGCGGTCTTCGTGCGCACCGACGTCACCGACGAGGAGAGCATCCAGGCCGCGATCGACGCCGCGCTGGAGCTGGGCCCCCTCCGGATCGGCGTGGTGGCCCACGGTGGCCCGGGGGGACCGCGCACGCTGGACCGGGACAACCAGCCGGCCCCGCAGGCATCCTTCGACCGCGTCATCGCGATCTTCCTGCAGGCCACCTACAACCTCGACCGGCTGCTGGCCGCCGCGATCGCCCGCAGCGAGCCGGCCGAGAGCGGAGAGCGCGGCGTGATCGTCAACACCGCCTCGATCGCGGCCTACGACGGCACCATCGGCCAGACGGCGTACGCCGCCGCGAAGGGCGGCATCGTGTCCATGACGCTTCCGCTCGCCCGCGATCTCGCGCCCCTGGGGATCCGGGCCGTCACGATCGCGCCGGGCACCTTCCTGACGCCGGCCTACCGCGACGCCGATCCCGAGCAGCTCGATGCGTACTGGGGTGCCGCGGTGCCCTTCCCCAAGCGGATGGGCCGGGCCGAGGAGTATGCCCAGCTGGTCCAGCAGGTCGCGGAGAACGTCTATCTGAACGGTGAGACGATCCGTCTCGACGGCGGGCTGCGCTTCACGCCCAAGGGCGCGAAGTAACCCCAATGCCAGGTCGCGTAGGTCGGCGCCGGCGGGCCGACCGAGCGCCGAGAAGCTTCAAACAGCGTGATAGGTGCGTTTATTTGAAGTAGTGGCCCGATAGGATGCCTATCATGACCGTTGCGAACCAATCGGCCGCTGTCGTCGGCAGGCCGATGCGTGCTCCCAAGACCGCCGAGCTGATCGCGACGGACCTGCGACGCCAGATCGTGCGAGGCGAGCTACCCGCCGGCGCGACCCTGCCGCCGGAGCTTCAGCTGATGGACCAGTACGGCGTCTCGCGACCCACGCTTCGAGAAGCCTTCCGGATCCTGGAGGCCGAGACGCTGATCAGTGTGCGCCGCGGCAGCCGCGGCGGCGCCCAGGTGATGGCCCCGAACGTCTCGGTCGCGGCGCGGTATGTCGGCATCCTGCTGCAGGTGCAGGGAACGACGATCAACGACGTCTACCAGGCGCGGATGATCTCGGAGCCTCAGTGCGCCCGCCTCCTCGCGCTGTCCCACACCGACCAGGACCTCGAGGACCTGACCCAGATCGTCGACGCCCTCAAGGACGAGGTCGCCACCCGCAAGCCGTTCGTGCCCGACCCCGACAACTGGTCGGCGCTGACCTCCCGCTTCCACGAGCTGATCCTGCAGCGATGCGGCAACAACACCCTCGCCATCCAGGGCGCCGTCCTCCAGGACATCGTGGCGACCCACGTCCGCACCCGGATCGCGCAGAGCTACACCGACGACGACACCCCGGAGCGCTTCCAGCGCGCGATCCGGTCCTATGAGAAGTTCATCCGGCTGATCAAGAGCGGCGACGCGACCGGCGCGGAGAAGCACTGGCTCTCGCACATGGAGGGCGCCGCGCAATACCTGCTCAAGGACGACCTGCGCACCAAGCCGGTCGTCGACCTGTTCTCCTGAGCCGGGGCTCAGGCGCCGAGCTCGACGAGCAGGTCGTCGAGCCAGCGGGCCGCGCGGCCGGCGGCCTCCTGGTGGCCGATCTCGTCGATCGCGGGTCCGCTGAGCTCGAGGTCGAAGGGGCCGTCGTACCCGCTCTCCAGCAGCCACCTGGTGACGGCCCGGAGCGGCAGGGCGCCCTCACCCGGGAGCGCCCGGCAGGGCAGGGCGCGAGCCCCCGGACTCATGTCGCTGAGCTGGACGTGGGAGATGAGACCGACGTGCTTGGCGATGTCGTGGCGCAACTCGCTCTCGGTCCACACGTGGAAGGCGTCGAGGCAGACCCGCATCCCGGCCAGTGCGGCGAGCGCCAGCGCGTCGCGGAAGCTGTGCACGAAGTTGAGGTCGGCGTAGAGCCAGTTGGTCGGCTCCAGGGCGAGTACGACGCCCCGCTCGGCGGCATGGCCGACCAGCTCCCCGACGATCCGGGCATAGGCGTCGGCGTTGTCCGACCAGTCGTCGAAGACCCGGGGACCGGTCAGGGTGTAGAGCGAGGTGGCGCCGGCGGCGGCCGCCAGGTCGATGTCGGCCCGGCCGTGCTCGACCTGCGCCGCGACGTCTGCCCCCGGGCTCAGGTCGAAGCGCAGCGCACCGGTGGTCGTCACGATCTCGACACCCGCGTCCCGGCACTGCTCGAGGACCGCCTCGACACCGGACTCGCGCAGTTTCGCCGCGGTCACCGACGTCTTGGCGGCTCCGGTGGCCGCGGTCGCCCAGATCGCCTCGGCGGCGGAGAGCCCCGGGAAGCAGAGCCCGCTGACGCAGACCCGTGGATGCAGCCCGGGCGCGATCACGACTTCGACTTCCGCCGCCGCGTCCTCCCACGGCCTTCGAGAGCATCGCGCAGGCCGTCGCCGAAGGTCGAGAACGACAAGATGGTCAGGGCGATCATGACGGTCGGGCTGATCAGGAACCACGGCGAGTCGTAGATGTGGTCGAAGGCGTCGCGCAGCATCGTGCCCCAGCTGGCCTGCGGCGCCTGCACACCGAGGCCGAGGAAGCTCAGGCTCGCCTCGGCGATGACCACGACGCCGGCGGCGAAGGTGACCTGCACCAGCAGCGGCGAGCTGGCGTTGGGCAGGACGTGTCGCCAGACGATCCGCCACGGGGAGCAGCCGAGCGCCCGGCAGGCCTCGATATAGGTCTCGGAGGCGACCGACTGCGCGGCGCCGCGGGCCAGCCGGAACTGCGGCGGCGCCAGCACGATGCCGAGCGCCAGCATGGCGTTGGTCAGGCCGGGGCCGAGGATGCCCACGATCGCGATCGCCAAGATGAGCGGCGGAAGCGCGAGGATCGCGTCGGAGATGCGGCTCAGCACGGCGTCGAGCACGCCGCCGGCGTACCCCGCGACCAGGCCCATCGGGATGCCCAGCGCGGAGGCGAGCACCAGCGCCTGGACGATCGCCACCAGGGTGACCCGGGTCGCGGAGACCAGGCGGCTGAACACGTCGCGGCCGTAGACGTCGGTGCCGAGCCAGTGCGCGCCGGAGGGCCCCTGCAGTTGGTTGATGAGGTCCTGCTTGTCGGGATCGTGGGTCGAGATCAACGGCCCGAAGACGGCGACCAGCACGAGGATGGCGAGAAAGACGAGCGAGGCCATCGCGGCTCGGTTGGACCTGAGCTGGCGCCAGGCGCGGCCCTGGAGCACCCGCAAGCCACGGCGCGGGGGCTCGACTTCGATCGTGGTCGACATTGCGGTCTCCTCTCAGTGACGAAGGCGGGGGTTGAACAGACCGTAGGAGAGGTCCGTCAGGACGTTGACCACGACGACGATCACGGCACTGACCATGACCACGCCGAGGATGGTGGGGATGTCGCGCTGTACGACGGAGGTGACGGCGAGAGCACCGAAGCCGGGCATGGCGAACACGAACTCCACCGTGACGCTGCCCGCGAGCAGCCGGTTGACCTGGAGGCCGAGCACCGTCGCGATCGGCACCCCGGCGTTCTTCAGGGCATGCTTGAGCAGGACGCTGCGCTCACGAACGCCTTTTGCGCGCACGGTCCGGACGTAGTCCGTGCCCAGGGTGTCGACGAGCGCGCCTCGGGTCTGTCTGGCGATCTCGGCGATGGGAACCGCCGCCACCGCGAGTGCCGGCAGGACGAGGTTGCGCAGCCACCCGCCGAGACCGCCATCGGCGATGGAGACATATCCGGTGGCCGGGAACCAGGCGAGGGTGACGGCGAAGACGAGCATCAGCAGCAGACCGGTCACGAACGGAGGCAGCGACATGCTGACCGAGGCGAAGGCGCTCAGCAGCCGGTCGACCACGGAGTTCGGCCGACGAGCCGCGACGATGCCCAGCGGCATCCCGACCACCACCACCAGCACCATGGCCACCACGGTCAGCGACATCGTGACGGGCAGCCGGTCCACGATGGTGCTGGTCACCGACTGGGAGCTGAACAGGGATTGGCCCAGATCCCCGTGGACCGCCGACCCCAGCCAGTGGAAGTAGCGGGTGAACAGCGGCTCGTCGAGGCCGAGCCGTTCGCGGGTCGCCTCGACCTGGTCGGGCGAGGCGTTTTCCCCGGCCAGCGCGACCGCGGCATCGCCGGGCATCAGGTCGAGGAGCAGGAAGACCAGGAAGCTGACGATCAGCAGGAGAGGGATGGCGCCGATGGTGCGGCGTACGACGAGCTTGAGCATCAGGACTCCGAGCCCGCTGCCGCCGGCAGCTCTCGCGCACCCCGGGCCGATGGCGCGGCCGGCCATCGCGAGACCCGGCTCGGTCGCGCCTGCGGAATGGCCGACAACAGCTTGCGGGTGTAGGGGTGGCGGGGCTGGGCGAACAGCTCCTCGGCGGTGCCGGTCTCCACGATCTCGCCCTGGCACATGACCGCTACCCGGTGGGCGAGGAATCGGACCAGCGAGAGATCGTGGGAGATGAAGAGGTAGCTGAGCCCGTGCTCGGCCTGGAGGTCGAGCAGCAGGTTGAGCACCTGCGCCTGGATCGAGACGTCCAGCGCGGCGACCGGCTCGTCGCAGACGATGAAGTCGGGCTCGGTCGTCAGCGCTCGCGCGATGGCGATCCGCTGCAGCTGGCCGCCCGAGAACTCCCGGGGATAGCGCTCCACGTGATCCTTGCGCATCCCCACCCTGTCGAGCATCTCCAGGACGCGCTTGTCGAGCGCACCGCCGGAGAGCCGTTGGTGGATGCGCAGCGGCTCGGCGATGGCCGCACCGATCGTCATCCGGGGGTCGAGGGAGCTGAACGGATCCTGGAAGATCATCTGCATCCTGCTGCGCGAGGCGCGCAGCTCCTTGCGCGACAGCTGGCGCAGGTCACCGCCGTCGTAGGAGATCGTGCCCGCATCGGGCTCGATCAGCCGCAGCACCAGGCGCCCGACAGTCGACTTGCCGGCACCGGTCTCGCCCACGATGCCGAGGGTCTCGCCACGGCCGACCTCGAAGGACACGTCCTTGACCGCATGGAAGCTGTGCTTGGCGCGACCGAACAGGTTGCGCTTGATCGGGTAGGACTTGTTCAGCCCGTCGACCTTCAACAGCGATGTCACCCGACGATTCCCTTCAGCGCTAGCTCATCCGCGCGGAGACACCTCACCAGGTGGCTCCGGTCTTCGCCGGCGAGTGGAACCGGCGCCGATTCGCATCTCTCGGCCTGGACGTGGGCACAGCGAGGGGCGAACCGGCAGCCGTGCATCCACTCCGAGGGCGGCGGAACGATCCCGGGAATGGCGCGGAGTCGGGCGCCTTGGGGCGTGCCCTCCGGGATGGCGGCGAGCAGGCCCTCGGTGTAGGGGTGCCTGGGGTCGAGGAAGAGCCGCTCCATCGGCGTCGACTCGACCACCTGGCCGGCGTACATGACGTTGACCCAGTCGCACATCTCGGCGACCACCCCCAGATCGTGAGTGATGAAGAGGATCGAGATGTCGAGCTCTGCCTGGAGCTCGTTCATCAGGCGCAGCATCTCCTTCTGCACCGTGACGTCGAGCGCGGTCGTGGGCTCGTCGGCGATCACCAGCTTGGGCCGGCACGCCAGCGCGATGGCCAGCATGACGCGCTGGCACATCCCGCCGCTGAACTCGTGGGGATAGGACCGGGAGCGTCGCTCCGCCTCGGCGATGCCGACCCGGTCCAGCAGCGCGACCGCCCGGCTGCGGGCGGTCTTGCGATCGAGCCCCTCGTGCCGGCGGAGCACCTCGGCGATCTGGTCGCCGACGGTGAACGCCGGGTCGAGGCTCCTGCGCGGCTCCTGGAAGACCATGCCGACCTCGGCGCCTCGAATGTCGGCCAGCTGCCGCTGGGACATGCCGACCAGTTCGCGGCCGGCCAGCCGGATCGAGCCGCTCACCCGGGTCGTCTCCCGCGGCAGTAGCCCCATCACCGCCAGGGAGGTCACGGTCTTGCCGGATCCGGACTCGCCGACCAGCCCCACCGTGACGCCGGCCGGAATATCGAGGCTGACGTCCTCGACCACCCGGATCCAGCCGTCCGGGGTCAGGAACTCCAGACTCAGGTGCTCGACCTGCAGGACTGCGGGGGCGGTTCCGCCCGCCACCGACGGCATGGCGGGCGGCTGCCCCACCAGCTCACGCTGAGACATGGGTCACACCGTAGTCCAGATCGGGTTCATTTGCCAACTGATTCATAATATCTACCTATTTCACTCAGTCGACTGCCTGATCAATGCGGTCAGGTGATGGCACGACTGATCTTGAGCTGGATGAGCTCCTCCTCGCTCAGGCCGAGATCGCGAAGGACCTCGTCGGTGTGCTCCGCGAAGAGGGGGGCCCGGCGAACCTCGGCCGGGGTCTCGTCGAACTGGACCGGGTTGGCGATGAGCTCGCGGGTGACCCCCTCGGCATCCTCGAGACTGCCGATCATCCCGTTGGCGCGCAGCGAGACGTCGTTGGCGACGCCCCAGGCGTCCTGGACCGTCGCCCACTGGCCCTCGATCCCCTCCAGCAGGACGAGCCACTCCTCGAAGGTGCGCTCGCGGAAGATCTCGGCGACGATCTCGGCGGCCGCGGGGGCGTTGTCCATCAGCTTCTCGACGGTGTCGAAGCGCTCGTCGGCGATCAGCTCGGGGCGACCGGCCACCTCGCAGAACTCCGCCCAGTAGCGACCGGGCTGGACCATCGAGAGCATGAGCCACCGGTCGTCGGCCGTCTTGTAGGAGCCGATCAGCGGATTGCGCGCGGACCCATGCCGCGGCGCCGGCGGACGTGGCGGCGGCCCGCCGGCCATCAGCGCCAGGTTGACGGTGAACTGGGTCGCCCAGGCTCCGACCCCCAGCAGCGAGACGTCGATGACCGAGCTCTCCCCGGTGGTCGCCCGGGCGTAGAGCGCGGCGGCGATGCCGCCTGCGATGGTCAGGCCACCGAGGTTGTCGCCGTACCCTCCTGCCGGCATCGGCGACATCCTCTCGGCCTCCGGTGGCGTGGCGCCGGCGCCGCTGCCCGCCCGGGCCCAGAACGTGGTCATGTCGTAGCCGCCCTTGCCGCCTTCCGGGCCACGCACACCGAACCCGGAGCCGCGGACGTAGATGATGTCGGGATTGACCTTCCGGACGTCGTCGAGCTCGATGCGCAGCTTTGCCCGGGCGTCGGGGAGGAAGTTGGTGATGAAGACGTCGCTCTGCTTGATGAGCTCGTCGAGGAGGGCGCGCGCCTCCGGCTGCTCCAGTGCCAGCCCGACGCTTCGCTTGCCTCGGTTGGGGCCTTCGAAGATCGGCGAGAAGGAGCTCCCCTTGTTGATCGCGTCCACGCCGAGCACATGGGTCAGGCCACGCTGGCCGTCGCCTCGCTCCGCGTGCTCGACCTTGATGACGTCCGCACCCCATTCGGCCAGGACGGCGCCTGCCGCCGGCACGAAGGTGAACTGAGCCACCTCCAGCACCCGGACGCCTTGCATGGGTTGAAGCATTCTTTGTCCTACCTTCCAGTTCGTGGTGATGCGGCTCGTCTGGGTCGAAGCCGACGGCCGAGCTGCGCGCTACCCGCGGCGCAGCAACAGAGCGCTTCCGGGCGCTCCCCCGCCGGTGGTCACGACGGCGACGTCCGCGCCGGCCACCTGGCGGTCGCCGGCCTCGCCCCGAAGCTGCAGCATGGCCTCCCGGACGAAGCCGAATCCGTGCAATCGCCCCGCGGAGAGCTGACCACCGTGGGGATTGATCGGCAGCCGACCCCCCAGCCCGATGACGCTCCCGTCTGCGATGAAGTCGGCCGCACCGCCGAGCTCGCAGAAGCCCAGCCCCTCCAGCCAGGAGACGACGTTGAAGGTGAAGCCGTCGTAGAGCAGCGCCACGTCGACGTCGTCGTGGCCAAGGTCGGTCCTGGTCCACAGGTGCTTGGCGGGGCCGAAGGTGAGCGGCTCGTGGGTCAAGGTGTCCTGGTCCCAGCTCACCCGCTCGAGGATCTGGGTCCCCACCGCGTCGACCAGCACCGCTGGCCGCGGCCTGTCCGCGGCGGTCTCGATCGCGGAGACGACCACCGCGACCGCGCCGTCGACCGGGACGTCGCAGTCGTAGAGCCCGAACGGGGTGGAGATCGGCCTGGCGCCGAGATAGTCCTCGATCGTGATCGGATCGCGGTAGACGGCCTCCGGGTTGCGCGCTGCGCCGGCACGCTCGGCCACGGCGATGCGCCCCAGCATGGTCCGGTCACCGCCGTAGCGATGGAAGTAATGGGAGGCCTGCATCGCGATCCAGTTGGCCGCCGACATCGCGCCGTACGGCGCCCGCTCCTCCAGCATGCCGGTGGCCCGGCCTCCCGGTGCGGCCCACGAGCCGGAGCGGACCAGCTCGGCGTGGGAGGACTCCCACACCGTGCGATAGCAGAGCACGTGGCGGCACAGTCCCGAGGCGACCGCCAGCATGCCCGCGATGATGGCACCCGCCTGACCGGGGGTGTCGCCGGCGCCGTTGATCCAGGTGGGGCGCAGTTGCAATGCCTCCACCAGCGGCGGCACGCCGCCCTCGGACATCCCGGGGGAGCCGACCCGGCCGGGGTAGGTGGACAGCCCGTCGATGTCCTCCAGCTCCAGCCCGGCGTCCCGGACCGCCGCAAGGCACGCCTCGACGGTCAGCTCCAGCGGGTCGACCATGAGCCGTCGCCCGACCCGGGACTGGCCGACCCCGGTCAGGGCGACCCGGTGCTCGAACCGCTCGGCGGAGACCGGCGGCCGCAGGCCCGGGCCGATCTCGCGCGGAGACGGAAGCGCGAGGAGCTGCCCGGCCCGGTCGGGATCGGGCTCGAACAGCGGGAGGTAGACGTCCTCGGCCTTCTCGAAGGTGACCCGCACCGCCATCCCGAGGCGGACCTCGTCGGGCTCGCAGTTGACGATATTGGTCGTCAACCGGACCCCGTCGTCCTCCTCGAGCGCGACGATCGCGACGACGTACGGCGGCGGGAACCCGGGCAGCCACTGCTGGTGGTTGACGGTGAACCCGGCGACGACGGCGCGGCCGGAGACCGGCGCCATCGCCATCCGCGCTCCCCGGCAGCTCCGGCAGCGGGGCAGCGGGGGATGGGTGTAGGCGCCGCAGTCCTCGCACCGCGCGATCCGGAGCAGTCCGTCGGCACCACCGGTCCAGAAGCCGGTGTTCGCCAGGGTGAGCTGGGGCAGCGGGCGCACCGGAGGCGTCCGCTGCTCGTCGATGTCGTCAGACACGCGGGAAGTTGAACACTTCGCGTGCGTTGAGCTCGACGATCCGGTGCGCCTCCTCGTCCGGCACGTCCACGAGCGTCTCGCCGATCATCTTGCGGCTGTTGGGCCACATCGAATCCGAGTGCGGGTAGTCGACCTCGACGCAGATGCGGTCCACGCCGATGGTGTGCCTGTTGGCGAGACCGAACTCGTCGTCGATATAGCAGCCCCAGAAGTGCTTGCGGAGCAGGTCGCTGGGGCGGGTGTCGAAGTCGATGTCCTGGTAGTACCGGTGCCGGCCCCAGACCCAGTCGACGCGCTCGGCGATATAGGGGATCCAGCCGATGCCGCCCTCGGAGAGCATGAACTTCAGATCGGGGTGCTTCTGGAGCTGTCCGGAGAAGAGCAGGTCCACCGTCGACCACATCAGGTTGGTCGCGTAGAGCGCGAACGAGACCGCCGCGGGCGCCTCGTCCTTCGCCGGCGGGTTGGGAGAGAGTGCCGAGGAGGTGAAGGAGAAGCCCGGCACGAAGCTGCCGGAGCCGAAGTGCAGGCTGACCGGGATACCGGTCTCCTCGCAGACGTCCCACAGCGGTCCCCAATAGTCGCTGTGGAAGGACGGCAGGCCGAGCGGGACGGGGTTGTCCGGGAACGAGACGGTCCGAACGCCCTTCGCCGCCGTACGCTTCAACTCCGCGACGGTCAGGTCGATGTCCCACAGCGGGAGGATCCCGAGCGGCACGTAGCGGGTCGGATCGGTCCCGCACCACTCGTCGATGCTGAAGTCGTTCCACGCCTGGACGCAGGCGTGGGCGAGTTCCTTGTCGCGGGCCTTGAGGAAGACCCGGCCGCCGAAGCCGGGGAAGGACGGGAAGCAGCACGCCGCCTGTACGCCGTCGACGTCCATGTCCTTGATCCGCTCGGCCGGGTCGTAGCAGCCGGGGATCATATCGTCGAAGCGGAGCGGCTCCATGCCGAACTCCTCGGGCGTCTTGCCTGCGACCGCGTTGAGGCCGATATAGGGGAAGATGTCCCCCTCCATGTGCCAGACATGACGCTTCTGCTCGTCCTCGACGATCCTCGGCCCCTCCTCCAGGAAGCGCTTCGGAAGCCTGTCGGTGAAGACCTTGGGGTGCTCGATGAGGTGGTCGTCGACCGAGATGATCTGCATGTAGTCCTGTAGTGGCATGTCCTCGTCCTTGGGTCTCAGGTGACATCCATCATATGACCTATTGTACTATCTGAAAATAGACATCCCCTTCTGAAGAGGAGATCAGCGTGGATCAGCCCGACGTCCCCGACGAGGCCGTTCGCGACGAGGAGGACCACGACCTGCTGACCTTCCTCGAGTCCGGGATCAGGCTCCGCGAGGAGATCGCCCAGATCGAGGAGGCACTCGCCCAGGATTCCACGCAGCCGCCGCGCGAGGTGCTCCTCGCGCGGCTCTCGGCACTGCGAGCGGCGCTGGCGCGCAACAGCAAGCACGAGGAGTCCAGCCCGGGCGAGGCCGGATTCCTGAACTACTCCCCGCGTCGAGCGGCCGATCGGTGACGACGGCGCGGCCTCAGCGCCGAGGTCGGTCGATCGCGATGACCGCGGAGGAGTTGGACCGATTCCTCGCTCAGGAGCGGACCTGCCGCGTCGCGACGGTGAGCCGCCACGGCCAGCCGCACGTGTCCCCGTTGTGGTTCGTGTGGGACGGCACGTCCCTCTGGCTCAACTCGGTGGTCCGCAGTCAGCGCTGGACCGACATCCGGCGCGAGCCACGCATCGGCGTGGTGGTCGACGCGGGTGCCGGCTTCCAGGAGCTGCGCGGGGTCGAGCTGAGCGGCGTTGCCGAGCAGGTGGGCGAGGCGCCTCGACAGGGCCTCCCGAACGACGACCTGGCCGTCCCCGAGTCTCTCTTCGCCCACAAGTACACCAGCTCCGGCCGCTTCGAGCCCGACGGCCACCACGGCTGGCTCCGGCTGACGCCCGCCAAGGTGGTCAGCTGGGACTTCCGCAAGCGGGCCCAGCCGGCCCGCCGGGGATGACCCGGCCCTGGCCCGGTCCCGATGCCTACCGCGGGGCCATCCTGATGGCGCCGTCGAGGCGGATCGTCTCCCCGTTGACATAGGAGTTCTCCAGCAGGGTGATCGCGAGGTGCGCGTAGTCGTCGGGCGAGCCGAGACGGCTCGGATGCGGCACCGTCGCCTCCAGCGCCTGCCTGATGTCAGGACGCAGACGGGCCAGCATCGGGGTGTCGAAGACGCCGGGGGCGATGGTGTTGACCCGGATCTGACGGCTCGCCAAGTCCCGCGCGGCGACCAGCGTGATGCCGTGGACACCGGCCTTCGCCGCCGTGTACGACGTCTGGCCGATCTGCCCGTCGAAGGCAGCCACCGAGGCGGTGAGCACGATCGCGCCCCGCTCGCCGTCGACCGGCTCGGAGCGCGCGATCCGCGCTGCCGCCAGTCGGAGCACGTTGTAGGTGCCCACCAGGTTGACCCGGACGACCTCCGCGAAGGTGTCGAGTGCGCCGGGGTTGCCGTCCCTGTCGAGGATGCGGACCCGGTCACCGCCGCGGCCGGCGCAGTGGACCGCGGCGCGCAGCGGGCCGTTGGCCGCCTCGACCGCATCCAGGGCTCCGGTCACCGAGGCCTCGTCGGCGATGTCGGCCTGGGCGAACACCACCCCCTCGCCGAGTTCGGCCAGCAACTCCTCCGACGGCGCGTTGAGGTCCACGATGCCGACCCGCGCTCCCGCCGCGCGCAGTCGGCGGACCGTCGCGAGGCCGAGTCCGGAGGCGCCGCCGGTGACGAGCGCGGAGATCGAGTCGAGTTTCATGTCAGCTCCTCGGTGAGCAGGGTGAGATGGGGGTGGCTGAGGTCAGTCCGCGAGCAGCTCGATGACGGTGGCGTTGGCCATGCCGCCGGCCTCGCACATGGTCTGCAGCCCGTAGCGCAGCCCGTGGTCACGCATGTGGTGGATCATCCGCGTCATCAGGATCGCGCCCGAGGCGCCCAGCGGATGGCCGACGGCGATCGCGCCTCCCAGCGGGTTGAGCTTGGCATGGTCGGCGCCGGTCTCCAGCTCCCAGGCGAGCGGCACCGAGGCGAACGCCTCGTTGACCTCGTAGACGCCGATGTCGTCGATCTTGAGACCGGCTCGGCGCAGCACCTTCTCGGTTGCCGGGATCGGCGCGGTCAGCATGGTGACCGGGTCGTCGCCGACGACGGCGCCCGAGTGGAATCGGGCCAGGGGACGCAGCCCGAGCTCCGCCGCCCGCTCACTGGTGGTGATCAGCAGAGCCGCACTCCCGTCGGAGATCTGGGAGCTGTTGCCGGCGTGGATGACTCCGTCCTCCGCGAAGGCGGGCTTGAGGGAGCCGAGCTTCTCCAGCGAGGAGTCGCGCCGTACGCCCTCGTCGACCCGCAGGACGCCGTCGGGTCCCTCGACGGCCAGGATCTGGTCGTCGAAGGCACCTTCGTCGATCGCGGCCGCGGCGCGCTGATGTGACTCCAGCGCGAACTCGTCGAGCCGTTGACGGCCCAGACCCCATCGCCGGGCGATGTCCTCGGCGCCGAGGCCCTGGCTGAAGCTGTCGCGCTGGTATCGCTGCTTGACCCGCGGGCCGAAGGGCTCGCCGCTCGCCCGCGCGGTGCCGAGCGGGACCCGACTCATCGACTCCACGCCTCCGGCGATGACCAGGTCGTACTGACCCGACATCACGCCGGCCGCGGCGAAGTGGACCGCCTGCTGGCTCGATCCGCAGGCCCGGTCGAGGGTGACCCCGGGGATGTGCTCGGGCCAGCCGGCGGCGAGCACCGCCAGGCGACCGACATTGGTGGACTGGTCCGCGACCTGCGTGACACAGCCCCAGACCACGTCGTCGACCAGGCTCGGATCGACCTGGTTCCGGGAGACCACCGCCTCGAGGATCTCGGCGGCGAGATCGACGGGATGAACGCCCTTCAGCGTCCCGTTCCGACGCCCGATCGGCGTCCTCACCGCATCGACGATCACCGCGTCTCTCACGGCAGCTCCGTTCTGTATCTAGAACTGTGTTCCTTATCCAGAAGACTAGGGGGGTGGCTCCGGGCTGTCAACGAGACGGAGGCCGTGCCGGGCGGCGGGCCGAGCCGAGGCCAGCGTCTGATCGACCCATCGGGCAGCACGCGAGGCGGCCTCGACCTGCCCGGCCGCCTCGATTCGGGGTCCGCCCAACTCGACGTCGAAGACCCCGTCGTAGCCGGCCTCGATCAGCCAGCCGATCATCTCTCGCAGCGGGATGATGCCCTCGCCCGGCACCGACTGTGCGGGAAGGGCCCGATCGCCGCCGACGAGATCGGCGACCTGGACGTGGCCGATCAGGTCGGCGTGCTGCCTGATGTCGTCATGGAGACTCCCCTCGATCCAGACGTGGAACAGATCCAGACAGACGACCAACCCGGCGGCGCGCGCGATGCCGATCGCATCGCGGAAGCTGTGCAGGAAGGTCACGTCGGCGTACAGCGAGCTCGCCGGCTCGATGCCCACGGTCACTCCCCGCCGACCCGCATACTCGACCACCTCGGCAGCCACCTCGGCGAACGCCGCCGCCGCCAGGGACCAGTCCGCCGACGGCCGAGGGCCGAGGACGCCGTACACCGACCGGGCCCCGACCGCCGCCGCCCGGTCGACGTCGGCACATGCCTGCGCGATGCCGTCACGAACGCTCGCCCGGCTGGACAGGTCGAAGGCCAGCGCGGCAGTCGTGGCGACGATCCGCACTCCGTGGCGCCGACCCGCCTCGGCGACCAGCGCCAGGTCGGCGTCGAGCAGTTTGTAGCGAGACATCGACATCGCGCTCACGCCCAGGGACGCGACCACCTCGATGGACTCGACCGCGGTGAGGGAGGGGAAGCACAGTCCACTCACCGAGACCCGGCGATCGAGTTGCCGGTCAGTGCCGGTTGACACAGCTGCCTCCTCCGGGCGTGCGATCCAGTGAGCAAGCCCCGCAGCATCTTCGCTTTATGAGTTAACTCATTTCAAGCTCACTTCGGTGCCAGGCCGACGTACCTGAGATCGAACAGGCCCTGGAATCCGGAGCGGCCCATCCGGTCCGCCCCGACCACGTTGGCGGCGACGGCGGTCGGAGACGGCGAGACCGTGATGTAGACGTCGAAGGCCTGCTCGTTGGCGAGGGCCGAGGCCTTCTCCAGGGTTGCCTGCCTGTCGGCCTCGCTGAGGGAGGGGTCGAATGCGGCCTGCACCGCCGAGGTGAACTCGGCCGGGAGGTCACCGAGGTAGCCGTTGGGGGCCATCAGGTTGCGGGCGAAGACCGAGGCCGCCAGCTCGTAGTTGTTGCGTACTTGCAGCAGCGCGTCGAAGTCCGTGCCTTCGGTCCACATGCTCGCGGCTTGGACCGGGTCGACCGGCGTTAACTCGACCTTCACGCCGATCTCGTCGAACTGGTCCTGGATCGCCTGCGAGATCTCGGTCAGCGGAGAGTAGTTGGCGACCATCATCTTGAGGGTGAAGCCGTCGGGATAGCCCGCCTCCGCGAGGAGCTCACGAGCTCGGGCGGGATCGTAGTCGTAGGCCATCGGCGGGTCACTCAGGTGACCCTCGTAGATCGAGGTGAGTGGCTGGTCGGCGGGCGTGCCGATGCCGTCGAGCAGGGCCGAGCTGATCGCGTCTCGATCGACGGCGAAGTTCAGCGCCTGGCGAACCCGGACGTCGGCCAGGTAGGGCTTGCGGGTGTTGAGCCGGATCGTCTGGACATTGCCCGCGCCCGGGTAGACGACGACCTTGAACGCGTCGCCGAAGCCCTTCACGGTGTCGTACTGGGTGGGCTGGATCAAGGTGAAGTCCGCCTCTCCGGAGCGGAGTCCACCAGCACGGGTGCTCGGGTCCGGAATCCCACGCAGTTCGATCCGCTTGGCCAGCCCGGCGTCGGGGTCCCAGTAGTCGTCGCGCCGTTCGTAGACGACGCCGTCCCCGAGGGTCACGCTGGTGGCGACGTAGGGCCCCGAGCCTTCCGGGGCGCTGTCGAGATCGGCCTTGTCGAGCGCCTTGGGGTTGATGATCGAGCCGAAGCCCGAGGACAGCAGATAGGGCAGGTCCGCGGCCGGCCGGTTGGCGCTGACGACGAGGGTGGTGGGATCTGGTGCCGCCACCGAGTCGATCATCGAGAACTGGTTCTTGGCGGTCGAGTCCGGCAGGGTCAGTGCCCGGTCCAGGCTCGCCTTGACCGCCGCCGCATCCAGCGCGGTCCCGTCGGCGAACGTGACGTCGTCGCGCAGCGTGAACGTCAGCACCTGTCCGGTGGCGTCGAATTCCCACGATGTCGCCACCATCGGCGCCAGTTCCGGTCCGTCGTCGCCCTGGATCATCTGGGTGAGGCGGTCGTAGACCAGCGATACATAGGGGAACTGAGCGTTCTCCGAGGCGGCCTTGTGCGGATCGAGCGGCGGCGTGGGCACGACCCAGGTGGCCCGGAGCGTCGCATCCCGATCGGCGGCGCTGGCCGGCGCGGAGGTCGTCTGCGCCGAGGTGCCGGGGTCCTCGCTCCCGCCGCCGCATGCCGCGAGCAGCAGCGAGGCCGCCAGGGCCCCGACGAGACCGAGCCTGATCCGAGAGGTCTTGATTGGGCGCGCTGGCATGAGCGGGCCTCCTTCTTGCGTCGTAGGCATCAGATGACCTGCGCGTCCTTGAGTCGGGCGATGTCGCCCCAGTCCAGCTCCAGTAGCTCGAGCAGGATCGCCTCGGTGTGCTCGCCGAACTCGGGTGCCCGCTCGCGAACCTCCAGTGGGGTCTGCGAGAGCGACAGCGGGAATCCCGCGGTCCTGCAGGCGCCGCGCACGGGATGGTCGTATTCGATGACGTACCCGTTGGCCGCTGCCTGCGGATCGGCGACGACCTCGGCCAGGGTGTTCACCGGCGAGATCGGAAGGTCGGGAAGGGAGCCGAGCCGTTCCAGCCAGTGATCGCGGCTCGCCTGCGAGAACAACTCGTCGAGCAACTCCACGCATTCGGCCGAGTGCTCGCGCCGCGACACCTGGTCCTCGAACCGCGGGTCGCAGGCCAATCCCGGCCGGCCGAGCAGCGCGACGACGTCGGCCCAGTAGCGATCCGATTGCGGCATCGCCAGCGCGAGCCACTTGTCGTCGGCGCAGCGATAGTGGTTCCACAGGGGATTGGCCGGCTGGCGGCGGTTTCCGCTCATCGCCGCGGCACCGGTGACCAACTGCATCTGGACGCTGAGTGCCTGGAGCCACATCATGCTGCCCAGCAGCGAGGTCTCGACCAGTTGCCCGACGCCGAGGCGCTCGCGCGCGACCAGCGCGGCAAGAACGCCGTACGCCAGCCCGATGGCCCCCATCTGGTCCGCGATGCCGCCCTTGGGGACTCCTGGCTCGCCGGTCTCCGCGGAGCCGGCGGCGGACATGATGCCCGATCGGGCGAGTCCGAGCAGGTCGTAGGCGCGCGCGGTCCGCTCGGGGCCGTGGGCGCCGAAGGCACTGGCGGCGGCATAGATCAGCCCCGGGCGAACAGAGCTCAGAGTGTCGTAGTCCAATCCGAGGCGTTCGGGAACCCCCGGGCGGAAGTTGTGGAGGAAGACGTCCGACTTCTCAACGAGTCGATGGACCAGCGCGACGCCCTCGGCCGCCTTCAGATCGACCGCGATGCTCTTCTTGTTGCGGTTGTGCACCTCGAAGTAGGCGTTCTCGATGCCGGTGACGTCGAGCCCTGACACCGACTGCATACCGCGCCCCGGATCACCCGCTCCGCGCTCCTCGATCTTGATGACCTCGGCCCCGAGGTCGCCGAGCATCGCCCCGGCCGCCGGCCCTTGCTGCCAGATCGTCCAGTCGAGCACGCGGATTCCTGCCAGCGGGCCGGTCATCGCGGCGCTGCCGTTCTCGAACGCGCTCTCAGCTCGGTCGGCCACAGCTCCGGGCTGGACGCACGGTGCTCAGCCACGCGCCCAGATCCCCTCTCGCTTGTACTCCGCGACCATGTCCTCCATATAGCTCGTGTAGTAGACCGAGCCATGCCGGTCCTCCGGGGCATCCGGGTCGATCGTGCCGACCACCTTCGCCGGGGTGCCGATCGCGAGGCTGTAGTCCGGGATCTCGACCCCGCCGAGCACCAGGGAGGACGCACCGATGGTGCAGTGCTTGCCCACCTTCGAGCGCGCCAGGATGGTCGCGCCGTTGGCGATCATCGATCGCTCTCCGACCGGTCCTTCGACCAGACAGCAGTGCCCGATCATCACGTGGTCGCCCAGGACGGTGCCAGTGTGGAGGACGCTGTTCTCCTCGATATGGCAGTTGTCCCCGATGCGGACACTGGAGGTGTCTCCCCGGATCACGACTCCGGGCCAGATCGAGCAGTTCTCGCCGATCTCGACGTCCCCGATGATGTAGACGTTGTCGGCGATGAGCGAGGACGCGGCCACTTTCGGCGTCTTTCCTCGGAACGATCTCACGATCATATTTGCACGCTCCCGTTCGTTGCGGATTCGATTTCTCCGGCGTCCGCGACGCTACGCGCGCAACAATCTGCTGGTCAATCAATGCCGACCGCATTATTGATACGAATATAGAGCGATTAATAAGAAAGTGTGCTAAGAGATTCCGCAGGTAGGGGCTGTCGAGTGAGGCAGGGCGCCGGAAAGGTCGACTGATGGCGTTGTGACCTGGGGAAACGTGGCGGTGTGACCGGCGTGGCGTCTGTGACGGATGGGGCTTGTGGGGCTGGGATTGGAGTTCTCACACAACGACTCCAGC
>NZ_JASGDQ010000108.1:0-18479 GCF_047607185.1 Nocardioides sp. | reverse complement strand
CCGAAGCCGGCCGGCGGGGTAACGTCGGGCACGTCGGGGTCTTCCAGATGGTGAGCGTCAGAACTTCCATCTTCGGAAGACCTCGACGCCTACCCGTGGACCGACGCGCCGACCCGACCTACACCCTGACGCGAAGATTCACTCCAGGCGATGCTCCGCGGTGACGTTACGAGGCTTCGTCAAGGGTGACGCGGTAGCCCATGGCTTCGAGCTGATGGACAGCGCGCTGTCGGGCACGTTCGGGCCGAAGTCGGGTGTAGTAGTCGGTTCCCGGATCGTCGTAGAGGGTGCCGGTGGTGCCCATGTGCCAGATCGCGACAAGGAGCGCGTGCTGGATCGCGACGTTGGCCTTCTGTGGTCCCCGCCGAGCGGCGATGCGCCGGTACTTGGCGTTGAGGTAGGTGCCTGGCGTCCGAGCGATCGACATCGCTGAGGCGCCCAGAGCTCCCTGCAAGTGCGAGTTGCCTGGTCGGGTCCGAGTCGACTTCACACGGCCCGCGGACTCGTTGTTCCCCGGCGTCGTGCCGGCCCAGGACGCCAGGTGTTTCGCGGTCGGGAAACACCTCATGTCGCCGCCCGTCTCTGCGACTACGACGTCAGCAGTGCGGGTGCTGATTCCCGGGATGGTGCAGATCAGGTGGTGGAAGCCACGAAAGGGCTCCATCATCGCCTCGATGCGCTCGGTCAGCTGGTCGATCACCGCACTGTGCTGATCGATCAGGTCGAGGTGTGCTCGGGCGAGAAACGCGTGGTGGTCGTTGAAGCGGCCGACCATCGCTTCGGTGAGCTGCGGGATCTTGTTCCGTAGTCGCTTCTGCGCCAGGTCAGCCATCCGCGCAGGGTCGCGGTCGCCGGTGATCAGCGCCTCGATCATCGCTCGCCCTGAGACACCGACGATGTCAGTGGCGACCGAGGAGAGCTTGATCCCGGCGTCCTCGAGCAGCTTCTCCAGTCGTTGGACCTCTCGCGAGCGCTCCCGGGTGATCGCTGAGCGAGTTCGCGTCAAGTCTCGTAGCTGGCGGATCGGTTCGGGCGGAACGAACGACGCACGAACAAGTCCGTGGGCACCGAGCTGCGCCAGCCATGTGGCGTCCGCGACGTCGGTCTTGCGACCAGGCAGGTTCTTCACGTGCCGAGCGTTGACCAGCATGACCACGACACCCGGGAGATCCTCAAGCAGGTAGTAGAACGGCTTCCAATAGTCGCCGGTCGCCTCCATCACCACACACGTGACTTGCTCGGCCGCGAGATGCTCGCGCAACGCGAGGATGTGCGAGGTCATCGCGGACCACGTCGTGACCGCCTCGGTCGCCTTGCGGCGACCCGTCCCTGCGATCCGGACACAGACCTTCGCGTCCTTCTTTGAGATGTCCAACCCGGCGCACCGGGGGTGTAGCACTTCCATCAGCCTGACTCCTCCCACTCGCGGTCAACGGCGTCCGTCGTGGGGAGGACTGGGAGAAAACAGAAGTCTGACGCTCGGGCTCAAGGCACCAATCCACGGTTCCCGTGGGGTCCTCCGCCGCCATGCTCAACTACAGGCTCATCTGGGAAGAGCCAGGAAAGCCTTGTCGCTAAGCCATGTTGCCTGCTAAGTTCCCAACAACTGAGGCTCGCAAAGGTGCGGCCCGACTCGAGGAGGGCGTAGTTGTGACGTTTCGCAAAAACTGGAAGGTTGTAGTCTGGAGCACCGCATTAGGGGCTGCGATGATACCCGCGGGGGCATGGGCAGCAATTCAGGTTACTGACGATCCAGTCCCAGTTCCCTCTGCGGTCGACACAAAGCCAGACTACATTCCAAGCCAAGATGAGATTGAATTACTCAAATCGACGGCTATCCCTTTCTCGGAATGCGATGAAGACATAGCCTTCTTGGAGAAGCCTGAAGTGAAAGCCGTATTCAGTCAGTTTGGAAGCATTCCTGAAGATTCCATGGTCCTCGAGGGATGTCCGGGCGTTGCTTACTGGCAGGAAGCGTACGAGCGGAACAAGGAGCTGATCGCAAGCGGCGAGATTGAGCGGTCCCGTCAGGAGGTAAATCCGGAATGAGGTCATCCCTTCGTACCGGCCTCGTAGCGGGTGTCACGGGGCTGGTTTTCGGCGCCGCAGGCGGGGTTGCCTATAGCGCAACCATCAACGGGACGTCAGGAAACGACGTTCTTAATGGAACTTCAGCAGCAGATGACATTTACGGGTTCGAAGGAAATGATTCGATTTCCGGGAACGATGGCGCGGACGCGCTCAATGGAGGCTGGGGAGCAGACTACCTGTACGGTAACCAGAAGGGTGACAACGTTTTCGCGGGCCCCGAGAACGACCACCTATACGGGAATGCCGGGAATGACACGCTCGATGGAATGGCGGGTGTTGATTACTCCGAGGGCGGTGAAGGCGACGATTACCTATTCGCTGGCGGCGACCAGAAGGTCGACACAGTTGACGGCGGAGATGGCACTGATACTTGCTGGGTAAGCGCTTCCGATATTTGGACAAATTGCCAGTACTTTAACTGGGTATCGTTCTAGCCTCGGCGTTTCACGCCGCCGCGTAGCGGCGGTATGAGTGGTGCTTGGGTCGGGGCGAGTGCTGGTTCTCGGGGCGCGGGGTCGCTGCTTGGCCGGCTGGCGCTGCCGGGCTGCGGTTCTCCGGGTCCCTTGGGTGGGGCGAACTGGTCGCGGGTGGTCAGGTGAACGCGGCTCGTAGTCGGTGGAAGCCTTCGGCGATCTCGACGGCCCAGCGCCAGGTCGCATCGATCCGGAGCCGGACCTGACGACCGCCGTGGGTGATGCGGGCGGCGACGTGCAGGACCCGGTAGAGGAACGCTGCGATCTCGCACCTGGCGAGTTCGCAGATGTCGGCGAAGCAGATGGTCTTGGTCCAGGCGATCAGGTCGACCGCGGTCAGGACGACCTCGAGCCACGCGGCGTTCTCGTTCCACGCCCGACACGGCAGGTTCCGCAGCCCGGTGGCCTTGGCCTCACGGATCCGGTCCTCGACCCGGGCGTGTTGACGGTGGCGTAGCTCGAGCCCGGCCGCCTGAGCCGCGACGAGTCCGGGGCTGGTGTTGGTGAGGATCGCGGTGACCCGTATGCCGTCGACATCGGTGAAAGTCAGCTGGGCGCCGGGGTGGGGACGTTCCTTGCGCAGGATCAACCGTGACCCCTGCGGCCACGAGGTCAGGTCGATCGTTCCGGTGGCCTCAGCGACCCAGGCGCCGTCGCGGAACTCGTTGCCGTCACGGTCCGGAGTCTGCAGCGCGGGGTGCCAACACTGCTCAGGGATGGCGTCAACGATGGACTGGATCCGCGTATCTACGGGGAACCCGAAGGAGAACCCGACACCGCGCTCGACACACGCCGCGGCGAACGCATTCACGTTCCTCGGCCACGTGTCACCCAGAACCGCATGAAACACGGGAGGCTAGAGCATGATTCAGAACCCCGTTTCAGGGTGCGTGTCCAAATAGGACATCGGCCTTGTCCCGGCGCTGCGGCTGGCCGAAGAAGCCGGCTTCCAGGAGGCGCTGGCCGAGCATCTGGGCGTCGACTCGCCGCATCGGGTGGCCAAGGCCGGGTGCATGGCCCGGCTCTTCGCCGGGGCCGCGCCGTTGCCGACATCCGAGTTCGTTGAGCGCTGGCGCCTCCTGCCGCGCCTGGACGTCACCTCGCTGAGGGCCGACATCGATTCGGTCAGGGACCAGTCGTGGTGATCGGACCCGGTGACCCCCGGTGGGCTCAGCGCTCGACGACGGTCACCTCGAAGGAGTAGGAGTCGGGCCGGTAGCAGTGGTCGCCGTACTCGACCGCCCGACCCGAGTCGGCATAGGCGGTGCGCTGCATGGTCAGCAGCGCCTCGCCGGCGACGACCCCGAGCAGGTCGGCCTCGGTCGCCGAGGCGCCGCGAGCCCCGATGCGCTGCCGGGCGATCCGCAGGTGGGTGCCGCCCTCGCGCAGCAGCTCGTAGAGGCCCCGCGACTCCAGCGCCTCGCTGTCGGCGTCGACGAGGTCGGCGGGCAGCCAGTTGCGCAGCAGCGCCAACGGCGCGTCGTCGGCCTGGCGCAGCCGCTCCAGCAGCCGCACCTCGCCACCGGCCGCTAGCCCGAGCTCCTCGGCGACCTCGGTAGGGGCCGGCACGATCTCGTTGCGCAGCACCGTGGTGGTGGGCCGCTTCCCGGCGGCCGCCAGGTCGTCGTACAGGCTGGTCAGCTCCAGCTCTCGCCGCACCCGGCCGTGCACCACCTGGGTGCCGACGCCGCGCTTGCGGACCAGCAGGCCCTTGCCGACCAGCTCCTCGATCGCCTTGCGCATGGTGGGCCGGGAGAGCCCCAGCTGGTCGGCCAGCGCGATCTCGTTGTCGAGCTTCGCCCCGGCCGGGAGGGTGCCGTCGTCGATCGCGTCGGCGAGCTGGCTGGCCACCTGGTGGTAGAGCGGCACGGGGCTGCGGCGGTCGACGGCGAGACGGAGGCCCGGGGCGGTCATGCCAGCATCGTAGACCCTGACATCAGGATGTCAGTTAGTCGGTATGTCAGGACAAAGTCTTGACGTGGTCGGCGAAGCCCACTAGGAATGTGCTGTGGCGCCAGTCACATCCCGCGACCACCCCACCACGAAAGGCCATCCATGCGGATCGGTTTCCTCGGCGTCGGCCGGATCGGCGCCTCCCACGCCGCCGTCGTCGCCGGACACCCCGACGTGGAGTCGGTCGTCCTCGCCGACGCCGACCCAGGCCGTGCCCGAGCGGCGGCCGAGCGGCTCGGCGTCACCGCGGCCGACGCCATCGACGACGTCCTCGAGACGGGTGTCGACGCACTGGTGATCGCGACCCCCACCGACAGCCACGCCGAGCTGATCGTGCGCGGTGCCGAGGCCGGGCTGCCGGTCTTCTGCGAGAAGCCGGTCGCGCTCGACGTGGCCGGCACCCGGCACGTCCGCGACGCCGTCTGCGCTACCGGGATGCCGGTGCAGATCGGCTTCCAGCGCCGCTTCGACGCCGGGTACGTCGCCGCCCGGGAGGCGCTGGCGTCCGGCCGGCTCGGCGAGCTGCGCCGACTGCACGCCATCACCGCCGACCCGACCCCGCCGCACGCCTCCTACATCCCCACCAGCGGCGGCATCTACAAGGACTGCCTGATCCACGACTTCGACGTCATCCGCTGGCTCACCGGCCGCGAGATCACCGAGGTCACCGCCCTGGGCGCCAACCGCGGCGCCGCCTTCTTCGGCGAGGCCGGCGACGTCGACGAGACGGTCGTGCTGATCACCCTCGACGACGGCACCCTCGGCACGCTGCACGGCTCCCGCTACAACGGCGCCGGGTGCGACGTCCGGCTCGAGGTGGCCGGCACCGAGGGCACCGTCGCGGTCGGTCTCGACGACCATGCCGCGCTGCGCTCGGCCGAGTCCGGCGTCGACTTCCCGGCGGGGGAGCCGTACCCGACGTTCTGGGAGCGGTTCGCGCCGGCGTACGCCGCCGAGATCTCCGCCTTCGTCGAAGTGGTGCGCGACGGCCGGCCGAGCCCGTGCCCGGTCGAGGAGGCGCTGGAGGCGCTCTACGTCGCCGAGGCGGCCACCCGCTCGCGGGTCGAAGGCCGCAAGGTCGAGGTCGCGGAGGTGCGCAAGTGAACGACCTGCGGAGCCGGATCGCCGGCGCGCCCATCTCCTGGGGCGTCTGCGAGGTGCCCGGCTGGGGACACCAGCTGGCGCCCGAGCGGGTGCTGACCGAGATGGCCGGCGCCGGCCTGGCCGCCACCGAGCTCGGCCCCGACGGCTTCCTGCCCGCCGATCCGGCGCAGGCTGCCGAGTTGCTGGCCAGCCACGACCTGAGTGCGGTGGGCGGCTTCGTCCCGGTGGTGCTCTTCGACGAGGAGCGGGACCCGCTGCCGGAGGTGACCCGGGCGCTGCGGCACTTCACCGCCGCTGGGGCAACGAGCCTGGTGCTGGCGGCGGCCTCCGGCCTGGAGGGGTACGACGCCCGGCCGGTGCTGGACGAGCGAGCGTGGAAGACGCTGCTGGCCAACCTCGACCGGCTCCGCGACGCGGCCGGCGAGCAGGGCATCGAGGCCACCCTCCACCCCCATGTCGGCACCATGGTCGAGCGTCGCGACGAGGTCGAGCGGGTGCTGGCGGGCAGCAGCATCGGGCTCACCCTCGACACCGGCCATCTCCTGGTCGGCGGCACCGACCCGGTCGCGCTCACCCTGGCCGCCAGCGACCGGATCCGGCACACCCACCTCAAGGACGTCGACCAGGACGTCGCCGAGCGGGTCCGACAGGGCGAGCTGACCTACCACCAGGCGGTCGTCGCCGGTCTCTACCGGCCGCTGGGCCAGGGCGACGTCGACATCGCCGCCATCGTCACCGCGCTGGAGCGGGCCGGCTACCAGGGCTGGTACGTCATGGAGCAGGACACCGTGCTCCCCGAGGAGGCGGGCGAGCCGGCGCCGGGCGCCGGGCCGCTGGCCGACGTACTCGCCTCGTTGGCCTATCTCGACGACGTCAGCCGTCGCGAGGTCGGGTCATGACCTTCGAGGTGATCACCATGGGCCGGGTCGGCGTCGACGTCTACCCGCAGCAGATCGGCGTGCCGCTGGAGCACGTCACCAGCTTCGGCAAGTTCCTCGGCGGCAGCCCCACCAATGTCGCGGTGGCCGCGGCTCGGCACGGTCGCCGGGCGGCGGTGATCACCCGGACCGGCGAGGACCCGTTCGGCAGGTTCATCCACGAGGCGCTGCGCGGCTTCGGCGTCGATGACCGGTTCGTGTCCGCGGTGCCGGGGTGGCCGACGCCGGTGACCTTCTGCGAGATCTTCCCGCCCGACGACTTCCCGCTCTACTTCTACCGGACCCCCACCGCGCCGGATCTGCAGATCGAGGCCGCCGACCTCGACCTCGACGCGATCGCCGCCGCCGACCTGTTCTGGGTGACGGTCACCGGGCTGTGCCAGGAGCCCAGCCGTAGCGCCACCCTGGCCGCGCTCGAGCACCGTGCCCGGGCCAACCCGGCCGGAGACACCGTGCTCGACCTGGACTACCGGCCGATGTTCTGGGACTCCCCGGAGCAGGCCACCGCTCAGATCGCCCGCGCGCTGCCGTACGTCACCGTGGCGGTCGGCAACCGGGAGGAGTGCGAGGTCGCCGTCGGCGAGACCGAGCCCGCGGCGGCCGCCGCCGCGTTGCGCGAACGCGGCGTCCGGGTCGCCGTGGTCAAGCAGGGCCCGCGCGGTGTTCTCGGCGTCTCCGGCCCCCTCCACGCAGTGGCCGCCGTCGAGGTGCCGCCGGTCCCCGTCGAGGTCGTCAACGGACTCGGCGCCGGCGACGCCTTCGGGGGAGCGCTGTGCCACGGTTTGCTGGCAGGCTGGCCGCTGGCGCGGATCCTGCGCTTCGCCAACGCGGCGGGGGCCTACGTCGCCGGCCAGCTCGCCTGCGCCGACGCGATGCCCACCACCGCCGAGATCGAGAGCCTGCTCGGGAAGGAGGCCGTCCATGGCTGAGCCGGTCGTCGACCCCGCCGGGCTGACCGGCGCGGAGCTGGTGCGCGCACTGACCACCACCCGTGCCCAGGACCCGGGTGCCATCGCCCGGGCGGCCGCCGCCCGGCCCCGGCGGGAGCGGCTGCTGGGGGAGTCCGGCCGGCTGATGCTGCTGGCCGCCGACCACCCCGCCCGGGGGGCCCTCCGGGTCGCCGACGACCCGCTCGCGATGGCCGACCGCGGCGAGCTGCTGCGCCGCATCGCCGTGGCGCTGTCGCGGCCCGGCGTCGACGGCTTCCTCGGCACCCCGGACCTGGTCGAGGACCTGCTCCTCATGGGCGCCCTGGACGACCTGGTCGTGCTCGGCTCGATGAACCGCGGCGGACTGGCCGGCACCACCTTCGAGATCGACGACCGGATGACCGGCTACGACGCCGACGCCATCGCCGCCGGCGGGCTCGACGGCGGCAAGATGCTGCTGCGCGTCGACCCCGAGGACCCGGCCACCGCCGCCACCCTGGAGAGCTGTGCCCACGCCGTCTCGGCGCTGGCCGGCCACCGGCTGATGGCGATGGTCGAGCCGTTCATCTCCCACCGCGTCGACGGCAGGGTCCGCAACGACCTCTCGGTCGAGGCGGTGATCCGCTCCGCGACCGTCGCCGCCGGGCTGGGCACCACCTCGGCCTACACCTGGCTCAAGCTGCCGGTGCTGGCCGAGATGGAGCGGGTCGCCGACGCCACCACGCTGCCGGTGCTGCTGCTCGGCGGCGAGGCGAGCATCGACCAGCCGGAGACCCTCGACCGCTGGCAGCGTGCCCTCAAGCTGCCGACGGTCTTCGGCATGATCGTCGGCCGGGCGCTGCTCTACCCGCCCGACGGCGATGTCGCCACCGCGGTGGACAAGACGGTGGGGCTGCTGTGAGCGGAGGTGCGCGGCTGCTCGCCACGCCGGTCACCCCGGCCGATGCCGGCTGGACCTACTGCGGGCTGCGGGTCCTCGACCTCGTCCCGGGTGCGACCGAGACCTTCGCGACCGGCGACGCCGAGGCACTGGTGCTGCCGCTGGCGGGCTCGGCACGGGTCGAGTGCGACGGCGAGACCTTCGAGCTGGCCGGCCGCGGCAGCGTGTTCAGCCGGGTGAGCGACTTCGGCTACGTCCCCCGGGACGCCGAGGTCACCGTCAGCAGCGAGTCCGGGGGCCGGTTCGCGATCCCCAGTGCCCGCTGCGAGCGCCGGCTGCCGGTCCGCCATGCGAGCGCCGAGGAGGTGCCGGTCGAGCTGCGCGGCGCCGGCCTGTGCAGTCGCCAGGTCAACAATGTCGCCGCTGCGGGCGCCTTCGAGTGCGACCGGCTGATCGTGGTCGAGGTGCTCACCCCCGGTGGCAACTGGTCGTCGTACCCGCCGCACAAGCACGACGAGGACCGCCCCGGCGTCGAGAGCGAGCTGGAGGAGATCTACTACTTCGAGGTCGCCGCAGGCCCTGGAGGCGAGCGGGGCATGGCCTACCAGCGGGTCTACGGCACCGCCGAGCGGCCGGCCGACCTGCTCGCCGAGGTGCGCAGCGGCGACGTGGTCACCATCCCGCACGGCTGGCACGGCCCCTCGATGGCGGTGCCCGGCTACGACCTCTACTACCTCAACGTCATGGCCGGCCCCGGCGAGCGGGTCTGGCACATCAGCGACGATCCGGACCACACCTGGGTTCGCGACACCTGGACCGAGCAGCGGGTCGACCCGCGGCTCCCGTTGACCACCGCGACCGAAAGGGCACCCCGATGAGGCTCACCGTCGCCCAGGCGCTGGTCCGGTTCCTGTCGCGGCAGTTCTCCGAGCGCGACGGCGTCGAGCAGCGGCTGGTCGCGGGCTGCTTCGGCATCTTCGGCCACGGCAATGTGGCCGGCGTCGGTCAGGCGCTGCTCGAGGCCGAGCTCGCCGACCCGACCGCGCTGCCGTACTGGACCGGTCGCAACGAGCAGGGCATGGTCCACGCGGCGGCGGGCTTCGCCCGGCAGCGCGACCGGCTGTCAACGCTGGCCTGCACCACCTCGATCGGCCCCGGCGCCACCAACCTGGTCACCGGTGCCGCGCTGGCCACGATCAACCGGCTCCCCGTCCTGCTGCTCCCCGGCGACGTCTTCGCCACCCGCGTCAGCGGGCCGGTGCTGCAGGAGCTGGAGTCCCCCACGACGTACGACGTCTCGGTCAACGACACGCTGCGGCCGGTCTCGCGCTTCTTCGACCGGATCTGGCGACCCGAGCAGCTGCCCCAGGCGCTGCTCGGCGCGATGCGGGTCCTCACCGACCCCGTCGAGACGGGAGCGGTCACCCTCGCGCTGCCGCAGGACGTCCAGGCGCAGGCGCACGACTGGCCCGAGGAGCTGTTCGAGAGACGGGTCTGGCACGTCGCCCGGCCCGTCCCGGAGCCGGCCATGCTGGCCCGGGCGGTCGAGCTGCTGCGCGGCGCCAGCGCCCCGCTGATCGTCGCCGGCGGCGGGGTGATCTACAGCGGCGCCACCGAGGCGCTGCGGACCTTCGCGGAGGCCACCGGCATCCCGGTCGCCGAGACCCAGGCCGGCAAGGGCTCGCTGCCCTACGACCACCCGCTCGCACTCGGCGCGATCGGCGCCACCGGCACCACCGCCGCGAACGCCATCGCCCGCGAGGCCGACGTGATCCTCGGCGTCGGCACCCGCTACAGCGACTTCACCACCGCCTCCCGGTCGATCTTCGCCCACCCCGACGTGCGGTTCGTCAACCTCAACGTCGCCGGACTCGACGCCCACAAGCAGGCCGGCCTGCCGCTGGTCGCCGACGCCCGCGAGGGCCTGACAGCGCTCGCCGAGGCGCTGCGCGGCTACGACACCGGCGCCGGCTACCGCGAGCGGGTCGCCCGGCTCGCCGCCGAGTGGGACGCCGTGGTGGACTCCGCCTACCACCGCGGCCACGGACCGCTGCCCGCGCAGTCGGAGGTGCTCGGCGTCGTCAACGAGGTGTCGGCGCCCCGCGACGTGCTGGTCTGCGCCGCCGGCTCCATGCCCGGCGACCTGCACAAGCTGTGGCGCACCCGCGACCCCAAGGGCTACCACGTCGAGTACGGCTTCTCCTGCATGGGCTATGAGATCGCCGGCGGGCTGGGCGTGCGGATGGCGGCTCCCGACCGCGACGTCTTCGTCATGGTCGGCGACGGCTCCTATCTCATGCTCGCCTCCGAGCTGGTCACCGCCGTCCAGGAGCGGACCAAGATCATCGTGGTGCTCGTCCAGAACCACGGCTTCGCCTCGATCGGCGCGCTCTCGGAGTCGGTCGGCTCGCAGCGGTTCGGCACTCGCTACCGCTACCGCGATCCCGGCTCCGGCCGGCTCGACGGCGCGCCGCTGCCGGTAGACCTGGCCGCCAACGCCGAGAGCCTGGGCGCGCACGTGATCCGGGCGCACGGCGTCGAGGAGCTGCGGGCGGCGCTGCTGGCGGCCAAGGAGTACGACGGCGGCCCGGTGGTGGTCCAGGTCGAGACCGACCCGGCGGTGCCCGCCCCGGACAGCGACGCCTGGTGGGATGTACCCGTCGCGGAGGTGTCGCAGCTCGACACCACCAGGGCCGCCCGCGCGTCGTACGACGTCGCGAAGCGGGACCAGCGAACCCATCTGTGAGGAACGAGGAGACTGACGTGAGGACCATTCAGCACTGGATCGGCGGCCGGCCCGCCGCCGCCGGCTCGACCCGCACCGCCACGGTGTGGAACCCCGCCACCGGGCAGGCCCGGGCCGAGGTGCTGCTCGCCGAGACTGCCGACGTCGACGCCGCGGTCGCCACCGCGCGGGAGGCGTTCGCGACCTGGGGCCAGAGTTCGCTGTCGGCGCGCACCAAGGTGCTGTTCCGGTTCCGCGAGCTCGTCGAGGCCAACGCCGACCGGATCGCCGAGGCGATCACCGACGAGCACGGCAAGGTCCTCTCCGACGCCCGCGGCGAGGTGCAGCGCGGCCTGGAGGTGGTGGAGTTCGCCTGCGGCATCCCGAGCCTGCTCAAGGGCGACTACTCCGACCAGGTCTCCGCCGGTGTCGACGTGTTCTCCTTCCGGGAGCCGCTCGGCGTAGTCGCCGGCATCACCCCGTTCAACTTCCCGGCGATGGTGCCGATGTGGATGTTCCCGGTGGCGATCGCCTGCGGCAACACCTTCGTGCTCAAGCCCAGCGAGCGGGACCCCTCCGCCTCGCTCATCCTGGCCGAGCTGTGGGCGCAGGCCGGCCTGCCCGAGGGCGTCTTCACCGTCGTCCAGGGCGACAAGACCGCCGTCGACGCGCTGCTCGACCACCCCGACGTGGCGGCGGTCAGCTTCGTCGGCTCGACCCCGATCGCCCGCTACATCCACGAGCGCGCCAGCGCGACCGGGAAGCGGGTGCAGGCCCTCGGCGGCGCCAAGAACCACGCGGTGATCCTGCCCGACGCCGACCTCGACTACGCCGCCGAGCACCTGGTCGCGGCCGCCTTCGGGTCGGCGGGGGAGCGGTGCATGGCGATCTCCGCGGCCGTCGCGGTCGGCCGGGAGAGCGACGCGCTGGTCGAGGCCGTCGCCGAGAAGGCCCGCAAGGTCGTGGTCGGCTCCGGCCGCGACCACGCCAGCGAGATGGGCCCGGTGGTCACCGCCGCCGCCCGGGACCGGATCGTCGGGCTGATCGACGCCGGCGAGCGGCAGGGCGGCGAGCTGGTCGTCGACGGTCGCGGTCTGGTCGTGCCGGGCTACGAGGACGGCTTCTTCGTCGGCCCCACCCTCATCGACCGGGTCTCCACGGCCATGGACGTCTACACCGAGGAGATCTTCGGGCCGGTGCTCTCCGTCGTACGCGCCGAGGAGGTCGACGAGGCCATCGCGCTCATCAACGCCAACCCGTACGGCAACGGCACCGCGATCTTCACCTCCTCCGGGGAGGCGGCCCGGCGGTTCCAGCGCGGCGTCCACGTCGGCATGATCGGTATCAACGTGCCCATCCCGGTGCCGATGGCCTACTACTCCTTCGGCGGCTGGAAGGACTCCCTCTTCGGCGACAAGCACATGCACGGTCCCGAAGGCGTCTCCTTCTACACCCGCGCCAAGGTCGTCACCTCCCGCTGGCCCCAGGTCTCCCACCCGATCGGCGCCAGCTTCCACTTCCCGACAGCCCACTAGATCCGGCGCAGTAGTCGGACAACAAAGGAAGGCAACACCCATGAAGAAACTGCGGGTCGCCGGCGCCATCGCAGCCGCCGGGCTCCTCCTCGCCGCCTGCAGCGGCACCGGCCAGGAGAGCGACGGAGACTCCTCCGACACTACGGACCTGACCTACGCCGTCATCACGCACAGCTCCTCCGGCGACGCCTTCTGGGACCGGGTCAAATCCGGCGCCGAGCGGGCCGGCAAGGACTACGGCGTCACGGTGGAGTACTCCTCCGACCCCGACCCGGCCAAGCAGTCCCAGCTCATCGACGGCGCCGTGGCCGACAAGGTCGACGGCATCGTGGTCTCGATGGCCAACCCCGACGGGCTGGAGACGAGTGTCAAGGCCGCGGTGGCCGCGGGCATCCCGGTCGTCACCATCAACTCCGGCTACGACCGCTGGAAGGAGTTCGGCGCCATCACCCACATCGGCCAGAGCGAGACCATCGCCGGTGAGGCGGTCGGCGAGCGACTCGGCTCCGAGGGCCTCAAGAACGTGCTGTGTGTGATCCAGGAGGCCGGCAATATCGGTCTGGAGGAGCGCTGCAAGGCGGTCGCCGAGACCGAGGGCGGCAAGGTCGAGAACCTCCAGGTCGACGGCACCGACGACAACGCGGTGCAGGCGACCATCACCTCCAAGCTGCAGGCCGACACCTCGATCGACGGCGTGCTGACGCTGGGCGGGCAGTACGCCATCGACGCCGTCGCGGCGGTCAAGGAGGCCGGCAGCAGCGCCAAGGTCGCCACCTTCGACCTCAGCGAGGACGTCATCGACGCCATCAAGGCCGGCGACATCCTCTTCGCCGTCGACCAGCAGCCCTACGTCCAGGGCTACCTGGGCGTGACGACGCTCTACCTGAAGTCGATCAACGGCAACGACGTCGGTGGCGGCCAGGCGATCAACTCCGGCCCCGCCTTCGTCACCGCCGACAATGCCGACGAGGTGCTCGCCTTCGCCGAGAACGGCACCCGCTGACGGCGGGCGGCCGGACCCGGCCTTCTCCCGGGTCCGGCCACCCCCCGTCGTACAGGCTCGAAAGGGGAATCACATGACCACCATTGCCGCCGGGGACGAGCGGCTCGCCCGCACCTCGGCACTCACCCGGCTGACCAAGCGCCCCGAGATCGGCGCCCTGCTGGCCGCCATCGTCATCTTCGTGTTCTTCGCGGTCACGACCGACGCCTTCGCCACCTTGTCCGGCTCGGCCACCTGGCTGCGCTCCGCCTCCACCATCGGCATCATGGCCGTCGCGGTCGCGCTGCTGATGATCGGCGGCGAGTTCGACCTCTCCGCCGGCGCCATGACCGGCTTCACCGGCCTGGTCGTCGGCATCCTGACGACCGAGTACGGTCTCAACATCTGGGTGGCGATCCTGGTGTCGCTCGCCCTCGCGCTCGCCGTCGGCTTCGTCAACGGCCTGCTGGTGATGCGCACCGGACTGCCCTCCTTCATCGTCACCCTCGGCACCTTCTTCGTGCTGCAGGGCATCGATCTGGCCGGCACCAAGGCGCTGATCGGCCAGGTCGCCATCCAGGGGATGCGCGATGTGCCCTTCTACGACTCCGCCAAGGCGGTCTTCGGCTCCTCGGCCGAGATCGGCAGGGGCACCTTCTACGTCTCGATTCTGTGGTGGGTGGCGGTCGCGGCGGTGGCGACCTGGGTGCTGCTGCGGACCCGGATCGGCAACTGGATCTTCGCCGTCGGCGGCGCCCAGGTCTCGGCCCGCCAGGTCGGCGTACCCGTCGCGAAGACCAAGATCGGCCTCTTCATGACCACCGCCGGCTGCGGCTGGCTGGTCGGCATGCTGCTGCTGTTCACCACCTCCACGGTGCAGAGCAACACCGGGGTGGGACAGGAGTTCATCTACATCATCTGCGCGGTCGTCGGCGGCTGCCTGATGACCGGCGGCTACGGCTCGGCGATCGGCGCCGCGTTCGGAGCCCTCATCTACGGCATGGCCAACCAAGGCATCGTCTACGCCGGCTGGGACAACAACTGGCTGCGCGCCTTCCTCGGCGTGATGCTGCTGGCGGCGGTGCTGCTCAACGAATGGGTCAGGAAACGAGCGGAGGCAACGCGATGAGTGAGCCGATGGACCAGGGCGTCTCGGCGACCGGGAAGCGGATCGGAAAGGTGGCGCGCGACTACGCCACCCAGCAGGCCGAGGCGGAGCGGGGAAACGCCCCCGCGCCCGAAGCCGGGGCGCTGCCGCCCCGTGGCACCCCGGTGGTGGAGGTCAACACCATCGGCAAGACCTATGGCAGCGTCATCGCGCTGCGCGACGTCACCACCTCGGTGCGCGCCGGCGAGGTCACCTGCGTGCTGGGCGACAACGGCGCCGGCAAGTCGACCTTCATCAAGATCCTGGCCGGCGCCCACCAGCACACCGAGGGCGAACTGCTGATCGACGGCCGGCCGACCCACTTCGCCAGCCCCCGGCAGGCGCTCGACGCGGGCATCGCGACCGTCTACCAGGACCTTGCGGTGGTCTCGCTGATGCCGGTGTGGCGCAACTTCTTCCTCGGCTCCGAGCCGGTCCGAGGCCGCGGCCCGCTGCGTCGCCTCGACACCGACTTCATGCGCCGTACGACGAAGGAGGAGCTGGCCGCGATGGGCATCGACCTGCGCGACGTCGACCAGCCCATCGGGACGCTGTCGGGCGGCGAGCGACAGTGCGTCGCCATCGCCCGGGCGGTCTACTTCGGCGCCCGGGTGCTCATCCTCGACGAGCCGACCGCGGCGCTGGGGGTCAAGCAGTCCGGCGTGGTGCTGAAGTACATCGCCAAGGCCCGTGAGCGTGGCCTGGCGGTCGTCTTCATCACCCACAACCCGCACCACGCCTACCCGGTGGGCGACAGGTTCCTGCTGCTGCGGCGCGGCCGCAGCATCGGGGACTTCCCGAAGTCGGAGCTCTCGCTGGAGGACCTGACCTCGATGATGGCCGGCGGCGCCGAGCTGGAGTCCCTGGCCCACGAGCTGGAACGGGACATGGGCGCCGACTCCAGCGTCGTCGCCGAGCTGAAGGCGGAGGTGCAGTGAGCCGGATCCGGGTCGGCGTCATCGGGACCGGGGCGATGGGGGCCGCGCACGCGCGCACCCTGGCCACCTGGATCGCCGGCGCGGAGGTGAGCCAGGTCTTCGATCCGGACGGCGAGCGGGCCAAGGCGCTCGGCGAGGAGGTCGGCGCGGTCGCCGCCTCCTCGCCGGAGGCGCTGATCGAGGCCGACGACGTCGACGCCTTCGTCATCGCCTCGCCCGACGCCACTCACGCCGACCTGGCCATCGCCGGGATCGAGCTGGGCAAGCCGGTGATGTGCGAGAAGCCGCTGGCCGGCAACGCCGCCGACGCCCGCCGCGTGGTCGCCGCTGAGGTGGCCGCCGGCCGCCGGCTGGTGCAGCTCGGCTTCTGCCGCCGCTACGACCCGGCCTTCCTCGCCCTCAAGGCGGCGGCCGGGTCGTTGGGGGAGGCCCGGCTGGTGCACGCCTCGCACCGCAACGCCACCAACCACACCAGCGTCGACGACACCACGCTGATCACCGGGTCGATGATCCACGAGCTCGACACCCTGCCCTGGCTGCTCGACCAGCCGCTGACCGGGATCCGGGTCGAGTCGCCGCTCGCCGAGGGCTTCCGCGACCCGCAGCTGGCCACGCTGCGGCTCGGCTCCGGGACGCTGGCCTCGGTGGAGGTCTTCGTCAACGCCCGCTATGGCTACGACGTGCAGTGCGAGATCGTCGGCACGGCCGGCACCGCCTCGCTGGCGCCGCGCGCCGACGTCACCCTCCGCGCCGCCGGCGTCGCCGGCGGCGTGGTCGGCTCCGACGGCACCGCCCACTTCGCCGACGCCTACCGGCTGGAGTTGGCGGCCTGGGTCGGCTGGGCCGGCGCCGGTGCCAGCGACTGGACCGGCCCCGACGCCTGGGACGGCTACCTGGCCAACCTGGCCGCGGCCGCCGGCGTCAGGTCGCTGGCCTCGGGGGAGTGGGAGTCCGTCGTACCCGAGGAACGGCCGGCGCTGTACGGCGGTTCCGCGTGAGCGAGCGTCAGCGAGCGGATCAGCCAGGGAGTTTCACGCTCGCCGTCTGCTCGGAGATGGTCTATCTCGACGAGCCCCACCTCGACCGGGTCAAGCGGATCCACGATGCAGGCTTTGCCGTCGAGATCTGGGACTGGACCACCAAGGACCCGGCCGCGCTGGCCGCGATCGGCGCCCGCTACACCTCGATGACCGGCTACGTCAGCGGCGACCTGATCACCCCGGCAGGCGCCGACGCGCTGCTGGAGAGCGCCGAGGCGGCCATCGGCTTCGCGACTCGGATCGGCGCGCCGGCGCTCAACCTGCACGGCACCGGCCTGGGCGAGGGCGGCCTGCCGGTGACACCGGTGCCTGTGGTCACCGGCGAGATGTGGCTGGCGGCGCTGCGGACCCTCGAGCGGGTCGCCACGCTGGGGGAGCGGCACGGGGTCAGGTTCGTGCTGGAGAACCTCAACACCGAGGTTGACCACCCCGGCACCCCGTTCGCCCGCGCCGCCGACACCCTCGCACTGGTCAGCGCCGTCGGCTCCCCGCACCTGCTGATGAACCTCGACCTCTACCACGCCCAGATCGGCGAGGGGAACCTGATCGAGCTGCTCCGGCGGGCCCGGCCCTGGGTCGGCGAGGTGCAGGTCGCCGACGTGCCCGGGCGCTGCGAGCCCGGCACCGGCGAGGTCGCCTGGCCCGCGGTGGCCCGGGCCCTCGCCGAGGCCGGGTACGACGGCGTGGTCGCCCTGGAGGCGTTCGCCAGCCGGCCCGGTATCGCCGGCTCGGATGCGGCGCTCGACGCGTTCCGGTCGGCGTTCACTCTCTGAGCTCATGGCGCCACGTCAACCGGGGTCGCCGTCCGGATTCGTGATTTCCCTGGTGCCATATTGGGTGGTGTGGAAGCGGTAGCCGTGGGGGCTGGTCCAGAGATATTCACCCGGCGCGAGCTGGAAGTAGGTCCAGCCGGTGCTGTGGGTTTTCACGCGGTGGTGATGTCGGCATAGCGGGGCGATATTGCCGGTCCGGGTCTGGCCGGGTGGGCCGTGTTCTTGCCATTTCTTGGCGTGGTCGAGGTCGCAGGACTCGGCGGGGCGCTCGCAGTAGGGGAAGACGCATTTGCGGGCGGTCTCGATGACCTGCTCGCGGAGGCTGTCGGTGGCGAACCGGCCTGTCGTGACTGCCTCGGCGGTCAGGTCGAGGATCGGCCGGACGGTGACGTGGGCGTGGGTGCACCAGGTGTGGAGGCGGTCGATGGTGACCATGCCCAGGTGCTGGCCGGTCAGGGAGTGCACGATCGCGTGGGTCTCGCCCTCGCCCACCCGCACCCGGAGGTCGATCCGACGCGGGGTCACCTGGACCGCCGGCCCAGTGCTGGCTTGACTGGTGTCGTGGCCAGCGTCGGGGCGGCCGAAGCCGACCTCGCCACGGGCGAGCATCCCCAACGCCCTGGCCCGGCGCACCGCCTTGGCCTCGGCCAGGCCGTCGCAGGCGGCCAACTGGTCGGCGATCTCATCCAACACGGCATCCAAGTCCAGGGCGTCGGTGGTGTCCAGGACCGCCTCGACCCTCGTGGTGGCGGCCCGACCGGTGGGGTTGCGGGCGATCTCGACGCGGCGCTCGGCCAGATCACTGGCCTCGTCCTCGGCGAGTTGTTCGGGGTCGAACCGGGCCTTGGCCTCCTCGATCAACCGGTCCAGGGTCCTGACCCCGACTCGCTCCACCCGGCGCGCAAGGTGGACGTCGACCCAGGCGGCCGCCTCCTGGGGGAGTGTCATAGTCGCGTCGGCGACCCGGCGGG
>NZ_JASGDQ010000107.1:0-15456 GCF_047607185.1 Nocardioides sp. | reverse complement strand
TCTCCACCCACTCACTGGTGGCGGTGAAACTCACCGTCTTGACCGCCTTGCCCGAAGCACACGTCATGTCCTTCTTGCTCGCATACGGCCCATAGAGCGTGGCCGTCGCCGAAGCCGTCTGACCCGCAGCCAGACCCTGAACCTGAACCTGGTCAAAGAGCTGCGAACCAGTCTCAGCCTGCTTCACCGACGACTTCGTCGACACCGTCACCCCACTCAACGTGGCAGCCAACACCTCCGGCCGCACGAACCCGAAGTCCAACGTCAGGTCCGAGGCACCGTCGGTGGTCAGATCCGTCGACTCGGCGGAGCCGTTCGAGGAGTCCGTCGCCCTGTCGCCCTGACCGGCCTTGGTCGGCGTCAGGTCGGCCGGGACCGTGGTCAGGTCGATGGTCACGACGTAGTGGACACCCGGCGGCAGCACCTCGAGGTCGGTGAAGAGGTATTTGCCGTTGCCGTCGGTCGTCGTCGACAGATCGGTCTTCGGGGTGCCGTTGGAGTTGGTCACCGTGGCACCGTCGGTGCGGCTGATGGTCAACGTGACGCCCGGGATCGGCGGCTCGCCGCCGTCCTGGGTGCCGTTCCGGTTCTCGTCGATCCAGACGTAGTCACCGACGGAGACCTTCTTGAACACCACACCGGCGTCCCAGGTCGGGTCGATGCCCTCGGTGGCCTCGAACTCCTGGTCGGTGTAGCTCGTGGTCAACGCGGTGTTGTCCGGGCCGAGCGTGATCAGACCGGTGGTCGCCGTGGAGGACTCGGCCGATTCGACCTCGCCGTCGGAGTCGGCCTCGTCGCCGACGCCCGACTCGTTGGCCGTGGTGAACCGGTAGGTCGCCGCCTGCTCCTCGGTCAGTTCGAACCGGACCTGGTAGGTGCCGGCCGGCAGGTTGTCGAACAGGTAGCGGCCGTTCTCGTCGGTGGTGGTCGTGGCCACCTCGTTGCCGTCACCGTCGAGCAGGGTCACCGTGACCCCGGCCAGCGGCGTCTCGTCGGCGTCCTGCGCACCGTCGGAGTCGGCGTCGATCCACACCAGGTCGCCGACGGCGTAGGTCTCCTTGACGACGCCGGCATCCCAGGTCGGGTCGATGCCCATGGTGGCTTCGAACTCCTGGTCGCCGTACTCGCCGGTGCCGGTGCCGTACGGACGCAGCTTGGCGTTGTCCGGGTTGAGGGAGATCACCTCGGTGATGGCCACGCTCGCGTCCTCCTCGTCCACGACACCGTCGGAGTCCTGCTCGTCGGAGGAGTCCGTCGAGACGTTCGAGCCGGTGTAGTGGTAGATCGCGGCCTGCTCCTCCGTCAGGGTGAACCGCACCTGGTAGTCACCCTCGGGAAGGTTGTCGAACAGGTAGCGGCCGTTGGCGTCGGTAGTGGTCGTGGCGACGACCACGCCGTCACGCAGCAGGTCGACCTGGACACCTTCGAGCACCTCCTCATCGGCGTCCTGGATGCCGTCCTTGTCGGCGTCAACCCAGACGTAGTCACCGATGGCGTAGGTGGCTGCCTCGATGGTCGCCGTGCTCGCGCCGATGGCGTTGACGATCGCGCCCTCGGTCAGGGGGTCGGTGATCTGGACCGCGACATAGGCCGAGAACGAGTTGTCGTCCTCCGTGCTCTGGCTGCGGTCGAGGACCGTGCCGTCCTGCTGCTGGATGGTCACCACCTGGCCGTCGTCAGTGTCGGTCTCGACGGCCTCGAGGTTGCCGCCGATGTCGACCGGGTTGTCGGCGACCGTCGTGCCATCGGCAACGCCGTCTTCCGACACGAAGCCCAGGAAGGTCACTCCGGCGGGCAGGTTGTCGACGACGTCCGAGATGGCGATGCCGTCGTAGCTACCCCACGGGATGAACTGGATCCGGTAGACGTAGGTGTCGTCGACGACATTGCCGTCCTCGTCGATCTGGGCATACAAGTGGTCGGTCCACTCGCCGTTCACGCTGTCCCAGACCCGCTTGCGGACCTCGGCCTCGCTACCGAAGGAGGTGACGTCACGAGCGTCGTCGTCGTAGTAGGCCGGCGTGCTCTCGATCGTCTGCAGCTCGGCGTGGTTGGACAGCTGCAGCGTGGCCGCCTGGTCGGCCGTGCCCACCGGGACGGTCGTCAGCTCGAGATAGGTGATCCACGTCTTGTCGGCACCTGCGTCGGTGACTTTGGCGATGCCACTGGCGCTGAGCGCGATGGTGAGCTGGTCAGCGGTGTCCGCGGTCGTCCCCCAGCTCAGCGTGTAGTCGTCCGCCGTCAGTGCGACACCGTCGTAGCTGCCGGTGACGGTCGGAGTGGAGCCCGCGGGAATGTCGAAGACCGTCGTGTCGATCGTGTCGACGATCTTGTAGGTCCTGGCGTCGATGCCCTTGCCGGCGCCCACCGTGAAGGTGTAGGTGACGTCGCGGGCCCATCCCTTGCCCTGGCCGGCGCTGGCAGGGAGGTCCGCCACGGTGCTGCTCTTGTCGAACGTGCTGGTGTCGTGCCAGCCGTCGGTGTCGTCAGGCATGGTGACCGGCCGGACGTTGTGGCTGACGCTGGTGCCGCCGCCCGAGAGGCGCCAGTTGTAGGTCGCCGTGTTGGGCAGCAGGTAGGCGGTGGCGCCCTCGACCGAGCTGTAGCTCGACGCGGGCGTCTGCGTGCTCAGATCAGCGACCGTGTTGACCTTCACCTTGGCCGACACCGTCGCGTTGGTGGTGCTGTCCTGGCCCAGGTTGACGAAGAGGGTCTGGCCCACGACACACCACGAGCCGGCGTCCTCGGTCTCGAAGGTCGCCTCCGTGGTGCTCTCGTCACAGGTCACCTCGGTCAACGTCGGGATGGTGCCGGAGCCGGTGATCGTCAGGAAGTCGTCGGCGTCGGTGTTCCAGCTCGCGGCCGCGTTGAGGGTGTCGACCAGCACGACATTGCGCTGCAGCGTGTAGTCGTCGCCGTTGCCGGTCCACAGGCTCAGGTTGGCCTTGAAGGAGTAGGTCAGGTCGGCGGCGGGGTCCAGGGTGCCGTCCTCGGCGGGGATGCCGACCACCTGGTTGTTCTTGCCGTCGCTGGTCACCCAGTCCGAGGTCTTGCTGAACGCGTTGCCCGGGACGGGGCCCCTGGTGAGGTAGACGCCGACGTGGGCGTTCTTCTGCACCGCGGCGTCCTCAGGCCCGAAGGTGGCGGTATTGGTCAGGTAGTAGGTGGTGGTGCCGCCCTGGGCGGAGATGGTGTCGTGGGCGGCCTGGAGGAGTGCCTCCAGAGCGTCCTTGTCGGTCACCTTCACCTGGTAGGTGATCACGTAGATCGACGGCCCGGTGAGCTCCGCGACGGTGCCGCTGAAGGAGTTGTCGGTGATGGTCGGGTCGAAGTCCGGACCCGTGGTGGTCGACTGGTTCCAGTAGGTGCCGTCGATCTCTTCCCAGGTGGTCAGCGTGGTGGCGAACGAGCCGGCGACGTACTCGAGCCCGTCGGGCAGCTGGTCCGAGATGGGGTAGTCGGTGCGCGTCGTGCCCGCCGGGGTGTTCACCGTCAGGGTGTAGGTCAGGACCTGGTCGAGCACGCTGTCGAGGAGGACGACGTTGCCGTCGCTGTCGTAGCTGACGTAGTTGTTCAGGTTGGGCGGGCTGACGGCCTTGTTCATCGAGTCGGTGACGTTGGCCTGGGTGTCGCCCGAGTTCTTGATGATGACGTCCTGGACGACCAGCTCTTCGTCAACCTCGGCGATGATCTGGCTGGCCTGGGTCGAGTCGACCTCCGGGATCGTGAACTCGATGTCGAAGACACCCTGGTTGACAGTGGTCGGGAACGGGTCCTTGAAGGTGATGATCAGCTCGGTGCCGTTCTGGACCACCGACTCGATCGCGTCGTTCGGCAACGGCAAGTCGCCCAGGTCGGCGGTGGTGCCCAGGTCGATGGTGAGGACGTAGCCGTCGGGCACCTCGTTGTTGTACTGGATCCGGAGGCTGTAGGTGTCGCCCTCCTCCACGACCGGCGGGTCTCCGCTGGGCAGGCCCACGAAGGTCGCGCTGACGATGCCGGTCGGCAGGTCCGCACTCGCGGGCGCGACGGTCCCGGCCACCACGCCGAGGCCGACCAGCAGCGCGACCAGCGCCGCGATCGGCCGGCGCCAGAAGCGGCCGGTGGCTGGCTGGCCAGCCTTGCTGAACATGCGGAACGTCCGCACTCCTGCTCGCCGCGACGAGCGGCGTGGGCGTGACGGTTGACTCACTACTTCCCCCTGGGTTCGGTGCTTCTTTCAACTCCGCGCCGAGGGGGCGGCACCCACGACGACGGCGGCACCCCATGTGCCGCGTCATCTGGTGTGCCGAACTACCCCCCGACATCGGAACTGCTTCCGACGCCACGGCCGGCCTCTCCGGGCGCGGACGACGTGTCCGGGTCATTGAAGGACAGACTTTTCACAGCCGCCACCTAGCAACGGGTGGCCATAGAGATGGTACATCGTTTCACAGCGAGTTGCCAGAAAACAGGAGATCCACAACGACGTGTGACGATTGAGTGATCACAGCCGGTGTTGAGACATATGCCGCCCACATTTCCGCAACGGAAACTCATCGATATCCATCGTCTGGTAACGGTCGTCGATGGCGATGCCGGTCAGGAATCACCCCGGATATCACCCCGCGAGAAGGTTTCAATCCTCGTCGCGTCGAGCGAGCAGTTGCGCGAGTCGTCGCTTCGGCACATTGCCGAAATGCTGGCGCACCTTCAGGAGGTGATGGCGCACCGTCGAGACGGCGATGGTGAGCTCGTCGGCGATCTCCTGGGCCGTCAGGCCGCGAGCCGCCAGCCGGGCAACCTCGCGCTGACGGCCGGTCAGGCCGGCATTGGTGGCGAAGCGCTGGCTCTGCGGGATGCGGGGCACGCTGGCATCGCGTCGCAGCGTCCGGTCGCGCAGCACCATGGCCAGGGACCGCTCGGCGCCGATCTGCTCGAACAAGGCGATCGCCCGACGCCGCAGCTGGTTGCCGACCGCGATCGTGGGCGCCAGTCTGGCGGCGGCGTAGAGCGCCTGCCCGCCCAGCCTCGGCTCGTCGAGCTGGAGCAGCTGCTCGGCCGCGGCGAAGACCTGAGCGTAGTTGCCGGACAGGATCCCCGCGGCGACATCGTGGACCGCCTGCGCACGCACATGTGGCGGCCACACGGCGGTGAGCGCCGGGAAGAGGTCACGAATGCGCCGGGCGTCGCCGGCGATCGCCACCAGGACGAGCTCCTCCCAGCCGAACCGGGACCCCGTCGCCGGGATCGCCTCGATCACCGGCCACAGGTCGCGCAGCGGGTCCGGCTCCCCGTCGACCTGTCGCATCCGCGCCTGGAGCGCGATCGCGGCCCAGAGCTCGTCGCCGGTGGCACCCGCAACCGCGCGATCGGCGTAGGAGATGTCGGGATGACCGGCGGCCTCGAGCTCGTAGGCGCCTGTCACCAGCAGTGCCATCACGCTGTCGGGGTTGACGGCAAGCTGCTCGGCGGCGGCCGCCCGTGCTTCCGGGGTGCGGCCGGATCGCCAGTAGACCACGGCCAGCGCCTCGGCGTAGCGGCCGCGCCAGATCGGCCCGTGCGCAAGCGTGAGGCCGTCGCGAAGCACCTGCTCGGCGAGGGCCAGCTCGCCCGAGCCACCCAGCTGCAGCCCGTAGTGCCACTGGTTGGTGATGATCAGGTCGAGCGTGGGCAGGTCGATATTGTCGACCAGCTGCTCGGAGGAGACTCGCCAGTGCTCGGTGGCCGAGGTGTCGCCGTAGAAGGTCTCGTAGCGGGCCAGCTGGCCGGCACACCAGGAGACCGCCCACGGCTCCGCGACCTCCTCGGCCAGCCGGAGCGCGCGGCGCGCCATCCGACCACGGTGCTCCACGCCGAGTGGACCGGGACCCGACCGGGCCAGCGCGGCGAGCGTGACGGCTCGGCCGCGGTCGTCAGCGGCGATGACGAACTCCTCGAGCGCTCGGTTGAGCATCCCGATGTGCTCCTCGCCGGAAGTCATCCGGCCGCGATGGAACAGCAGTGCGCCCCGGGCCGGCGCGGTCTCGACGCGGGCGAGCAGCCTGTCGATCAGATCCAGCAACGGGCGGCCCGCCCAGCTTCCCAGGACGGCGGCGAGCTCGGCGAGGGCGACCAGGTCGACATCGGTGCTGGGCCCCTCGGCCAGCAGCTCCAGCTGCTCCAGGGCGGCCGCGAGGTCACCGCGCACCGCGGTGGTCGCGATCTTGTCCAGCGCGTCGGCGAACCCGGGCGCGACCTGGCGGGCCAGCCCCGGCCTGACGCCCACCCGATCGAGCCGCTCAGCCATGGCGACCCGCCCGACGGCATCGGTCCGGAATTCGCGGACCAAGGGGTCCGGGCACCACCAAGCAAGACATGAAATCCCCCAACTTCACCAAGGCGCTAACACGCCCTCCCCGGGCTCGACGCGACGACACCGGCGCTCGTCGACTTCGACCTGTCCCGGTGCGGCCAATTTCCGCCTCCCCGTGATGGGAGAAGAGAGTTTGAAATGGGACTACCGGGGCACCTCGAAGCCGACGAGATCGCCGACATCGGCAGACTACCGAGATTTCCGGTACGCAGTCCAAGGGTTGTCCGACGGCCTCGGCGCCTTCACCCCGGATTTCACCCCATTCTCGGTCAGGACCGAGCTGCCCACCAATCCCGGAGACGCGTCTCGGCGTCCTCCGGGCTCATCGGGCCCTCGTCGATGCGCAGGTCGAGCAGGAACGTGTAGGCCTCGCCGACCGCGCGGCCGGGCTGGAGTCCGAGGATCGCCATGATCTGGTTGCCGTCCAGGGCCGGGCGCATCGAAGCGAGCTCCTCCTCGGCCGCCAGCTTCGCGATCCGGGCCTCCAGGGCGTCGTAGGTCCGCGCGAGTCGCTCGGCCTTGCGCCGGTTGCGGGTGGTGCAGTCGGCCCTGGTAAGGACGTGCAGCCGCGCCAGCTGGTCGCCGGCATCGCGGACGTAGCGGCGTACCGCCGAGTCGGTCCACTCGCCGCTGCCGTAGCCGTGGAAGCGCAGGTGCTGCTCGACGAGCTGGGTGACCGCGTCGGTCTCCGCGTTGGAGAACTTCAGTGCCTGCATCCGCTTGCGGGTGATCTTGGCGCCGACCACGTCGTGGTGGTGGAAGGTGACGGTGCCGTCGTCGAGGAAGCGGCGGGTCCTCGGCTTGCCGACGTCGTGCATCAACGCCGCGAACCGCGAGACGAAGTCGGGGCCGCCGTCCGGCAGCCGGTCCTCGAGAGCGATGGCCTGGTCCAGCACGGTCAGGGTGTGCTCGTAGACGTCCTTGTGGCGGTGGTGCTCGTCGCGCTCGAGCCGGAGCGAGGGCAGCTCGGGCAGCACCCGGTCGGCCAGCCCGGTGTCGACCAGCAGGGTGAGGCCGAGCCGGGGGTAGGGGGCGCAGAGGAGCTTGACCAGCTCGTCGCGGACCCGCTCCGCGCTGATGATCGAGATGCGGTCGGCCATCTCGGTCATCGCCTGCCGGACCTCGGGGGCGACGGCGAAGCCGAGCTGGGCCGCGAACCGGGCGGCTCGCATCATCCGCAGCGGGTCGTCGGAGAAGCTCGCCTCCGGGGTGCCGGGGGTGCGCAGCGTCCTGGTCGCGAGATCGACCACGCCGCCGTACAGGTCGACGACCTCTCTGCCCGGGAGCCGGACCGCCATCGCGTTGACGGTGAAGTCGCGACGGCCCAGGTCGCCGGCGAGGCTGTCGCCGAAGTCCACGTCGGGCTTGCGGGAGGACGGGTCGTAGTGCTCGCTGCGGTAGGTGGTCACCTCGACCTGCCAGGGACCCTTGCGGCAGCCGATGGTGCCGAAGTCACGGCCCATGTCCCAGGTGGCGTCTCCCCACTTCTTGAGGATCATCTCGGTGTCGTCGGGCCGCGCGGAGGTGGTGAAGTCGAGGTCGTCGTGCTGCCGGCCCAGCATGGCGTCGCGGACCGGACCGCCCACCAGTGCCAGCTCGAAGCCCTCGGCCGCGAAGATCGCACCGAGCTCGTCGATGACCGGCCCGATCCTGTCGAGCTCCGTGGTCACCGACCGCTGCACGTCGGCGACGGTCAGGGAGGGGAGCTGAGTCTCGGACACGGGGGATGAGTCTAAGCCGTCGCCGAGAGGTCCCTGATGGCCCCTCGAGAGGTCCCTATCTGCCCCTCCAAGGGTCCCGTGTTGCCTGTCGTCCACGCCGTCGGGGCCATCTGGGACTCCTCGAGGGGCAGATAGGGACCTTTCGGCGGGTGGGGCCGGGGTTGGTACGACGGTCGATATCCTCGACCCCATGCCTCATGCCCGGTCGTCCGCAATCGTGGCGGCGATCCTGGGGCTGTTGGCGGTGCTGCTGGCTCCCATCACCCCCGCCTCCGCCGAGGTCGTCAAGACGGAATCGCCGCTGGTGGTCACTATCGACACGCTGACACCCGGGTCGATTCCCCGCCACGGACCGGTCCGGGTCACCGGCACCGTCACCAACACCGACGACACCGTCTGGTCGGACGTAATCGTCTATCCCTTCATCTCCAGCTCGCCGATGACGACACTGGCCGAGCTGGCCGGCTCCGCATCGGTACCGGAGACCACCGAGCTCGGCAGCCGCATCCTCACCTCGGCCAGCGCCTACACCGCCGTGGGCGACCTCACTCCCGGTCAGACGGTGACCTATGCGCTGACCATCCCCCGCAAGGCGCTCCTGAAGGACGTGGCCAAGCCGGTGGCCCAAGGGGTCTACTGGTTCGGCACCCACGCGCTCGGCTCCGGACCGGCCGGCTACGACAAGATCGCCGACGGCCGGGCCCGTACCTTCCTGCCGTTCGTCAAGGCGTCGACGACGCCGGTGCGCGCCGCGCTGATCGTGCCGCTGCGGGCGCAGGTGGTGCGTACCTCCGACGGCTCCGTCGCCGAACTCGACCGCTGGGTCAGGCTGCTCGGCGACGACGGCCGGCTCGAGCGGCTGATCGAGGCCGGCGAGGCCACCCCGTTCGGGCACCGGCTCACCTGGCTGGTGGACCCGGCAGTCCTCGACGCCGTCCAGCAGCTCGCCAACGGCAACCCGCCACGCTCGATCGGGTCGACCGTCGTCCAGGACGACACCTCGCCGAGCCCCTCGCCCTCCGCCGAGCCCTCGCCCAGCCAGACCCCCACCCCCTCTGCCGAACAGGCGGAAGTCACCTCGCTCGCGACCGCCTGGCTGACTCGCGCCCTCGCGCTGCTGCGCTCCTCCGACGTGCTGGGACTCCCCTACGGCGACCTCGACCTCACCGCGACGGCACACCACGGCCGGTCGCTCTACGAACCGGCCCACGAGCGCAGTGTCGCGGCGCTGCAGAGGCTGGGCATCCCGGCGACACAGGTCGATGCCCCGGCCAGTGGCCTCATCGACGCGGTCTCGCTGTCCTTGCCCGCCGAGAACACCCCGGTGCTGGTCTCCGACCGGGCTCTTCCCGAGACCCCCGACGGCCCCGGCCCGGTGGTCGCCGACGCCGACGGCGCCCAGCTGGTCGTCTCCTCGGCCGCCGCCCTCGACGGCGGTCCCGGACCCGGCGACCGGCAGGCCGTCGTACCACTGCGGCAACGGCTGCTGGCCGAGGCCGCGGTGCGCGCCCTCGACCCCGACCACCCCCCGCTCCTGGTGAAGCTGGGTGCGGCCTGGTCACCGACCGATCCACGGGAGTTCACCTCGGGGCTGCGAGCGCCCTGGCTCGATCTGACCGGACTGGCCTCCGTCACCGCCGGACAGGACGGACCGACGGTGTCCCGCAGCGCGCTGAGCTACACCGGCGAGGACGACGAGCTGCCCGCCTCGCGCTTCGACTCCGCGAGCCGCCTGATCGAGAGCGGCCAGACCCTGCAGCGGGTGCTGACCGACAACGACCAGATCGCCGGGGAGCTCACCGACGAGGCACTGACCGGCATCTCCTTCCTGGCCCGCGGCGACGTGACCGATCCAGCGGCGGCCGCCGAGCGCTGGGTCTCCGAAAAGCTGTCCCAGGTGCAGATCCAAGGTCCGGCCGCGGTGACGCTGTCGAGCGACAACGGCCACTTCTGGGCGACGATCGAGAACGAGCTCGACCAGCCCGTCACCATCGCGCTGTCGGCGACCTCCGACTCCAGCATCACCATCTCCCCCACAGACCCGTTGGAGCTCGCGCCGGGCGATCGGTCCACCCTGCTGCTCAAGGCCACCGCCAGCCAGGGCGGCGTCCACAACGTCACGCTGCGAGTCACCGACACCGACGGCACGCCACTGGGCGCCGCCGTGGTCGTGCCGATCCGCGCCGCGCGAGTCAGCGGCATCATCTGGCTCTTCATCGCGGTCGGCGCCGGGCTGCTGTTCGGTGCCATCGGGGTGCGGCTGTTCCGTCGGATCAGGGCCTCATGACCGAGCGATCCGAGCAGCGGAGCGTGCTGCGCAACAGCGCCGTCATGGCAGCCGGTACGACGTTCTCCCGGCTCTCCGGCTTCCTGCGCGGTGCGCTGCTGGCGGCGGCACTCGGCAATGCGCTCCATGCCGACGTGTTCAATATCGCCAACACCATCCCCAACATGCTCTACATCCTGCTGGCCGGTGGCGTCATCAACGCGGTCCTGGTGCCGCAGCTGGTGCGGTCGCTGAAGGACGACGAGGACGGCGGCGCGGCGTACACGGCGCGGGTCATCACGCTGGCCGGCACCTTCCTGCTGGTGGTGACCGTCGCGCTGATCGTGGCCGCGCCGTGGGTGATGCGGATCTTCTTCGACGACGACTTTCCGCCGGAGGGCTTCGACGCCGCGGTGAGGTTCGCGCGCTACTGCCTGCCGCAGGTCTTCTTCTACGGCATGTTCGTGCTGGTCGGGCAGATCCTCAACGCCCGCGGCCGGTTCGGGCCGATGATGTGGGCGCCGATCACCAACAACGTGGTCTCGGTCGCGGTGCTGATCCTCTACCTGGTCGTCTTCGGTGCCGACGACCCGCACTCGCCGACGTACTCCTCGAGCCGCGAGCTGCTGCTGGGCCTGGGCTCGACGCTCGGCATCGTGGTGCAACTGCTGGTGCTGATCCCCTACCTGCGGGCCGCCGGTGTCTCGCTGCGGCCGCGTTGGGACCTGCGTGACTCCGGGCTGTCCCACACCCTCAAGCTCGGCGTCTGGACGGTGCTCTTCGTCGTCGTCAACCAGATCGCGTACTTCGTCGTGGTGCGGCTCGCCTCGGCCGGCACCGTCGGGCGCGGGGCCCATGACACCGGCTACACGGTCTACTCCCAGGGCTTCATCCTGATCATGGTGCCGCACTCGATCATCACCGTCTCGCTGGCGACCGCGATCCTGCCGCGGCTCTCCGCGGCGGCCCACGACGGCGACTGGCGGGCGATGGCGCGGACCTGGGCCCCCAACTTCCGAACCGCGCTGGCGGTGGTGATCCCGTTCGCCGCGCTGCTGCCGCTGGTCGCCGCCCGGATCGCCCAGGTGATGTTCGGCTGGGGCGCCGCCAAGGGCACGGTCGGCAACTACGTCGACACCTTCATCCTGTTCGGCCCCGGCCTGGTCTTCTTCACCGCCCACTACCTGGTGCTGCGCTGCTTCTACGCCCGCGAGGAGAACCGCACCGCCTTCTTCGTCCAGTGCGCGGTGGCCGCGGTCAATGTCGTCGCCGCGGTGGCTCTGGTCGGCCGGGCCGACGACCCGGCCGAGACCGCGCCCATGCTCACCATCGCCTACACCCTCTCCTATGCCGTCGGCGCGCTGATCTCCTACACCGTGCTGTCGGGAAGACTGGGTGGCCTGAAGTCCCGTACGCTGATTCGCTTCCTGGCTCGGCTGGTGATCGCGGTGGTCGTCGCTACGGCCGTTGCGGCGGTGGTGCTGGTGGCCTGCGACCGCGTGGTCGACTCCCGCGGCCCGCTGGCCTCGCTGGTCACCGGCCTGCTGATCGGCGGGGTGGATCTCGTCGTTCTGCTGGGCATGGCCCGGCTGATGCGGATCACCGAGATCACCGACGTGGTCGAGACCATCGTCGGCCGCCTGCGCCATAGCACCTCAGGGAATCGCTGATCAGTCGCGCAGCAGGCGGGATTGATCAGCGATTCCCTAGCATGGCCCTGTTCGTGGGTGAGAGGGGGCGAGCATGACGCGGCACCGGCCCGGTGACATGCTCGCCGGGCGCTACCGGCTCGACGATCTGATGAGTGAGACCGGGCAGGGCCGGTTCTGGCGGGGCTACGACACCGTGCTGGCCCGCCCCGTGGCCATCCACGTGCTCGACTCCGGCGACGAGCGCGCCCCGCTGTTGCTGGCCGCGGCCAGGGCCGCCGCGCAGATCGTGGAGACCCGGCTGCTGAAGATCCTCGACGTGGCCAACGACCCCGACATCACCTACGTCGTCAACGAGTGGGGCCAGGGCACCTCGCTGGACCATCTGGTGGCCGCCGAGGGGCCGCTGCCGCCGCGGCGGGCCGCGTGGATCGCCGACGAGGTGGCCCAGGCGCTCGTGGTGGCCCACGAGCGGGGCGTCTGCCACGGCCGGCTCAACCCCGAGAACGTCCTGATCGACACCGCTGGGGCGGTGCGGATCATCGGCTTCGCGGTGGAGGCAGCGCTCTACGGGCTCGGTCCCGACCGGATCGCCGTCGACGTCACCGATCTGGTCGGCATCCTCCACTTCGGGCTCTCCGGCAAGTGGGCCGGCCTCTCCGAGTCGGCCACGCCGCCGGCGCCGCGCGAGCACGACCGGTTGCTTCGACCGCGCCAGATCCGGGCCGGCGTACCGCGGGTGTTGGACGACCTCTGCGACGAGGTGCTGAACCGGCCGCACGGCCGACATGCCGGTCCCAACACCGCCCGGGAGATCCACGACCGGCTTGCCGGCTATGTCGGCGACCCGAGCGGCCTCGCCGGCGAGCTGGCCTCGGAGAAGCAGGCGACCGCGGCGATCGGCGAGGTCGCTCAAGCCAAGCCGCAGCTGGCCGACACCCAGGCCGGCACGCCGATCTTCGAGGACTCCGGCGAGGTGCGGTGGTTCAGCCCGCGCAAGACCAAGCCCGCACCCGCGCCCCCGCCCGAGCCGATCCCGGAGCGGCCGCTGTTCGCCGACGCGCCCCGCCGGGCCAGGGTCCCCGAGGTGGTCTCGCCGTTCGAGACGCCGGCGGGGGTGGAGGAGGACGAGGCCGGCCATCACTGGCTGCGCGTCGCCATCGTCGCCGCCACCCTGGTGGCCTTGGTCGCCATCGGTCTCACCGTGTGGCAGCTGTTGACCGACTCTGACGACACCGCGGGCGCCGACTCGGGCGGCTCGACCTCCGCGACTACCAGCCAGACCGCCGAGCCGACCGGGATCGAGGGCATCACCGGCCTGGACTTCGACCCGGACGGCGACCCGCCGACGGAGAGCCGTGACATCGCCGGCGACGCGGTCGACGGCGATGTCACGACGTCGTGGCGCACCTCGAGCTACAACCAGCAGTTCGGGCCGCCGGCCAACTACAAGGCGGGGGTCGGCTACCTGGTCGACCTGGGAGCGTCGTACGCCGTCGACAGCGTCGACCTCACCTTCGCCAAGGCGGGCACCACGGTTCAGTTCTATGTGCTCTCCGACCCGCCCACCGAGGCACCGGCCACCGCCGGGCTTACCCCGGCCAACGAGGCGACGGTCGGCACCCACGACACCGTGTCGGTCTCCGGCACCGGTCGCTACCTGCTGCTCTGGTTCACCGCACTGCCAACGACCGACGACGGCCGGTTCCGCACCCAGCTGGCCGAGGTCAGCGTCACCGGGACGCCGGCGTGAGCGAGCTCGCAAGCGAACCATCAGCAACACGCCGACCACGAGCGCAGCGAGGGGGTGAGGGGTGAGCGAGCTCGGCGACCCAACGAGCGCAGCGGGGGGAGTGACGCCTTCGGACCAGGAACTGCTGGCCGCCCATGTCACCGGCGACCGGGACGCGTTCGGGGAGCTCTTCGCCCGGCATCGCGACCGGCTCTGGGCGGTCGCGCTGCGGACCATGGGCAACCCGGAGGACGCGGCGGATGGACTGCAGGACGGCATGATCGCCGCCTTCCGTCGGGCGTCGTCGTACCGCGGCGAGGCGGCGGTCACGACCTGGCTGCACCGGGTGGTCGTCAACGCCTGCCTCGACCGGCTCCGCTCCGAGGGGGTACGCCGTGCCGCCAGCCTGCCTGACGGCTTCGACGTCCCGTCGAGCGAGGATCCGGCTCTGGACGCGGAGCGGAGCGAGCGACGGCGGGAGGTGCTGGCGGCGCTCGGCTCGCTGCCCGCCGACCAGCGGGCCGCGCTGGTGCTGGTCGACATGGAGGGCCACCCGGTGGCGGACGCCGCCGAGATGCTGAGCGTCCCGGTGGGCACCGTGAAGTCGCGCTGCTCCCGGGGCCGGGCCAGGCTGGCGGTGCTGCTCCGGGCCGCCGGCGTCCTGCCGGTGGCCGAGGGTGACCCACCCAACGGGAACCACCCCGAGCCGCCGGCCGTCCCACCCACGGGCTCACGATCCGCTCGCGCCCCGCCGAGAGGTCCCTGATGGCCCCTCGAAGAGTCACTGATTGCCCCTCGAGACGTCCCGTCTTGACGCTGTTGGTGGCCGAGGTTGGGTTCATCTGGGACTTCTCGAGGGGCCAATGGAGACCTTTCGGCCCGCAAACAGAGACCGTTCGAGGGGCAATCAGAGACCTCTCGACAGTCAAGAAGGGACCTTTCGGCAGATGGAGGATGAGGAGGCGGTACGCCGGCTCCTGGCCGAGGCACGCCATGACCAGCCGGTTCCGGCCGAGGTCGTGGCGCGACTCGACCGCGCCCTGGCGGTCGAGCAGGCCGACTCGGAGCCCGCGCGGGCCGTCGACCTCGCCAGCCGCCGCCGGCGGCGCTGGGGCGCCGGACTGGTCGCGGCGGCGGCCGTGGTCGTGGCCGCCGTGGTCGGGCCGCAGCTCGGACAGCACCGATCCGGCGAGGACTCGGCATCGAGCGCCACGTCGCTCGCGGACGGGTCGGCGGAGGGTGACGACGGGTCGAGCGCGGGGTCGAGCGCAGGATCTGCTGCCGACGGCGCAGCCGGTGGCGCGACGGGGAAGCGGGAGACACCACAGGCGACGGAAGCTGACAGGCTGCAGGCGGCGTACGCCCTGCGCGGCGCGGTGGCGATCAGCTCCGGTTCCTTCGACGACGACGTCGCCGGCCTGCGCGACCGGCCGTCCCCCTCGAGGCAGAGCCAGGCGGTCTTCGACTGTGCGGCCGCCGACTGGGGCGATGGAGAGCTGGTGCCGGTGATCTACGACGGAGCCCCGGCGGTGCTGGTCTTCCGCCCCGACCAGACCACGGCCGAGCTGCTCCAGTGCGGCACCGGCGAGGTGCTCAGGTCCACGACCCTGCCGCGGGAATGAGCCTCACCTAGTAGGGTGTCGCTCCTAAAGCACCGGGTATAGGTGTCGGAGTTTGATGCGGGCGTCGGCGGTGGTGAATCTCCAGTCGACTTGGCGTTGGTCGGCGTTGGTGGCGCTGGCCCAGGCGGCGAG
>NZ_JASGDQ010000106.1:0-13708 GCF_047607185.1 Nocardioides sp. | reverse complement strand
TCGGTCGCCATGCCTCCGGCATGGCTCCCTCCTCCGCCTTGCCATGACGCACGCTGGACAACGCCGAGCTCGACGCCGAGTTCTCAAACACGCTCTCAGCTCGCGGCGGGCTCCGGAGCGAACGGGCGCCCGGTGTGATCGCATGCCGTGCGGAGAAGCTGCCCGTACTCCCGGGTGACCTCGTCGGTGAGCACGCTGGTGAAGCCGACTGCGGCGGCGACGAGCCTCACCGATCCGTCGACGTCGAAGATCGGCGCGGCAACGGTGCTCACGCCCAGGGCGAAGCCCTCGTGATCGACGGCCCAGCCCTGCCGGCGTACCAGGCCGAGATCCCGCTCGAACTCCGCGACGCTGGTCGTGCTTCGGTGGGTGAAGCGCACCAGCCCGTCGGCCAGTGCGTCCGCCAGCCTGTCGGGGGGATCGAAGGCCAGGAACGCGCGACCGAACGAGCCTCCTTGGATCGGGAGGTGGGCGCCGGGCTCCACGGTGATCCGGACTCCGCGGTCGCGCTCGAGCCGGTCGGCGATGACGACCTCGCCGACGCCGACCCTTCGGTAGATGACGATGGTGGCCTCCAGCCGGGGCACCAGGCCGAGCAGGTGCCGGCGGGCCTCGGCGGCGATGTCGAACTGGCGACCGGCGGCGTTGCCGAGGTCGATCAAGGTCGGGCCCAGCGAGTAGCAGCGGGCGGCCTCGTCGTAGCGGACGGCGTCGAGATCGACGAGCGTGCGAAGGATGTAGTAGGCCGTGCTCTTGTTCAGCTCGGTGGCCTCGACCACGTCCGCCAGCGTCGCGGGACCGGAGCGGGCAAGCGAGCGGAGCACGTGGAAGCCGCGCTCGAGCGCCGGCACCCGCGGCGTAGCGGCTCGGGAGCCGTTGGCTTCACGCATGACGGTTCCTGTCTGGAGTCGGGCTCGATGGAGGGGTCTGGCGCCATGGTAGCCTCAGAATGATGTTCTCTATACAGAACTAGGAGGAGCCGGTGTCCCTTCCCACGACGCCGTCGGGCACGCAGGATGTGCTGGTCCGACGAGACGGTGAGGTGTTGGTCGTCACCATCAACCGACCGGACCAGCGCAATGCGGTCAACGGAGCCGTCTCGGCCGCCATCTCGTCGGCCATGCAGGAGCTCGACGCCTCTCCCGAGCTTCGGGTGGCGGTCCTGCACGGCGCGGGGACGACCTTCTGTGCGGGCATGGACCTCAAGGCCTTCGCGGCCGGTGAGGTGGTGCGCGATCCGGAGCGAGGCTTCGCCGGGCTCGTCGAGCGCCCGCCGGCGAAGCCGCTGATCGCCGCCGTCGAGGGCTGGGCGTTGGGCGGCGGCTTCGAGATCGTGCTCGCCTGCGACCTGGTGACGGCGGGTGCCGGCGCCAGGTTCGGGCTCCCTGAGGTCAAGCGCGGCCTGGCCGCGCGAGGGGGAGGGGTCTTCCGGCTGCCGCGCCGGCTGCCGCACATGCTGTCGATGGAGCTGCTCATGACGGGTGCCCCGCTGGAGGCGGAGCGGGCGGCCTCCTTCGGGTTGGTGAATCGGCTGGTCGGTGACGGCGAGGCCCTCACCGCTGCCCTCACGCTGGCCAGGGAGATCGCCGCCAACGCCCCGATGTCGGTGCGTGCGTCGAAGCGGGTGGCCGTAGAGTCGGTCGACTGGCCGCTGGAGGAGTGCTTCGACCGGCAGCGCGAGTACCTCGAGCCCGTCTTCGGCTCCGCGGATGCCGCCGAGGGCGTCGCTGCCTTCCGGGAGCGGCGCGATCCGGTCTGGACGGACCGATGAGCCAGCCCGCCGCCTCCACGCCGGCGGCACAGGCGCTCGAAGACGTCACGGTGGTGTGCCTGAGCAGTCTCGGGCCGGTGCCGTTCGCGGCGATGCTGCTGGGGGACCTCGGGGCCCGGGTGATCCGGGTCGATCGCCCCACGGGCGCCGCCAGTCCGACGGGGCTGAACCCGGAGGCCGACCCCAGGACCCGGGGCCACCGTGCGATCGGCATCGACCTGCGGGCCACCCGCGGGCGCGAGCTGCTGCATCGGCTCGTGGAGACCGCCGACGTCTTCTTGGAGGGCATGCGGCCGGGCGCGGCCGAGCGGTTGCGGATCGGCCCGGAGGACCTGCGCGAGGTCAATCCGCGACTGGTCTACGGCCGGGCGACCGGCTGGGGCCAAAGTGGCCTCCGGGTCCATCAAGCCGGTCACGACATCAACTACGCGGCCGTCGCGGGCGGTCTGTATCCGATCGGCCCTGCCGAGACTCCTCCGCTGCCGCCGCTCAACCTGCTCGCCGACTTCGGCGGTGGCGGTGCCTTCCTCGCCCTGGGCGTGCTGGCCGCCATCCACCAGCGGCAGTCCACGGGACGCGGCCAGGTCGTGGACGCGGCCATGGTCGACGGGGTCGCCTCGTTGACCACGATGCTGCACGGGATGCTCGCGGCAGGGCTGTGGAGCGATCGCCGGGGCGACAATCTCCTCGACGGCGCCGCGCCGTTCTATCGGAGCTACCGGACCGCGGACGACGGCTATCTGGCGGTCGGCTGTCTCGAGCCCCAGTTCTACGCCGATCTGCTCGCAGCGCTCGACCTCGATCCGGCGGAGTGGCCCCAGCACGACCGGTCGCGCTGGCCTGCTCAGGCCGAGGCGCTCGCGGCCATCTTCGCCGGCCGCGCCCGGAGCGAATGGGAGAAGGTGTTCGCCGGCCGTGAGGCCTGTGTGACGCCGGTCTACTCACTGGCCGAGGCGGCCATCGCACCGGAGCTGCGTGAGCGTGGGACCTTCGTCGACTGGGGCGGCGTCGCGCAGCCGGCCCCGGCGCCGAGGCTCGCCGACTCGGCTGTCATCGAGCGCCCCCGGGCGGGGGTGTGCTCGCACACCGACGAGCTGCTCGACGAGCTGGCTCTCACCCCTGGACAGATCGCCGAGCTTCGCGCTGCCGGCGTCGTTGGATGAGTCGACTCAAGGAGAGCAGATGACCGAGATGGAGCATCAGGGCAAGGTCGTGCTGATCACCGGAGGCGGCCGGGGCTTCGGTGCCGCCTTCGGCCGGGCGCTGGGTGAGCAGGGCGCCCAGGTCGTGCTGGCCGATCTCGACGGGGCCGCCGCGGCCGCCGCCGCGGCGGAGCTGGTCGAGGACGGTCTGTCCGCCTCGGGTGTGGTGTGCGACGTGGCGGACGAGGCACAGGTGGGTGAGGTGATCCAGGACATCGTCGAGCGCCACGGCGGCCTGGACATTCTGGTCAACAACGCCGGCCTCCATTCCGCGGCCTACAACAAGCCGTCGGCGGTGATCGGGGTGCCCGCGCTTCGCCGCCTGTTCGACGTCAACGTCATGGGCGTGCTGATCTGCACGCTTGCCGCCAAGCCGGCCATGCTGGGCAGGCCCGGCGCCTCGATCGTCAACATCTCCTCCTCGGCCGCCTACACCACCCCGACGGCGTACGGCGTCTCGAAGCTCGCCGTCCGGGGGCTGACGATCTCGCTGGCGCGCGAGCTGGGGCCCGACGGCATCCGGGTGAATGCGATCGCGCCCGGCCTGATCTTCACTGACACCATCCGCGCCGAGCTTCCCGAGGCGGACGTCAAGCGGGTCATGGGCCAGCAGATCCTCGCTCGTGAGGGCGAGGTCCAAGACATCGTCGACGCGCTCCTGCACCTGGTCTCGGCGCGGGCCTCCTTCGTCACCGGCGAGACCATCCGGGTGACCGGCGGAAGCCACCTCGCGATCTGAGAACGTGTCGGCGCGCGAGGGGTTGCGTGTGCGTGTGGTGGCAGTCACACTGGGCGATATAGATGAATGATTCATCGGATAGCACTGAATCTTTGGGAGATGCTGGTGACGCTCAACCTCATCGGGACGCACGCGAAGCCGCTCGCCGTCATCACGGGAGCCGGCGGAGGCACGGGCCAGGCGGTGGCACGACGCCTCGGGGCGCGTTACCGCCTGGTGATCGCGGCGCGTCGTGACACGGCGGTCAAGAGCCTCGAAGAGGCATTGACCGCCGAGGGGTACGACGTGGCGCTGGCCGCGACCGCCGACGTGGCCGATCCCGGCAGCGTCCGGGCGCTGGCGGAGGCGGCGGCAGCGGAGGGGGCGATCGGCGCGGTCGTCCACACGGCGGGCGTGTCTCCGGCACTGGCCGACTGGCGCACGATCCTCCACGTCAACCTGCGCGGCACGGCCTACGTCCTCGACGCGTTCCTTCCGTTGGCCCAGGCCGGCACCGCCGTGGTCAACGTCGCCTCCTCCTCGGCGTACACACTGCCGACGACGGCCGAGGTGGACGCCGTCCTCGACGATCCCTATGCCGAGGACCTGGAGTCACGGCTCGAGCCGCTGCTCAGGGAGCTCGACGAGCACAAGACCGAGCAGTCCTTCGCCACCCGCGTCTACGGCGCCTCCAAGAAGGGCGTGATCCGACTCGTCGAGCGCCGCGTCGGGGACTGGTCCGCGAAAGGCGCGCGCCTGCTCTCGGTCTCCCCGGGCGCCGTCGTCACGCCGATGCTCCGCAAGGAGATCGAGCTCAACCCACTCGCCGTGCGGGCTGCCGACATCACTCCGATGCGCCGGTTCGGACTGCCGGTCGACCTCGCGGCCGCGATCGACTTCCTCACCTCCGACCAGGCGGGCTATATCACCGGCTGCGACCTGCGGGTGGACGGCGGCATCGTCGCCGCCCGGATCCACTCCTAGCTCCTCGCCCCGCGCGAGCCCCGAACCAACCTCGAGACAGGACACTGCGTTGACCGCTCCGATCCCGCCCATGCCGCTGCCCGACGAGCCCGTCGCCCGGCGATTCGAGAACAAGGTCGTCTTCATCACCGGCGCTGCCCGAGGCCAAGGCCGCGCCGAGGCGGTGCGCTTCGCCGCGGAGGGAGCAGACGTGATCCTGCTCGACATCTGCGCCGATCTGCCCACCGCCGCCTATCCCGGTCCGACCGAGGCGGATCTGGAGGAGACGGTCAGGCTGGTCGAGAAGCGGGGCGCTCGAGCTCACAGCGGCATCGCCGACGTCCGCGACTACCCCGCCGTGAAGGCCGTTCTCGACGAAGGCGTGGCCCGGCTCGGTCGTCTCGACGTCGTGGTCGCCAACGCCGGCATGACCACGGCCGCGCCGGCCTGGGAGATCGACCAGGAGCACTGGGAGGCGACCATCGGCATCAACCTCACCGGTGCCTTCAACACGGCCAAGGCCGCCATTCCGGTCATGATCGAGCAGGCCACCGGCGGTGCGATCGTGTTCACGAGCTCGGTCGCCGGGCTTCGGGGTCTCCCGCTGCTCGCCGACTACGTGGCTGCCAAGCACGGCGTCACCGGGCTCGCCAAGACCCTGGCCAACGAGCTCGCCCAGTACCGGATCAGGGTCAACACGGTGCACCCGCACGGCGTCGACACCGACCTCAAGCCCGGGGTTCGGGAGTGGCTGGAGAACGACCAGCACTACGGCCTGCTCTACCTCGGCAGCCTCCCGGATCCGGTGAGCGAGCCCGAGGACATCGCCGCCGCCGTCGCCTGGCTCGCCTCCCACGAGGCGCGACACGTGACCGGGATCCAGCTGCCGATCGACCTCGGCCGCACGAACCGCTGAGCGCTGGCTTCCACGGAGGGAGACGAGTCGATGAAGGCTGTGCAGTGTGTCCCGCCGGGGGTGCGGGTCGTCGAGGTCGGCGAGCCGGAGGGCGATGGCGAGCTGATCCAGGTCAAGGCGGCCAGCATCTGTGCCTCCGACTTGAGATACCTCACCTACGGCTCGCAGAAGATCGCCGGGCACGAGATCTCCGGCATCACCTCGACCGGCGAGGCGGTGATCGTCGAGGGCGTGGTGGGCTGTGGCGGCTGCGAGTGGTGCGACCGCGGCGAGAGCAACCTGTGCCCCTCGACCGGCACCAACATCATGGGCTTCACCGTGGACGGCGGCATGGCCGAATGGTTCCGTGCACCCCGGCGTGCCCTGGTGCCGGTCCCGGCCGGCCTGCGGGTGGAGGACGCCTCGATCGTCGAGCCCGGCGCCGTCGCGTGGCATGCCTGTCGCAAGGGCGGGATCACGGTCGGCTCGCGCGCCGCCGTCGTCGGAGCCGGCTCCATCGGCTTGCTCGCCGTGCTTGCCGCGCGAGAGCTCGGTGCCGCGGAGGTGGGCATCGAGGCCAAGCATGCCTACCAGCGCGAGGCCGCGCTCCAGTTGGGAGCCGCGCCGGCGGCGGGGATGTACGACGTCGTCGTCGAGGCGAGCGGCACCGAGGCAGGTCTGTGCCGCGCGATCGAACTGGCCAAGCCGACCGGCACGGTCGCGACGGTCAGCGTTTTCCCGGCCGACGTGACGTGGCCCTACCGGGCGGCCTTCGTCAAGGAGGTCGCGGTGGTGCCCTCGATCGGCTACGGCGTCCACGAGGGGGAGCGGGAGCTCGCCAGGGTGGCGGCGATGCTGGCCCGGACGCCGGCCGTGCTCGACCTGCTCATCACGCATCGCTTCGCGCTCGCCGAGGCCGAGCAGGCCTTCGAGGTCGCCGCCCGGCGTCCCGCGGGCTCGTTCAAGGTCGTCGTCCACCCCTGACCTTGCGCCCCACGGCGTGGGACGCCGCTCGCTACAGCCAGGACGTCTTCAACACGTTCTCACAGCGACTCGATGAAGCGGAACCGGTCCTCCCAGGACCTGTCCGACACGTCGGCGGGTCCGATCCTGTCGAATCCGTGCGCCGCGCCACGTCGTACGTAGAGCTCGGTCGACACGCCGGCCCGGGTGAGCCGCCTGGCGTAGTCGATGGACTCGTCACGGAAGATGTCGAGCTCACCGACGTCGATGAAGGTGCGCGGGAGGCCGGCGAAGTCCGTGAGCCGCGCCGGCGCTGACAGCGCGGACACCCCGGGTGTGCCGAGGCTGGCTCCCAGCAGGGCGTGCCAGCCGGTGTAGTTGTGGTCGTAGGTCCAGCGTGCGAACGGCACGAGGAGGGGGTCGGGCTCGACGGTGCGGTCATCGAGCATCGGGTAGAGGAGGATCTGGGCCGCCAGCGGCACCCCCGACTCGCGTGCCGCGATCGCGACCGCGGCCGCGACGCCGCCTCCACCGCTGTCGCCCATGACGGCGATGCGGGACGGGTCCACACCGAGCTCCTCGGCATGTTCGACCAGCCAGCACAGCGCGGCGAAGCCGTCCTCGGCCGGGACGGTGGGGCCGTGCTCGGGAGCCAGGCGATAGTCGACCGAGAGAACCGGAACGCCGGTGCGTTGGGGGTACCTGGCCACGAACCGGTCGTAGAGCTCGACCGAGCCGCTGACCATGCCGCCGCCGTGGAAATACAGCACGGCCGCCCGTCCGGTCCTTCCCCGGTGGCGGTACCAGCGCCCGAGGATCGTCTGGCCCGACGAGACCGCGATCCGGTGGTCCGTGCGGACGACGTCGACCGACTCGGGCTCGGCGGCGTCCTTGTGCTCGAGGACACCGTCGGCGAAGGCGCGCAGGCCGAGCGCGTCCCCGCGCGCAATGGTGGGCATCGGGCCGGCGGCCAGGCTCTGCCCGGCGATGATCTCGGCGAGTTGGGGATCGAGTGAGAAGGTCATGGCCTCTCCTTGCCGCGTTGACTGCGTGACTCCGATCACGTAGTCTAATCAGTAAACCCATTAAGCCATTAGTGGGGGAGTCGAGGAGGGTCCGTTGACGTACGTGATCACCGAGACGTGTGTTGGGCACACGGACCGGTCCTGCGTGCGGGAGTGCCCGGTCGACTGCATCTACGAGGGTGATCGGCAGCTGTTCATCAACCCGCACGAGTGCATCGACTGCGGGGCGTGCGAGGTCGCCTGTCCCTACGAGGCCATCGCCCACGAGGCCGAGCTGCCGGAGGAGCAGGCGGAGGCGGCCGAGCGGCAGGAGCGGGTCTTCGCCGACCTCGGTCGGCTCGGCGGGGCCCGGCGGTACGGCCACCTGCCGACGGGCGTGTGAGCCGAGGTTGTGCGGAGCCATGGTGAGTGGCCTAGTGAAGGGGAACGAGAGTTGAAGGCGCTGATCGACATGACGAAGTGCTCGGGGAACGCTCGGTGCTATCAGATCGACCAGGAGCTGTTCCAGATCGACGACATCGGCTATGCCCTGCGCGAGGAGTTCGAGGTTCCGGCAGAGCAGGAGGAGATCGCCCGTGAGGGCGCGGCCTCGTGCCCGGAGCGCGCCATCACCCTGCTATGAGCGGTGAAGCGATGCCGTGTGACGCGCCGGGGCCGCTGCGGGTGGCGGTGGTGGGCGCCGGGCCTTCGGGCCTCTACACGGCCGATGCGCTGACTTTCGATCCACCCGTCCCGGTGCTCGTCGACGTCCTGGAACGACTCCCGGTGCCCTTCGGCCTGCTCCGCTACGGGGTGGCGCCGGACCACCCGACCATCAAGAGTGCCGCGACGGCGCTCCAGGAGGTGATCGAGCGCCCGGTCGTCGGCCTCTACTGCAATGTCGCCGTGGGCGAGGACGTCACGGTCGAGGAAGTCAGGCGCCGCTACGACGCCGTGGTCTACGCGACCGGCGCCGACGCCGACCGGACGCTCGGGATCCCGGGGGAGGAGCTGCCGGGCAGCGCGTCGGCGACGTCCTTCGTCAAGTGGTACAACGCCCATCCCGAGGCCGACCGGTTCGACCTGTCGAAGGTGCGCACCGTCGCGCTCGTCGGCGCCGGCAATGTCGCCGTCGACGTCGCCCGGATGCTGGTCAAGGATCCGGGCGAGCTGCGTGACACCGACGTGCCCGCCCACGTCCTGAAGGCGCTCCAGGACTCCGCGGTCACCGATGTCCACCTTCTGGTGCGCCGCGGCCCGGAGCATGTCAAGTTCAGCACCAAGCCGCTCCACGAGCTCGGCGATCTCGCGGGCGTGGACACCGTCGTCGATCCCGCCCAGCTTCCCGAGGAGACTCCCGAGGGCATCTCGCCCGTGGCGAGGCGCAATCTGGGCATCTTCCGGAGCTGGGCTGAGCGACCCGCCGGGGGCGGGCGGCGGCGGGTGCACTTTCACTTCGACACCGCACCGGTCCGGATCCTCGGCGACACCTCCGTGCGTGCCGTGGTCACCCGGACGTCCGGCGAGGCGGGCGCATCCGACCGCGAGCTTGCGGTTGAGCTGGTGCTGAGAGCGGTCGGCTATCGGTCCCGTCCGATCCCGGGAGTGCCCTTCGACGCCGATCGATCGATCGTGCCACAGGCCGACCACCAGGTCATCCGCGAGGGCCGGCCCCAGATCGGGGAGTACGCCGTGGGCTGGGTCAAGCGCGGGCCGGTCGGCATCCTCGGCACCAACCGGGCCGACGCCGAGGACACCGCGGCGGCGATCTTCGCCCATCGGGAGGCGCTCCTCGCGGCGCGGCCGCAGACGCCTCCCGGTATCGAGCCGTTGCTGCGGGATCGTGGCCTGAGCTTCGTGGATCTGGCGGACTGGAACGCGATCTCCGCGCACGAGGCCAGGCTGGGCGAAGAGGCCGGGCGGCCGCGGATCAAGATCCACGACTGGCAGAGGCTGCTCGCCGCGCGCATGGCCGTCGGCACTCCGTGAGCAAGAATCCCAACACCGCGACACCAGGAGCAGACATGAGCACAGACGCACCGACCAGCGGATGCCCGGTCCACAGCTACTCTCCCCACGATCTGCGTCCCGTCGGGGAGTGGACCGGCTTCTTCGACGACCTCCGGCAGGAGGCTCCTGTCGTGAAGAACACCTTCGGCGACGGCTACTACGTGTTCACCCGCTATGAGGACATCCTCGCGGCCTACCAGGACCCGGAGACCTTCTCCAACGACGCCGTCACGGTGCTCGAGCCGAACCCGTCGTACCTCTGGATCCCGCACATGCTGGGTGGAGAGGAGCACATGCAGTGGCGCCGCCAGCTCGGCCCCTACTTCTCCCCCAAGGCGGTCGCCAAGCTCGGCGACCACATCCGGGAGTGGGCCGGTGAGCTGATCGACTCGCTCGTCGAGCGAGGCTCCTGCGACGTGATGGAGGACTTCGCCTTCCAGTTCCCCACCACCATCTTCCTGGAGCTGATGGGCCTGCCGCCCGAGGACCTGGACCGGTTCATGGTGTGGGAGTCCGACATCCTGCACTCGCACGGCACCGATCCCGACGAGGTGCTCGCCAGGCGAATGGCCGCGATGAACGCTGTGCGCGACTACTTCCGCGGCGTGATCGCGGACCGGCGAGCCCAGCCCGGGGACGACCTCGTCTCCCAGGCGTTGGGCTTCCAGATCGACGGCCGGCCGGTCTCGGACGAGGAACTGCTCTCCTACTGCCAGTTCATGTTCATGGCGGGCCTCGACACCGTAGCTGCCGCGATCGGGTACTCCCTCTACCACCTGGCCGAGCACCCCGCCGACCGGCGGCGACTGGTGGCCGAGCCGGAGACGATCCCGGCGGCGATCGAGGAGATCCTCCGCGTCTACGCGTTCACCATCCCGGCGCGCAAGGTCACCAAGGACATCGAGGTCGCCGGCTGCCCGATCGCCAAGGGCTCGATGGTGCAGCTGCCGATCAAGTCGGCCACCCGAGACGAGACGGCCTTCGACCACCCCTACGAGGTGGACTTCGACCGCAAGCCCAACAACCACATCGGCTTCGGCGCTGGGCAGCACCGGTGCCTCGGCTCGCACCTGGCGCGGCTGGAGTGGCGCATCGCTCTCGAGGAGTGGCACAAGCGCATCCCCGACTATCGGCTGGCCGACGATGCGGCCATCCACGAGCTCGGCCGTAGCTCCGGACTCGACGCCGTCCCGATCGTCTGGGACGTGTAGCGCCCGGCCCGGCCGGGCCCGACGTCCGAGGCCTGCAGCCGACTCCGACCACGGAGTCGGCCGTTCGGGGTGCCCTCCGGCCCTCGAGCCGCCGATTAAAAGGCAAATAAGCAGAAGGATCTATATGAATGTGATGAGTGTGCTACTAAGCTACGTGTGACCTTCGTCGCTTCCAGCCGGGAAGCAGTGAACAGAGAGATGGATGTCGTGAACACAAAGCAACGACGCTTCGGCGTGGTGCTCGCAGCGCTGGCGCTGCTCGCATCGGCATGCGGCGGTGGCAGCTCGGACACCGAGGACGCAGGCAGTTCAGATAGCGCGGCCACCGGGACGGTCGACCCGAACGGCGTGCTCAACGTCGGCTACGTGATCCCGGCGCTGCCGCTGGATCCCCACAAGCCCACCAGTGACAACGCGCAATTCCCGTACGCCTCACTGGTCTACGACAGGCTCACGCAGATCGCGGCCGGGCCGAAGCTCGAGCCGATGCTGGCCGAGTCCTGGGACTTCGCCGAGGATGGCCTGTCCGTCGACTTCCATCTGCGCGACGGCGTCACCTTCTCCGACGGCACGGCGTTGGACGCCAATGCCGTCAAGCTCAGCCTGGAGCGTGCGGCCTTCGACCCGGAGTCCACGGTGACGGGACGATTCACCATGATCGACTCGATCGAGGTCGTCGACGACCTCACCGTGCGAATCAACACCAACCGTAAGGCGGCCGACCTCCCGTACGCACTGGCCGGCACGGCGGGCTCGATCATCGCGCCGGACGCGCTCGACAACTCCGACCTCGACGTCAACCCGGTGGGTTCGGGGCCCTACAAGGTCACCGAGCTGAAGCTCGGCGAGAAGGCGACCTTCGAGCGCCGTGACGATGCTTGGGATCCCGAGGACGCTCCCGCGAAGACGATCAACATCCTGGCCCTGTCCGACGACAACGCCCGGGTCAGTGCCCTCCGGTCGGGGCAGGTCGACCTGATCCTCGCCTACAACAACCAGGCCAGCCAGATCGAGGCCCTGGGTGATGGATTCGAGCTCCACACCTTCCCGCCGTCCCAGACCTGGAACGTCTTCCTCAACAACAACGTGTCTCCGTTCGACAACGTTCAGGTCCGTCAGGCTCTCAACTACGCCATCGACCGCGACGGCATCAACAAGTCGCTCTTCGACGGCTATTGCGAACCAATTACGCAGCCGTTGGCGCCGGGCACGCAGGGCTACGTCGAGACGCCGCCGGTCGATTACAGCTACGACCCCGACAAGGCGCGTGAACTCCTTGCCGAGGCCGGCTATTCCGACGGATTCTCGACGAAGCTGCTGGTCGGCCGCGACCTGCCGAGCCATCAGGCGATCGCCACCGCCGTCCAGGCCCAGCTCAAGGAGATCGGCGTCGACCTCGAGATCGTGCAGGAGGACGCCGCCCAGGCGCCGGCGGTCTATGCGCAGGGCACCTACGGCGCCTATGTGCAGACTCGGGTGGCGAGCGCGACGCCGCTGGCAACGCTGTCGTCGAACTTCACCCCGCCGCGCTACCCCGGGCCGCTGCCCCAGGAGTTCAGCGACAGCCTCACCACCGCGTTCGACCCGAACCTCGGTGAGGCCGACGTGACCGCGGCGCTCGAGAAGGTCTCCAGCGTGGCGAACGAGGATGCGCTCGACATCTTCATCTGCGCCTACCCCACGATGATGGCGTCGAGCGACCACATCACCGGCGTCGACGACATGGGGACGGCTTTCTACTCGGGTCTGCTGGACCTGCGCCAGGTGAGCGTGCTCACGAAGTAGCCACGAGTCGCCGATCCGCTGCGCCGGCCGACGCCATCGCCGGCGCGGCGGATCGGGACCCGACGTCTTGCCGGGCGATGTGACATACGTCATACTGATTGAACGGATTCGGTGCGCCGACGCGCGGATCCCGGGGCAGTGGGCGTGGAGGGCTTGCCGTGGCACTACAGATGGACCTGACTCGACTCAGATGCTTCGTCGTGGTCGCCGAGGAGCTGTCCTTCACGCGGGCCGCGTCCCGGCTTCGATTCGCGCAGCCGTGGGTCTCGAGCCAGATCCGGCGCCTCGAGCAGGAGTTGGGAATCGACCTGTTCGAGCGGTCCACGCGCAGTGTGCGGCTGACCAGATCGGCCGAGCGGCTGCTTCCCGAGGTGCGCCGGCTCCTCGATGCCGAGGAGGAGGCTCGTGCCTCGGTCGTCTCGCTGCTGCGCGATGATCGCCGTGACTTTCGGATCGGGATGCCCTCCCACTTGGCGATCAGCCTGCGCTATCGCGAGGTCGCGGACTTCCTCGAGAAGTGGTCGACCTCGGTCCACGTGCACAACGCGCCTTCGGTCGATCTGGTCCCCGCGCTCCAGCGCGGTGAGCTCGACATCGCCTTCCTGTCGGCCCCGCTCCCGTCGGCCGATCTCCGGGTGGAGACGATCGAGGAGGGGCCGTTGGTCCTGTTGGTGCCCGAAGACCACGGCCTCGCCGCACACGACGTGATCCCGGCGACAGCCTTGGCCGGACAGCAGGTGCTGACCTTCGGACGCCACCACAACGTGCAGTTGTGGGATCGCCACGTCGGGGCCTTGGCCTCGCTGGGCGCGGTCCTGGTCGAAGCGCTCGAGCCGTCGCCGGCAGTGCTGTTCCGCGCGGCGCCCGCCGCTGGGCTGCCGACCCTCATGCATCCATGGAGCGCGGAGTGGATGGGACCGTCGATGGGCATGGTTCCGCGCCGCATCGAGGGTGACCCCTGCGGATACACCGTCCTGCTGGCGCGACGCGCCGGGGCGTGTGCCGAGTGGGTCGAGGAGTTGTGGGCGTCGATTGTCGCCCGAAGGAATATGAGCCTGACTTAGAGATTCCGCAGGTAGGGCAGAGTCGGCGCGCCGCCGCCCCAGCACGTGCCTGAGCACCTTCTCCTCAGTCGCCGTGGCTCCGCCACGGCTCCCTCGTCGGCGGCACTCAGCCACGCCCTGGA
>NZ_JASGDQ010000105.1:0-14702 GCF_047607185.1 Nocardioides sp. | reverse complement strand
GTGCAGGCCGAGCCCCTGCACTTCTGCCGACTCGGCGGATCTCAGACCTGCACTTCTGCCGACTCGCGCTACTCGGTCTCGGCCTTGGTGGGTCGGCCGAGGACGTCGTCCATCATCTGCTCGGGCGTCAGCCGTCCGTTGAGGACCTCGTCGACGTAGATCGCGACCGGGGCGTCCACCTCGCTGCGGGCGGCGAGCTCGCGCAGCGAGTGCGACGACTTGGCGCCCTCGGCCACCTGGTGGGTCGAGGCCATGATCTCCTCGACGCTCATCCCCTGGCCGAGCCTCTCGCCGAAGGTGCGGTTGCGCGAGAGCGGCGAGGAGCAGGTGGCGACCAGGTCGCCGAGGCCGGCCAGCCCCATCAGCGTCAGCGGGTTGGCGCCGAGCCTGGTCGCCAGCCGCGCGGTCTCGGCGAGCCCGCGGGTGATGACCGAGGCGGTGGTGTTGTCGCCGAAGCCGAGGCCGACCGCCATCCCGACCGCGATCGCGACGACGTTCTTGTAGGCACCGCCGAGCTCGCAGCCGATGACGTCGGTGGAGGTGTAGGGCCGGAACGCCGGGCTGTGCACCCGCTGCTGCAGCACCCGGGCGACGTCCTCGTCCTCGCAGGCGACGACCGACGCGGCCGGCTCACGGCGGGCGATCTCCTTGGCCAGGTTGGGACCGCTGACCACCGCGACCCGCTCCGGCCCGGCGCCGGTGACCTCGGCGATCACCTGGCTCATCCGGTCGAGGGTGCCGAGCTCGACGCCCTTCATCAGCGACACCAGGACGGCCGAGGAGGCGACGTACGGCGCCCACGCGGTGAGGTTCTCGCGCAGCGACTGGCTCGGCACGGCCAGCACGACCACGTCGGCACCGTCCAGAGCCCGCTCGACGTCGTGCGTCGCGGTGATGGCCGGCGGCAGCGCGATGCCGGGCAGGTAGTCGGCGTTCTCCCGGCTCTCGTTGATCGTGACCGCCAGCTCCTCGCGGCGCGACCAGATCGTCACGTCGTTGCCGGCGTCGGCGAGCACCAGCGAGAAGGCGGTGCCCCAGGAGCCAGCGCCGAAGACGGCGACGCTCACTTCTTGGGCTTCTTGTTCGGGTTGCCGGTGGCGGAGACGCCAGCCTTCCTGGGGTCGAAGAGCTCCGGCGGCGGCTCCTCGCCGCGAACGTCGGCGACCAGCGCCAGGATCGCCTTCATGATCCGGTCGGTGGCCTCGGCGACCACCTCGCGGGTCGGCTGCTTGGCGCGCAGGTCCTCGAGCGGCACCGGGTCGCCGACCTTCATCCGGATGTGCTTGCGACCGCCGCGCAGCTGCGGCTTGCCGTAGGCCGGCATCAGCTCCTGGGCACCCCACTGACCCACCGGGATCACCGGCGCCCCGGTCGCCAGCGCAATGCGCGCCGCCCCGGTCTTGCCGACCATCGGCCAGCCGTCGGGGTCCTTGGTCACCGAGCCCTCGGGGTAGACCACGACAAGCTCGCCGGCGTTGACCGCCTCGACGGCGGCGTCGAAGGCGCCCTTCCCGCCGGGCGAGTCGCGCTCCACCGGGATCTGGCCGGCGGCCCGCATGAATCCGCCGAGCAGCCGGTTCTTGAACAGGCTCGCCTTCGCCAGATAGCGCGAGGCGCGGCCGTAGTTGAGCGTGATATGCGCCGAGGTGACCGGGTCGATCTGGGTGATGTGGTTCTGCACCAGGATGACGCCGCCCTCGGCGGGGATCTTGTCCCCGTCGATCCACTCGTGCGTCGTCGTGATCTTCACCAAGGGCTCCAGAACTATCGTGGCGAGGCGATACATCGGTCCCAGTGGCTTGGTCGGCTTTCGAGTGTGACCCACGAAACAGGAGGCTACCGGTCCTCCGGCAGGATTGTGCCCATGCCGATCCCCACGGCGACCCACGTCGTGCTGCTGCCCGTCAAGCCGCCGGCCCGCGGAAAGTCGCGACTCGCCTCGCTCGACCCCATCGCGCGGCGACGACTCGCCGAGGCCTTCGCCCTCGACACCGCGGCCGCCTGCCTGGCCTGCCCGACGGTCGGTGCGGTCCTGGCGGTGACCGACGACGCCCTCTTCTCTCACGCACTGGTCGCGCTCGGCTGCGCCGCGATTCCGGACGGCGTCACCGACGACCTCAACGCGACGCTGCGGCAGGCCGCCGCCGAGGCCCGCCGCCGCTGGCCCGCGCTGACCCCGGTCGCGCTCCTCGGCGACCTGCCGGCGCTGAGTCCGGACGACCTGTCCGAGGCACTCGCCTCGGTGCGCGCCGAGGCGCCGGCGTACGTCGCCGACGCGGACGGGCTGGGGACGACCCTCTACACCGCGCCACACGACGACTTCGCCCCGCGCTTCGGTGCCGGCTCCCGGGCTGCTCACGAGTTGCTCGGCGCCACGCCGATCGCCGGGGAGCTGGCCTCCCTGCGCCGCGACGTCGACGAGCTCGACGGGCTGCGGTACGCCGCGGCACTGGGACTCGGGCCGCAGACCAGCGCCGTCGTGGCGGAGCTCGACCTGCTCTGATCGCCCCCGGACGCGACAGTGCGGTGGATCCGAGCCATCAGGTGACTCGGATCCACCGCACTGTCAGGGAGTCAGGCCTTCTTGGCAGCCGTCTTCGCCGTGGTGGTCTTGGCCGGAGCGGCCTTCTTGGCGGTGGCCGTCTTCTTCGCGGCCGGCGCCGCCTTGCTGGCGGCCGTCGTGGCGGTCTTCTTCGCAGCGGCCTTGGTGGCGGTCGCCTTGCTGGTGGCCGCCTTGGTGGCAGCCGTCTTCGTGGCAGCCGTCTTCGTGGCAGCCGTCTTCGTGGTGGCGACCTTCACGGGAGCCGCCTTCCTGGCGGGCAGGGTCAGCTTGGGCAGCTTCTTCACGCCCGACACGACCGCCTTGAGTTCGGCACCGGCGGTGAACTTCGGCACCGACTTCTTCTTGGCCTTGATGGCCTCGCCAGTCTGCGGGTTGCGGACCGTACGCGCCGGCCGCAGTCGCTTCTCGAACGAGCCGAAGCCGGTGATGGCGACCTTCTCGCCTTTGGCGACCTCGCGCGTGATGGTGTCGATCACCGACTCCAACGCGTGGGCCGCCGCCTTTCTGTTGCCGTCGAAGCGCGCGGCGAGCGCGTCAATGAGCTGAGTCTTGTTCACTTCTCGACCCTTTCGATTCACATCTCGCCGAGCCTCTCTGCCCGACGTATGGTTGGCACGGTAGTGAGCGAGCCGGCCAGCGCAAGGCCGCCACACGCAGGTCAGCCCGAATTTTCCACCGTACGACGAAAAAGGCCCGGATCTACAGGGGATCCGGGCCTTTTCGCGGGTCAGAGCGTCACTGGCTTCCAGGCCGGGCGACTGGCCTCGTAGGACGCGATGTCGGCCTCGTGGGAGAGCGTGATGCCGATGTCGTCGAGGCCGTTGAGGAGCCGCCACTTGGTGTAGGCGTCGATGTCGAAGCCGTCCTCGACGCCCTGCCCGTCGCTGGCACCCGGGGTGGTGATCGTCTGCTCCTCGAGGTCGACAGTGATCTCCCCGCCGGGGTTGTCGTCGAGGTAGTCCCACAGCCGCTGCACGACCTTCTCGTCGGTCAGCGCGGTCAGCAGGCCGGCCTTGCCGGAGTTGCCCCGGAAGATGTCGCCGAAGCGGGAGGAGATGACGACCTTGAAGCCGTAGTTCTGCAGCGCCCACACCGCGTGCTCACGGGAGGACCCGGTGCCGAAGTCGGGACCGGCGACGAGCACGGTGCCGCTGGCATAGGCCGGGTTGTTGAGGATGAACTCGGGGTCGCCGCGCCAGGCCGCGAACAGGCCGTCCTCGAAGCCGCTACGGGTCACCCGCTTGAGGTAGACCGCCGGGATGATCTGGTCGGTGTCGACATTGCTGCGGCGCAGCGGGACGCCGACGCCGGTGTGCGAGGTGAACTTCTCCATGACTCCCTCTCAGACGGTCGCGGGCTCGAGGTCGGCCGGGGACGACAGCGTGCCGCGCACTGCGGTGGCGGCGGCGACCAGCGGCGAGACCAGGTGGGTGCGGCCGCCCTTGCCCTGGCGTCCCTCGAAGTTGCGGTTGGAGGTCGAGGCCGAGCGCTCGCCCGGCTGCAGCGTGTCGGGGTTCATGCCCAGACACATCGAGCAGCCTGCGCCGCGCCATTCCGCGCCGGCCTCCTTGAAGATGATGTCGAGGCCCTCGTCCTGGGCCTGCATCCGCACCTTGACCGAGCCGGGAACAACCAGGAGGCGGGTGTTCTCGTCCACCTTGCGCCCCTTCAGTACGGCGGCGGCGGCACGCAGGTCCTCGATGCGGCCGTTGGTGCAGGAGCCGATGAAGACGGTGTCGACCTTGACCTCGCGCAGCGGCGTACCGGCCTCCAGGCCCATGTAGGCCAGGGCCTTCTCCGCGGCGACGCGGTCCTGCTCGTCCTCGAAGTCAGCGGGGCTCGGGATGGTCGCGCCCAGCGGGGCGCCCTGACCGGGGTTGGTGCCCCAGGTGACGAACGGGGTGATCTCCGCGGCGTCGAGCACGATCTCCTTGTCGAAGACGGCGTCCTCGTCGGTGACCAGGGTGCGCCAGTGCGCGACGGCGGCGTCCCAGTCCACCCCCTTCGGGGCGCCCGGGCGACCCTCGACGTAGGCGAAGGTGGTCTCGTCGGGCGCGATGAGCCCGGCCTTGGCACCCCACTCGATGCTCATGTTGCAGATCGTCATGCGGCCCTCCATGGAGAGCTCGCGGATCGCCTGGCCGCGGTACTCGACGATATAGCCCTGGCCGCCACCGGTGCCGGTCTTGGTGATCAGGGCGAGGATCAGGTCCTTGGCCGTGGTGCCCTCCGGCAGCGAGCCCTCGACCGTGACCGCCATGGTCTTCGGCTTGGCCTGCGGCAGCGTCTGGGTGGCGAGCACGTGCTCGACCTCGGAGGTGCCGATGCCGAACGCGATCGCGCCGAAGGCGCCGTGGGTGGAGGTGTGGCTGTCGCCGCACACGATCGTCATGCCCGGCTGGGTGAGGCCGAGCTGCGGGCCGACCACATGCACGATGCCCTGCTCGACGTCGCCGAGCGGGTGCAGCCGGACGCCGAACTCCTCGGCGTTCTTGCGCAGCGTCTCGACCTGGGTGCGGGAGACGGGATCGGCGATCGGCTTGTCCCAGTCGACGGTCGGGACGTTGTGGTCCTCGGTGGCCAGGGTCAGGTCGGGGCGACGGACCGGGCGGCCGGTCAACCGGAGACCGTCGAACGCCTGCGGGCTGGTCACCTCATGGATGAGGTGGAGATCGATGTAGAGGAGGTCCGGCTCTCCCGGCGTCGACCGGACGACGTGCTCGTCCCACACCTTCTCCGACAGGGTCCTGCCCATCGTGCTTCTCCTTCACTCGTCGCGCTTCCCACACCATACGCTTGCATCCCACGGAATGAGACATTTAGTCTTACAATATGGATAACGGCAGCGGGGTAGGCGTTCTCGACAAGGCGGCTCTGGTGCTGACGGCGCTGGAGTCGGGACCCGCCACCCTGGCCGGACTGGTGACCGCGACCGGGCTCGCCCGCCCTACCGCCCATCGTCTCGCCGTCGCGCTGGAGCACCACCGACTGGTGGCTCGCGACCTGCAGGGCCGGTTCGTGCTCGGCCCGCGCATCGCCGAGCTCGCCGCGGCCGCCGGCGAGGACCGGCTGCTCGCCACCGCCGGCCCGGTGCTGGCCCGGCTGCGCGACATCACCGGCGAGTCCGCGCAGCTGTGGCGCCGCCAGGGCGACGCCCGGGTGTGCGTGGCCGCGGCCGAGCGCCCCTCCGGTCTGCGCGACACCATCCCGGTCGGCTCCCAGTTGACGATGCGCGCCGGCTCGGCGGCGCAGGTGCTGCTCGCCTGGGAGGACCCCGAGCGGATGCACCGGGGCCTGCAGAACGCCGCCTTCTCCGCGGCCGCGCTCTCCGGCATCCGCCGCCGCGGCTGGGCACAGTCGATCGGCGAGCGCGAGCCCGGCGTGGCCTCGGTCTCGGCCCCGGTCCGCTCCCCCGGCGGGAAGGTGATCGCCGCCGTCTCCGTCTCCGGCCCGCTGGAGCGGCTCTCCCGACAGCCCGGCCGGATGCACGCCCCGGCAGTGCTCGCCGCCGCCGAGCGACTCTCGGAGTCGCTGCGCCGCGCGGCCGAGTAGCCCCCGCCCCTCTCCCCCCGCAGCCGAGAAGTCTCTTTTGGCCCCTCGAGAGGTCCCAATCTGCCGCGCCGGATGTCCAGAGATCCCCTGGACGGGCAATCACAGACCTCTCGGCGGGCCATCACAGACCTCTCGGCGGGCCATCACAGACCTCTCGGCTAGAAGAGGGAGTCGGTCTCCAGGTTCAACAGCACCTGCTTGCGCTCCAGGCCGCCGGCATAGCCGGTGAGGGAGCCATTGGAGCCGATGATGCGATGGCACGGGATCACGATCGGGACCGGGTTGCGACCGTTGGCGAGGCCGACAGCCCGGGAGGCGGCGGCGGTCATGCCGAGCCGGTGGGCGATCTCGCCGTACGTCGCCGTCTCGCCGTGCTTGACCTCGAGCAGCTCCGCCCAGACCCGGCGCTGGAAGTCGGTGCCACCGGGGTCGAGCGGCAGGTCGAACTCGGTCAGCTCGCCGACGAAGTAGGCGCCGAGCTGCCGGGCGCACTCGACCAGCACCGGATGCGCGTCGTCGCGCCCGCCCAGCGGCCGGCCGGTGTCGTTGCGGAACGGCGAGAACTCGATCGCGGTGATCGCGCCGTGATGCTCGACGAGCCGCAGTTCGCCGACGGGTGAGTCGATGACGGTCCACATGTCAGTTCTCCAGACTGTGCCATAGGTGCATGAGGGCGTAGGAGCGCCAGGGACGCCAGCGCTCCGTCGCCAGGACGGGATCGGTCGGGGTGGCGACGGCGGCCAGCGCGCGCCGTACCCCGATGTCGGTGGGCAGGAAGACGTCGGGGTCGCCCAGCGCGCGCAGTGCGATGTAGTCGGCCGCCCACGGCCCGATGCCGGGCAGCGCCAGCAGGCCGGCACGTACGTCGGCCCGGTCGGCGCCCCGGTCGAGCGCGATGTCGCCGCCGGCCAGCGCCGCCGCGAGCCCGGCGATGGCCCGACCGCGAGCCCGCGGCATCGGCAGTGTCTCGGGGTCGATCCCGGCCAGCGTCGCGGCGCGTGGGAAGAGGTGGGTGAGGCCCGTAGTCCCGGTCTCGACGGGGGTGCCGTGGGTCGCTACCAGCCGACCCAGGACGGTACGGGCGCCGGCGACGCTCCCCCTGCCGCCCAGCCAGCGCTGCCCGACCACGGTACGGACGGCGAGCTCGTCGCCGTCGACGGTGCCAGCGACGCGGAGCCCGGGCGTGCGCCTCACCAGATCGCGCAGCGCCGGATCGCCGATCAAAGCGGCATCGACGGCCACCGGATCGCAGTCGGCGTCGAGCAGCCGACGGGCCCGCTCGACCGCCGCCGCGGTGTCACGGAGGTCGGTGAGCGCGAAGGCCGCCTCGACGAAGGCGGTGCCGGGCCCGGACAGGTCGGCCAGCATCAGCCGCACCGTGCCTGGTCCGTGCGGCAGGTCGAGGGTGCGGGCGTAGCCGTCCTCCTCGGCGATCTCGAGGCCGGCAACGGCGTGGTCGGCGAGGAAGCGGTGCAGCGCGCGGCCGGCGAACGGCGTGCGCACGGCGAGCCGCATGGTGATGCTGCCCGCGGCGGAGCGTTGGCCGCGGCTGCCCCGCAGCGCCGACGGCGTGGCGTCGTAGACCTCGCGGATCGTCTCGTTGAACTGTCTGACGCTGGCGAAGCCGGCCGCGAACGCGACCTCGGCGAAGGACAGCGAGGTGGTCTCGATCAGCACCCGGGCGGTCTGAGCGCGCCGGGCCCGCGCCAGCGCGAGCGGTCCGGCGCCGAGCTCCGCGGTGAGCAGCCGGGTGAGGTGACGCGGCGTGTAGCCGACCCGTCGGGCGAGGCCGTCGACACCGTCGCGGTCGACGACGCCGTCGGCGATGAGCCGCATGGCCCGGCCGGCGACCGTCGCCGCGACGTCCCACTCCGGACTGCCCGGCATGGCGTCGGGCAGGCAGCGCTTGCAGGCCCGGTAGCCGGCGGCCTGCGCGGCCGCCGCGCTGGGGTGGAAGGTGACATTGGCGAACGCGGGAGTGCGCGCCGGGCAGGAGGGCCGGCAGTAGATGCCGGTAGTGTGCACGGCGGTGAAGAAGACGCCGTCGAACCGTCGGTCGCGGCTGCGCACCGCCCGATAGCAGATCTCGGCGTCGAGTGACATGCCTTCATCCTGCCCGAGGCCACTGGTCGACTCTGGCGGAAATCGGACACGGCCTGCGCGCGCCTTCGTCAACGCCGCGGCGGAGTTCCCCGACCCCGAGACCCGAGCCCGGTGCGCGTGGTACCCCCGACCGGATTCGAACCGGCGCTACCTGCGTGAGAGGCAGGCGTGCTAGGCCGCTACACAACGGGGGCTTGCACGGTGTCGTCCTCGGACAACTTGCGAAACACTAGCCAAACAGCCGGTTTCACACCAAATCCCCGCCTCCTGACGGGGATCCGCTGGCCTACTAGGACTCGAACCTAGAATAACTGAACCAGAATCAGTCGTGTTGCCAATTACACCATAGGCCATCGATCCGAGGTCGCCCTGAGGGCTTCCGGACCGGTGGAGAACACTACACGGGGGCAGCGGAGGCGACCAAAACGGTGTCGGCGGTACGACGCGCGATGCCGAGGCGCCGGGCGGCGTACCCGGCGAGGCCCAGATAGACCAGCGACTGAGTCAGCGTCGCGGGGATCATCCACCAGCTGCCGCCGTCGGCCTGCAGCGTCTCGGTCAGGTCGCCGAAGAAGAGCGCGAGACCGAACGCCAGCAGGTTGTTGAGCACATGCATGGCGATGCCCGCCTCGAGGCCGCCGGTCATGATCACCAGGACACCGGCGACGAGGCCGAAGGCGAAGCGGTCGATGAAGACCGGAGCCGACTGCGTGCCGTGCGCCAGCGCGAAGATGAGCGCCGGCACCAGCACCGCCAGCCAACGGCCGCGGGTGACACCTCCGACGGCCTGGGTGAGGTAGCCGCGGAAGACGTACTCCTCCCCCACCGCCTGCAGCGGTGTCAGCAGCAGGATCACCAGCAGGAACTCCCACGAGCGCGAGGTCCACTCGTTGACCGAGCCGCCGAGGTCGTCGCCGCCGCTGGGCAGCACTACCGAGACCACCAGGGTCGCGACGAGGGCGACCACGGCCAGCCCGAGGCACACGGCCAGCCACCGCCACCGGATCCGGCCCGCGACCGAGGCGATCCAGCCGGGCTTGAGCCAGCCGTGGCACAGGAAGGTCACCAGCATGGTGACCGGGATCATCGCGGCCAGGGTCAGGTTGAGGAACGCCAGGTTGCCGGGCGTCACCGGGTCGAACGACAGCCACGTCGTCACCCCGTCCTGGTCGAGGCCGCGCACCAGCAGCCAGACAATGACGGGGATCGACATGCCGAGCGGGACGAGGAAGAACAGCAGGAACTCGGTGACGACGCCGAGCAGGGCCCGCCACCAACTGGCGCTGCCCCCTCGGTGCAGCTCTTGGTAGGCGAGCCCCGGTGTCATCACGACAGGACGGCGAGCAGCCGCCCGAGTGAGCGCTGCCGGCCGAGCAGCTCCAGCGACTCGAACAGCGGCGGGCTCACCCGCCTGCCCGTGACCGCGACCCGCACCGGCCCGAACGCCACCCGCGGCTTGAGGCCCATCTCCTCGACCAGGGCGGTGGTCAGCGCGTCGGAGATGGCGGCCGCGGACCACGGCTCGCAACTGCGCAGCGCGTCGTACGCCGCCTGGACGGCCGCCTGGCCGTCGTCGGTCTCGACCAGCTTGGCGCGGTCCTCGGCGTCCAGCGTGAAGTCGGCCTCCTCGACGAAGAGGAAGCCCAGCATGGCCGAGGCCTCGGTGAGCTTGTTGATCCGCTCGGCGACGAACGGCATGGCCAGCTCCAGCAACTGCTGGTCGGCGGGCGAGACCGGGTCGGTGAGCACGCCGTCGCGCTTGAGGTAGGGCAGCGCCCGGTTGGTGATCTCCTCGACGGAGAGCAGCCGCATGTGGGCGGCGTTGATGGCGTCGCACTTCTTGAGGTCGAAGCGGGCCGGGTTGGGGTTGACGTCGCGAATGTCGAACGCCGCCACCATCTCCTCCATCGAGAAGACGTCGCGGTCCGCGGCGATCGCCCAGCCCAGCAGCGCGAGGTAGTTGAGCAGGCCCTCGGGGAGATAGCCCTGGTCGCGATAGGCCAGCGCGTGCGCCTCCGGGTCGCGCTTGGAGAGCTTCTTGTTGCCCTCGCCCATGACGTAGGGCAGGTGGCCGAACTCGGGGGTCTGCTCGGCGATGCCGAGCTCCTTGAGCGCGTCGTAGAGGGCGATCTGCCGGGGCGTGCTCGACAGCAGGTCCTCGCCGCGCAGCACGTGGGTGATCCTCATCGCGGCGTCGTCGACCGGGTTGACCAACGTGTAGAGCGGGTCGCCGCTGGCGCGCGCCAGCGCGTAGTCCGGGACGAACTGGGTCTCGAACGTGATCTCGCCGCGGACCAGGTCCTGCCAGGTGATCGAGCCCTCCGGCATCCGGAAGCGCGGCACGCCCGGCCGGCCCTCGGCCTCGAAGGCGGCGACCTGGTCGGCGCTCAGGTCACGGCAGTGGCCGTCGTACCCCTGGACCTTGGCGCCCTTGGTGCGCTCCTTGACCTCCTCGGCCGTGCAGTAGCAGCGGTAGGCATAGCCACCGTCGAGCAGCCGGGCGAGGGCGTCGGCGTAGCGGTCGCCGCGCTCACTCTGGAAGTACGGCGCGTACGGGCCGCCCACCTCCGGGCCCTCGTCCCAGTCGAGGCCGAGCCAGCGCATCAGGTCGATGATCGCGTCGAGCGACTCCTGCGTGGAGCGCTCCTTGTCGGTGTCCTCGATGCGGAAGACGAACGTGCCGCCGTGGTGGCGCGCGAAGGCCCAGTTGAAGAGGGCCGTGCGGATCATGCCGACGTGTGGGCTGCCGGTCGGGCTGGGGGCCATCCTCACCCGGACGGTCATGCGCGTGCTCCTACCTTGTTCGTGAGGGCACCGATGCCCTCGACCACGACCTCCACCTCGTCGCCGGGCTCCATCGGACCGACGCCGGACGGCGTGCCGGTCAGGATCACGTCGCCGGGCAGCAGCGTCATCACGCTGGTGACGTGGGCGATCAGGGTGGGGATGTCGAAGATGAGGTCCCTGGTCGAGCCGTCCTGGACAACGTCGCCGTTGCGGAAGGTCTGCAGTCGCAGCCCGTCCCTGACGTCGTCGAGGGACAGCTCGGTCTCGATCCACGGGCCGAGCGGGCAGAAGGTGTCGAACCCCTTCGCCCGGCTCCACTGGCCGTCCTTGACCTGCAGGTCGCGCGCGGTCACGTCATTGGCGACGGTGAGCCCGTAGACCACGTCGGCCGCCTTCTCGGGCGGTACGTCGCGGCAGATCCGGCCGATCACGACGGCCAGCTCGCCCTCGTAGTGCAGGTTGTCGGTCTGGACCGGCTTGACGATGGTGTCGCCGGGGCCGATCACCGAGGTGTTCGGCTTGAGGAACAACAGCGGCTCGGTCGGCGTGTCACCGCCGGTGACACCCTTCATCTCGGCCACGTGGTCGGCGTAGTTCTTGCCGATGGCGACCACCTTGCTGCGCGGCAGCACCGGCGCCAGCAGCCGGACCTCGCCGATCGGGAAGGTCTGGTCGAGCGGCTTGACGCCGGCGTAGAGCGGGTCGCCGGCCAGGCCGACCACGACTGCGTCCTCGGCCGGCTGCCCGTAGTCGTCGACCTCGCCGCTCAGCACCCCGTAGGCGGGGTCGCTCTGGCCGCCGGGGACGTCGATGGAGAACCTCGCGATGCGCACCGTCAAACCCTATCCGGGCCAGGGTGCGACCAGGCGGGCGACCGCCTCGGCGAAGGTGATTCAGGTCCTGGGGCCGGGCGGGAGCTACTCGACTTGGTCGAGGCCGGCGAGATCCAACCCCTCATCGTGCTCGGTTCGTGGCTCCTCGCGCATCTTTTCCCGAATCATTCTCAGGATCGAGCGCGCGGTACCAGCCGAGATCTGCATCTCCTCGGCGACCCGATCGGTCGACCAGCCCTCGGCCAACAGCAACAGCAACCGCACCTCGCGAGCCGACAGGGTCACCTGGTCACCGTTCCTGCCTTCGTCGTAGCGGAAGATCGCGAGACCGAGGTCGTCGGAATCGACGGTCCGCAACGACATCTGCTCCGGGTCTTCACGTCCCGTCGAGCGGTCCTCGAGCAATCCGAGGTACTCGCCGATCCTTCTGGCGATGCTGGGCTTGTCACGTGCGCGTTGGAGCAACGTCGGCATGTCGTCGTAGTACCGGTAGAGCGTCGCCGGCGACACCTCGGCCTCGCGGGCGACCTGACGCATGTTCAAGTCGTAGGGCGCTACGCCGTTGTCCAGCAGGCGCTCGACAGCGTCGTCAATCCGCTCCAGAGTGCGCTCCCGCTTCGTCGCGGCGGCACGCCGTCGACCTTCGTCGTCCAGCGCCATATCTTGAACACTCCGTTTCACTTGTTGACAGTGTTCAGTTGAACGCGTAACCTACTTACAAGTTGAACACATCGCCTCAATCAAAGCGATGTTCAACCCACCAGAAAGGAAAAGAAGATGGAAGTTCGAAGTATCCAGCGCAAAGGGATCGTGCTCGCGATCCTCGCGACGCTGTTCTCGGTGGGACTGCTGGTCATGGCCCCGCCCAAGGCGGAGGCGGTCACGGGCAACTGCTCGAATGGCCGCTGCACCGTCAAGCTGAACAAGGCGGAGACCAAGGCGATGGGGCAGGGTCGCGGCATCAAAACTCCGGCCTGGGTGCCGGGTCCGCTGCGGATCGTGCTCAGCGCGGCGGTTACGGTCCACCGGTGGATCGCCAGGCAATACGCCGCCAAGGGCTACTGCTCCGCCTTCGTACTGGATGTCCGACCGTGGATGTCACAAGGCTACATGGCAGCCCGCTGCTAACGCCGGCACACGTAGATCACCCCGGACCAAGGTTCAGTTGGTCCGGGGTGATGGCCATTTCATCACATCCGCGCATAGCGGTCTCGGGGGCGCCGGCCGATCTCCGGCGTTAGGCTGAGAAGTCATGGAAGAGCTGGAGCGCGAGGACTGGAAGGCCCGAACCGCCGACTATCGTGGTCGACTCCTGCCGTACGTCGGGCCCCACTTGGAGCGGCGCCGGGAGGGCATCAAGCACCCGGTCCACGACTTCATGTTCTCCTACTACTCCTTCCGGCCAGCCCAGCTGCTGCGCTGGGAGCCCGGCTCGGACACGCTGCCTTCGCAGAAGCGGCCGCTGGTGACGGCGCTGCGCCGGCTGCTGGCCGCCACCGCCTCTCGCGAGGGCAACTTCGGCTGCTTCGGGATGCACGAGTGGGCGATGGTCTACCGGGCCGAGGAGACCCGCCACCCGGTCCCGCTCCGGCTCGGGGCCGCCGCCACCGACGTCGTGGTCGAGTCACACCGGCTGCAGTGCTCCCACTTCGACGCCTTCCGGTTCTTCACACCCGACGCGATCCCGCGCAACGCCCACTCCCCTGCGGCCGGCGATCGGCCCGACTTCGAGCAGCCCGGCTGCCTGCACGGCAATATGGACCTCTACAAGCACGCCTTCCGGCTCTCGCCGCTGATCTGCTCGGACCTGGTCGCGGATGCGTTCGAGCTGGCCTGGGACATCCGGATCCTCGACATGCGCGCTGCGCCCTACGACCTGACCGGCACCACCCTCGACCCGACCGGCGAGCCCTGGACGCCGATCCGGGTCGAGACACCCGCCGGCAAGCAGGAGTACGCCGCCCTCCAGCGTCGCTTCGCCGAGAGCGCCGCTCCGATCCGACGGCGGCTGATCGAGGAGTGCGATCGGCTGCTGGCCGGCCGCTGACCCGAGTCGACCTACGCCTCGAAGAGCGCGTCGATGCGCTGACGGAGCGCCTCGGAGAGCTTCTCGCCACGCCGCTTCGCCTCGGTTTGCGCGGCGGTGAGCACGTCGGCGTCGATCCGGAACGGCACCCGAACCCAGTCCTCGCGCTGCACCGTCGGGTCGCCTGCGGCGTAGCCGCGCAGGATCTCCTCGACGAGCGAGTCGCGGGAGACGCCGCGCTGCTCAGCCAACGTGGCCAGCCGCTGACGCGCCGGCTCGGTCAGGGAGGTGTTGAACTGCTTGCGCTCGGACATGGCCCCGATTCTCGCAGCCAGGCTCACCGTCGGCGTCCGCCAGCAGGTTGGTCGCCGCGGCGATCCTGTCGAGGCAATCGACCTCGGATTGGGTTGGCGTGCTCTGCCGACCGGCCAACGCGACGGCCATGGCACTGGTGCCGCGTGCCCGGCTTCCCCTTGGCCGACTCGTTGCTGGTCGCGAAGGAGCAGGTGTCTTCCGGCGCCACGTCCTTGAGGAGGAGGACCCGCGCGTCCGGACCATCGGAGTTGGCCGTGGACAGGGTCACGGCGTGCGGCTCCGGGGCGCCGGCCTCGATCGCGGCGAGCAGCCACTGGACGAGGAGGTCCCCGGGTCTGTCAGGTGCGGTCGCGGGATCGAACGTCGGCGGTCGCCCGACGATGCTCGGCAGTGCACCAGGGCGCCGGAAAGGTCGACTGATGGCGTTGTGACCTGGGGAAACGTGGCGGTGTGACCGGCGTGGCGTCTGTGACGGATGGGGCTTGTGGGGCTGGGATTGGAGTTCTCACACAACGACTCCAGC